>NZ_JBHSRI010000003.1:0-199188 GCF_042658845.1 Paenisporosarcina macmurdoensis
AACATCTTGCCATGAAGCAAAATGGTTTATTCGGTATTAGCCCCGGTTTCCCGGAGTTATCCCAATCTACAAGGTAGGTTGCCCACGTGTTACTCACCCGTCCGCCGCTAAAATCAGAAGAAGCAAACTTCTTCATCATTCCGCTCGACTTGCATGTATTAGGCACGCCGCCAGCGTTCGTCCTGAGCCAGGATCAAACTCTCCATAATAGGTGAGTCGATTAGCTCGACTTTGTTGCTGGCGTCAAAAATTTGACGTTTATAATGAACGGTTAAGTTCAAGTTTGTTTTCAATACCAACAGGTGTCGGCGTAAGAAAACGTTTGTGCTTCCGGCACCGAAGTGCGTTCCGCTTGTTAGTTGACGTTTTGCTGTTCAGTTTTCAAGGTTCATTTTGTGTCGCGTGTTTTGGCGACTTATCTAATTTAGCATCGTGAAGTGTGAGAGTCAAGCACTTTTTAAATCTATTTTTTAATCTATTTTTAAAAACTCACTTGCTTAGCGACGTTTACTATTATAACCAGTGTTCCATCCTTTCGTCAAGAAAAAAATAAGACACTTTATAAAGTGTCTTATTCGCTACGTACCTCTTGATCAATTGGTTCAACTTTATAATATCGATGGAAGATATTATTACTTTTCGTTTCCACTCGTTCAATATGAATATATCCTTTATCAACAAGGAATTCGATAAAGACTTCTAAGTCAACAGAGTAGTTACGAAGCTCTTCTTGTTCATGTAATTCCTGAATCGTCCAGTGCTCTTTTTTACTCATCACTTCTAATATATGACGCGAACCATCCTTCGTTCTAGAATGAATCATAAATTCACTAGCTAAAAACAGGAGTTCTAATCTTTTATCAATGGCTTCATCACTCGATAGAAGTTCTTCATACAGTTTATAGATAGCAGGCTCCATAATTTTGACTTGCGACCAAACGGTTACTTCTGGATGTAGCCCATTTTCAAAAACAGCTAAGCGTGCAAGATGATGTAATGAATCCACTATGTGATTGTAAGCATCCATATAGTTTTTTTGTTCAAAGAAAACTTTTCCTTCTAAATAACGACGAATAAGTTTTGCAAACTCTATCCCCATTTTTATTTTACGACCGTAAAACGGAAAATCTTTGAGTTCTGTTTTTAATTCATGAACAAACTCGTTTCGATCGAACATGACCCGTCCGTAAAAAATCCAATCTACGATTTTTCGATTTGTTCCGAGAAGCAACCATTTTCGTAATTGTTTCTCCGTGACAATGTGCATCGCAGCTTTTTTATCATTAAACGTATAATGCTTTGTAAAAACAGGTTGCTCAGCGTCTTTTGCTAAAATTAATAAGATGGTATCGAATGTATCTGTGATTTGACTAACTTTTTCTCTCTTCTCGATTAAGATTACACCGAGCGTGTTTGGTTGGCTCGCTCTTTCCTGATAAATAGGACGCAGAATTTGTTCCAACGATAGTTCCCCCTCAAAAAATAATCAAAATGGTATATGTACTTTTTTCGACAAAGATTGTTAGATTCCTTCAAACGATTTACACTACCAATTATGGTATAGTAAACATGATTAAGGAGGAACACAATATGAAACCTTATAAAAATAAAATAAATCGAATTCGTTCGTTTGCATTATCACTAATATTTATCGGATTTGTCATTATGTATATCGGAATCTTTTTCCGAGAACATGAAATCATTATGACATTGTTTATGTTCTTAGGGCTACTTGCAATTTTAGGTAGTACAGGAGTTTATGCATGGATTGGGATGTTATCAACTAAAGCCGTTCAAGTTGTTTGTCCAAACTGTGGTAAGTATACGAAAGTATTAGGCCGCGTTGATATGTGTATGTATTGCCGAGAACCGCTTACGCTTGATCCTTCTTTAGAAGGTCAAGAATTTGACGAAACGTTAAATCGAAAAAAATCATAATTGATAAGGCCAACATTCATATTTTGGATGTTGGCTATTTTTTTGTGCAAAATAAAAAAGAGCAAGTTACTGCTCTTTTTTATTATTGAACTTTTGTAGCTTGTAAAACACATGTCGGGCAAGTACCGTAAATTTCCATCCGATGAGAACTCACTTGGAAACCAGTTACGTGAGAAGCTAAATGTTCAACTTCATCTAGTCCTGGATAATGAAAATCAACTATTTTGCCGCATGAATCGCACATAATATGGTAATGGTCATTGGTCACAAAATCAAAACGGCTAGAAGAATCACCATATGTTAATTCTTTAACTAATCCCGATTCTCTAAATACTCTAAGATTATTATAGACTGTTGCGACACTCATATTTGGAAATTTAGCTTCAAGTGCTTTATATATATCGTCTGCAGTTGGATGGATCATAGATTGAATGAGAAATTCTAAAATCGCATGACGCTGTGGTGTAATTCGAACTCCAGTAGATTTCAAAGTCTCCAATGCGTCGCGTAAATGCATTTCAGTCATCGCCATGCACCTCACTTCATAAAGATTCTTATTTTGTAATCGTTATAATTAGTATAAGGAAGATGTGAGGTGAAAGTCAACAATAACCCTTTATATCAAGGGATTACTCAGCGTGTAATCCTATTTCTTTTTGTCCTAGACGGAAATTAATAAAGCGTGCAGCAACAAACAAGAAATCTGATAGACGATTTAAATAGGCTAACACTAGTGGAGAAACATCTTCACCAATACTTACAGCTGAACGTTCGCCACGACGCACAATAGTCCGAGCAACATGAAGAGCTGCCCCTGCTGGGTGACCACTCGGTAATATAAAGTTAGTTAATTGAGGTAACTGTGCATCCCATTGGTCAATCCATGTTTCCAACTTCGTGACTTCACTCTCTTCTAACTTCCACTTCACTTCTTTGCCTGCTGGTGTTGCTAATTCTGCCCCGACATGGAAAAGTGTCGTTTGTATTTGATGGAAAGCTTGTTGAACTTCTTCTTTTTCTTCAAAAAATTCATTTTGTACATAACTCATGGCGAGTCCAATCATCGAGTTTGCTTCGTCACACGTACCATAAGCTTCTACAAGTGCATCATTTTTAGCTACTCGAGAGCCATAAATTAGTGAAGTTGTTCCTTTGTCGCCCGTCTTTGTGTATATCTTCATGTTAATACCCCTTTTCTACATCTATTACATTTTGAAAATCTGTTCCTTCATTAAGCCATTCCTGAAGGTTTTCCATAAAAATTTCTATAGCTCGTGGAACATACTCAGAAGAGTGACTTGAAACATGGGGGGAAATGATTACCCCATCCATGTCCCAAAAAGGATGATCTTCTCCTAATGGTTCATTTTCAAAAACATCCAATACGGAGAACGAAATTTGACGTTCTGACATCGCTTTTATTAATTGTTCTTCTATTATTAAATCCCCACGCCCAAAATTCATGAAAATGGCATCTTTCTTCATCAGGACAAAATGATTATATGTAAGCAATCCACGTGTTTCTAGCGTACTTGGCAAAACTGAAATGACAATATCTGCTGTAGGTAGTGTTTCATCTAATTGTTCAAAATTAATCATACCATCCATGTGTGGCGCTTGATCCCCCGAACGATTGCAACCAATTGTTTTGACGCCAAACGCTTGCAATAAACGTCCAATTTCACTGCCAATTGCACCTGGCCCTAAGATTAGAGCTGTACTTCCAAAGAGTTCACTCGAACCAGAGCGTTTGCTCCATTCACTCTTACGTTGTTGAGAATAAATCCACGGAAGTGACCGCTTGATTGATAATAAATGTGCCATAACAGATTCTGACATGGGTGTTTTGTGAATGCCTTTTACATTTGTAATTAAAATGTTCCGCTCACCAATTTCACGTAATGGCATTTTTTCTAACCCTGCTGAAGCCACCATTAACCATTTCAAGGCTAGGGCTTGGTCTAGTGTTTCTTTAGTTATGTCTTCGCCATATGTCATGATAATCTCCGCTTTTTGTAGTTCAGTTTTATCTTTACTTGTTGAAAAAGTGAAATTCACTTGAGGAAATTCACTCCGCAATCTTTCCATTAATTCTTCTTTAACAGTGAAAGTAAATAAAACATTTGTCATTGGACAGTCCCTAGTTCACGTAATAATCCTAGAGCCTCTTCTACATGTCCTTTAACTTTTACTTTTCGCCACTCTTTTACCACGGTTCCAGTCGGATCAATTAAAAATGTGGAACGTTCGATTCCCATATATTCTTTCCCATACATTTTTTTGAGTAACCAAACGCCATATGCTTCTGAAACAGCATGGTCTTCATCTATTAATAATGAAAATGGCAGTCCATGTTTTTCAATGAACTTCGTATGCGCTTTTTCTCCGTCTGGACTGATGCCTAAAATGACCGCATTCAAATCACTGAAGGATTCATGTGCATCTCTAAAGTCACAAGCTTCCGTTGTACAACCCGGTGTTGCATCTTTCGGATAAAAATAAAGCAATACATATTGTTTTCCTGCGTAATTACGAAGTGAGACATCCTCACCTTTTTCATTTTTTAGTGTAAAATCAGGTGCTTGCAAACCTTCGAGTGTTGTCATGTATAATCCCTCCACTTTACTATTTGTTTAATCGTACCGAATAATGGACAGAGTTTCAATTTTCTTGGCGTTCTCATTCCTTTTTGTCTATTATTAAGAATGGTAGATAAGGAACGGAGGATTTTTTTATGAAGAGAACAAATTCCGAGGCATTACACGAAGAAGCATTAAAACATATCGTTGGTGGGGTAAATAGCCCATCACGTTCATACAAAGCTGTAGGCGGTGGTTCACCAACAGTCATGGAAAGAGCACAAGGCGCATATTTTTGGGATGTAGATGGTAACAAGTATATTGACTTCCTCGCCGCTTATGGTCCTATCATTACAGGGCACGCACATCCACATATCACAAAGGCTATAACGAAGGCTGCTGAAAACGGCTTGTTATATGGTACACCAACCCCCCACGAAGTAAAATTCGCCAAAATGTTAAAAGAAGCAATGCCAGGAATGGATAAAGTACGTTTTGTAAATTCAGGAACTGAAGCTGTCATGACGACGATTCGTGTGTCACGTGCTTTTACAGGTCGTAGTAAAATTATGAAATTCGCAGGATGTTATCATGGACACTCTGATTTAGTTCTCGTTGCTGCTGGATCCGGGCCGGCTACACTTGGTATTCCTGACTCTGCAGGTGTTCCTAAATCGATAGCCAATGAAGTAATTACAATTCCTTTTAACGACCCAAAGGCATTCCAAGAAGCAATGGATCAATGGGGAGAAGAAATTGCCTGTATTTTAGTGGAACCGATAGTAGGAAACTTTGGAATTGTTGAGCCAAAAGAAGGCTTCTTGCCTCTCGTTCATAATATTGCGAAGGAAAAAGGTGCTCTTATTGTCTACGACGAAGTCATTACAGCATTCCGTTTCCATTATGGTGGTGCTCAAGATATGCTTGGGTTAACTCCTGATTTAACAGCACTAGGAAAAATCATTGGTGGCGGTTTACCAATCGGTGCATATGGTGGACGTAAAGAGATAATGGAGCAAGTAGCTCCACTTGGACCTGCCTATCAAGCGGGAACTATGGCAGGCAACCCTGCGTCTATATTATCTGGAATTGCTTGTTTAGAAATATTAAAGCAACCGGGTATCTATGAAGAGTTGGACCGCTTAGGTGCAATTTTAGAAAAAGGGATCTTAGAAGCTGCTACTAAACATAACGTGACGATTACAATCAATCGTTTAATTGGCGCCTTAACCATTTACTTCACCGATGTGACAGTTGAAAATTACGATCAAGCTGAAGCAACAGATGGTGAGATTTTTGGTCGATTCTTTAAACTAATGTTAGAACAAGGCATCAATTTAGCTCCATCTAAGTATGAGGCTTGGTTCTTAACAACTGCCCATACCGAAGAAGATGTTATGCAATCGTTAGTCGCAGTAGACCACGCATTTTCACAACTTGCGTAAGTTCCGGTTGACCCACAAGCATTGCTACTGTAAGTTAGGTAAAAGCTTGGAAATAAGAAAGGAAATACTACATTTATGAAACTTGGTGCACGAATCGTTAAAACGGGTGTCGCAATCGTTTTTGCGCTGTTCTTGGCTGATTTATTGCATTTACCGTCTCCTATCTTTGCAGGAATCGCGGCTATATTTGCCCTTCAACCGTCTATTTATCGCTCATATTTATCCGTTATTGAACAAATCCAATCAAACTTAATAGGTGCTGGAATTGCCGTTCTTTTCGCCCTCATATTTGGTCATCATTATGTTGCAGTTGGCTTAGCTGCCGTTATTACAATCGCAATTATGTTGAAATTAAAGTTAGAGAAATCCGTTTCCTTGGCACTTGTAACTATCATTGCCATTATGGAAGTACAGAGTGATGATTTTATACTATTCGCCCTCATTCGTTTTACTACGATTGTGGTTGGTGTACTCGCGGCATTTGTTGTTAATCTAGTGTTCATGCCACCTAAATATGAAACGAAGTTATTTCATTCGATTCATCTGACAACTGATGATTTAATTCGCTGGACGAGATTAGCGAAGCATCAAGCGTCTGAACACACGGCAACCAAACAAGCACTTGAAAAATTGCGAGAACGTCTAATAAAAATCGATCAGTTTTACTTGTTCTATAAAGAAGATCGTAGCTACTTCCGTAACGAAAAACGTGCGAAAGCCCGTAAATTAGTAGTCTATCGCCAAATGATTTCTGTAGCTAATAAGAGCTGGGAAGTTTTAAAACGACTTCATTTATATGAAAATGAATTAGCCAATCTACCTGAGCATTTCCGTTTAATGATTCAGGAACGACTCGACTTTTTATTAACGTATCATGAACAACTTCATTTGAAATATACCGGGAAGCTAAAACCTGAGCATTCTATATGGATGGGAAATGAAGCTTTACTTAAACGTCATGAAGTAATGGAGATTTTCGCACGAGAAATCGCGCTATCTAAGGAAGAAGAAATATTTTCCTCCTATCATTTACTACATGTATTGTCCGCAGTATTAGATTATGAAGAACAGTTAGAGCATTTGGATACGCTTATCATTTCTCATCAAAGTTATCATGGTGAAGAAATCAAAGTCGAACTCGAAGACGGCTTCTAAACTAAAAGCAGTCATCTCTTTATTGGGATGACTGCTTTTTTGTGGATTAACATATTTTCTGGCGCGGAGAGGACATTTTCGAAACTACTGTCTTACTCAGGAGGAATGGTGTCCATCTGCAAGCGAATCGGCGGAAATTTATGTTGAATGGGCGGAAGGCTTCCTGTGAGTGACATACATATACTTGTTTACCTAAAAAGAAGCTATCCAGGAAAATGGATAGCTTCTTCTATTTAACTCTTCATTCGTGGATCTAATGCATCACGCATACCGTCACCCATTAAGTTAAACCCTAATACAGTTAACATAATAGCTAGGCCTGGGAAAAACATCGTCCATGGTGCATTGATGAAATTCACACGAGCATCTGCTAACATTTTGCCCCATTCTGGAGTTGGTGCTTGTGCGCCAAGACCTAGGAACCCTAGTGCAGCCGCTTCAATAATAGCAGTAGCAATAGCTAGTGTTCCTTGCACAATTACTGGAGCCATTGAGTTTGGCAAAATATGTGAGAACAAGATACGGATATCTTGCATACCGATTGCTTTTGCTGATGTAATATATTCTTCTTCTTTTATACTCAAAACCTTGGAACGTATTAAACGACCAAAGTTAGGCACGTTAATAATCGCAATGGCAATTAAAGCATTTTGTAGAGATGGTCCTAATACTGAAACAACTGCGATAGCTAGTAAAATACTTGGGAAAGCGAGCATAATATCAAAAACACGAGAGATGATTGTGTCTATCCATTTGCCATAATACCCTGCTACAATTCCTAAAATACTACCAACTACTACCGAACCGATTACAGAAAAGAATCCAACCCATAATGAAATTCGTGCTCCATGAATGATACGAGATAAAATATCTCTACCAAAGTCATCTGTGCCCAACCAAAATTGACCAGAGGGTTTCAGCAGTCGATTGCCTAACGCTTGCTCATTAATGCCTTGAGGTGCTATCAAAGGGCCAATCAAAGCCACGATGATAAAGAATAGGACAATCCCAGCGCCTACGACGGCAACTTTACTTTTCTTAAAGCTTCGCCACGCTTCATACCAAGGGCCAGCTACTTTATCTGATTGTGGTGCTACATTAGTTGATTTAGGCTCCATTTTGGCCATGTTGAGATTCCTCCTTCTTAATCATATTTAATTCGTGGATCAATTAAGCTGTATAGCACATCAATGACTAAGTTAATCATAACGAAAATAAATGCTACTACTAGAATGCCAGATTGAATGACAGGATAGTCACGGAAGTTAATTGCTTCATAAATATAACGACCGACTCCAGGCCATCCAAAGATTGTCTCCGTTAATATCGCGCCTCCAAGAAGCATCCCCATTTGAAGACCAATAATGGTTAACACAGGAATAATCGCATTTTTTAATGCATGTTTGTAAACAAC
This sequence comes from Paenisporosarcina macmurdoensis, assembly GCF_042658845.1. NCBI lineage: Bacteria > Bacillati > Bacillota > Bacilli > Caryophanales > Caryophanaceae > Paenisporosarcina > Paenisporosarcina macmurdoensis. The sequence continues at coordinate 8,532 of NZ_JBHSRI010000003.1, forward strand.
CCAGAACATTTTTTGACCTTTCGCACGAGCAGTTCGAACGTAATCAGAACGCATTACTTCAAGCATGCTAGAACGTGTCATACGTGCGATAATCGCCATCGGAATAGTCGCAAGTGCGATACCAGGCAACACTAAGTGTTTTAAAACTGTGCCTAATTGATCAAACCTACCTTGCATAATGGTGTCTAGCACGTATATGTTGGTCATTGATTCTACAGGATTTCGAACTTCTTCACGACCCGTAGTTGGCAGGATACCTAGTTCAATACCGAAAATGTATTGAAGCATTAACCCTAACCAGAAGATCGGCATTGATACACCTACTAATGCTAAAATCATAGCCGTATAATCAAACCATGAATTTTGGAACCACGCAGAAATAATACCTGCATTCACTCCGACAATAACAGCTACTACGATAGCGAATAGAGACAATTCAAAAGTAGCTGCTAAGTATGTCCAAATTTCATCTGTAACAGGATTCATCGTACGCATAGATTCTCCAAGATCACCTGTTAAAAGGCCCTTTAAGTAATCAAAGTACTGAATATACCAAGGATTATCTAATCCCAGTTTTGCGCGAAGTGCAAGAATTGCTGATTCTGATGCTTGTTGCCCCAATATTACTTGGGCTGGATCACCCGGTATTGCTCGAATAATCATAAAAACAACGAATGTCATGCCTAATAGTACGGGGATTAATTGTAAGAGTCTTCGTCCGATATAGTGAAGCATTGTCTTCACCTCTCCATCTAATGCAGTATGTATTGCAATGAAAAGCGGAGCGGGACACCTTATGGTGACACCCACATAGCTAGTCACAAAAAATTGAAATAGATTTATCTTTGTGTAGTCATAAAAAAATGGGAAGAAATCACGAAGACTTCTCCCCATCAATCTGTCTTTTACTTGAAGTCTACTTTATTTAATCTATCAGATCCTGTTGGATGTGGTGTAAAGTTTACCAAATCTGCGTTACCCGCAAGAAGTGGTGTTGAGTGTGCAAGTGGTACCCAAGGTGCTTCTTCGAAAATGATTTCTTGCGCTTGAGCGTAAAGTTCATTTCGCTTGTCTTCATCAACTTCTGATTGTGCATTAATTAAGATATCGTGAACTTCGTCATTGCTGTAGTAAGCATAGTTATTGCTTCCGATATTGTCTTTATCAAGCAAAGTGTATAGGAAGTTATCGGCATCACCATTATCGCCAGTCCAACCTAACATGAAGGCATCTGCTTCACCATTTTTAGTTTTCTCTAAATATGTTGCCCATTCATAAGAAACGATTTTTGCTTTAATGCCAATGTCAGCTAGGTTTTTTTGAATAACTTCTGCCACTTTAGTGCCATCAGGCATATATGGTCTTGGAACAGGCATTGCCCATAGTTCCATTTCAAAGCCATCTTCTAGACCCGCTTCTTTAAGAAGTGCTTTTGCTTTTTCAGGATCATATTCATATCCTGCAATATCATCGTTATAACCACTGATTGATGGTGGCATTGGGTTTTTTGCAACTTCTGCTCCACCATTAAAGAATGCATCAATGATAGATTGTTTATCGATTGCATGATTCATTGCTTGACGTACTTTTACATCATCAAATGGAGGTCGAGTATTAGTTAAACCTAAGTACCCTACATTCATTGATGGACGTTCAAATAATTGTAATTTAGCATTATCTGTTACTGTTTTAGTATCTGTTGGGTTAATCCCGTCAGCTAAGTCAATTTCGTTTGTAGATAAAGCATTCAAACGAGCTGAGTTATCAGGAATTGCACGGAAAATAACTTTATCTAATTTTGGTAAGTCTTTATCCCAATAATCAGCGTTTTTATCAATAGTTATTGAATCATTTTTCTTCCATTCAGCAAATGTAAATGGACCTGTACCAACTGGATTATCTCCAAATTTGTCGCCAGATGCTTCAAATGCTGTTGGGCTTGCAATTGCGAACGGGCTCATTGCAATATTTTTCAAGAAAGGAGATTGTGGACGTTTCAATGTGAAAACGACTGTAGTATCCCCTTCTGCAGTTACAGATTCGATTACATGACCTTCGTCACCTTTAAAACCACCAAACATTGAAGCGTAGTAAGGGAATTGATCTTCAGTTCCATTTGCCCAACGCTCAAAGTTTTTCACTACTGCTTCTGCATTAAAATCTGTACCATCGTGGAATTTCACACCTTCACGAAGTGTAAATGTATAAGTAAGTCCGTCTTCAGAAGGCTCCCATTTAGTTGCAAGACCTTCGTTAATTGTTGTATCTTGTTCACCAAAGTTTAATAGTGTTTCAAAAATGTTTTGTGTTACTTTAAATGATTCTCCATCAGTTGCTCTTGCAGGGTCTAGAGATACAGAATCTCCACCACGACCAAATACTAAGATCTTAGGCTCTGAACTTTCTCCGTCATCCCCTTTATCACCATCTGATGAATCAGACGTACATGCTGCTAAAACCGTCGAGAGGATTAGCATTACTAACAAAGCAAGTGACCACAGTTTCTTTTTATTCAAATTGACCCCTCCAAATTTTCTATTTATCATTGTTGCGCGTGTTCACCATATAGGTGACAGGCAACAGAATGACCTGTTTCAAGTTCTTCTAGCTTTGGTACGATTTTTGTACACACATCCATTTTAAACGGACAGCGCGTGTGGAATGTACATCCGGACGGCGGATTTGATGGACTAGGAATATCTCCTTTAATAAGGATTTGCTCCCGCACAAAATTCGGATCCGGAACCGGTACAGCAGACAATAAAGCCTGTGTATAGGGGTGTAGAGGCTTATCATAAAGCTTCTCACTTACTGCGACCTCAACCATTTTGCCAAGGTACATAACCCCTACTCGGTCACTTATATGCCGCACAACACCTAAGTCATGCGCAATAAATATGTAAGTTAGGTTTAATTCTTTTTGCAAATCTTGCATTAAGTTCAAAACTTGCGCTTGGATCGATACGTCAAGTGCAGACACCGGTTCGTCTGCAATGATGAGTTTAGGATTCGTCATTAAAGCTCTGGCAATCCCAATACGTTGGCGTTGCCCTCCACTAAATTGGTGAGGATAGCGTTTTGCATGGTAACTACTTAACCCAACAATTTCAAGGAAATCGCGGACTTTCTTTTTGCGCTCTTTTGAATCACCAATTCCGTGAACGATTAAAGGTTCTTCTAAAATCTTCTCAATTGTATGTCTTGGATTGAGTGATGCGTATGGATCTTGAAAAACCATTTGAATTTCACGACGTGCTTTTCGCATATCGTCATTTGAAATACTCGTCAATTCTTTACCATCAAAAAACACTTTACCTTCAGTTGGTTCTAGCAATCTCATAAGCATGCGACCAGTAGTAGATTTCCCACATCCGGATTCTCCTACAATTCCTAAAGTTTCACCTTTATTAACATAGAAGGAAACATCATCAACAGCCTTTACATGTCCAGAAACTCGACTAAGTAAGCCTTTGCGAATAGGGAAATATTTTTTTAGTCCTTCAACTCTCAATAAGGGTTCTGTCATGAGTCAATACCTCCTGATCTTGGTACAAGAAGCATCTTGTCTTATGCACAGACGAAGTTTGATACAAGTCTGGATTCTCAGTTAAACACTTATCAAATGCAAATTCGCAACGTGCTGCAAATCGACATCCTGTGCTAATGGAACCTGGTTTTGGAACGTTACCAGGAATCGAATACAATCTTTGTTTTTTAAATCGCATATCTGGTACAGATTGCAACAATCCTTTTGTATACGGATGTTGAGGATCCTTAAATATGATAGGAACTGGTCCTTCTTCAACAATTTGACCAGCATACATAACAACGACTCGTTCACATGTTTCAGCAACTACACCGAGATCATGTGTAATCAGCAGCACAGCCGTATTTAAACGTTCATTTAAATCCTTCATTAATGCTAAAATTTGAGCTTGAATCGTTACATCTAGTGCTGTGGTTGGCTCGTCCGCAATTAATACTTTCGGATCACACACCAAAGCCATCGCAATCATGACACGTTGTCTCATACCACCCGATAATTGATGAGGATAATCTTTCATCAATTCTTCAGTACGTGGCAGACCTACTAAATCCAACATTTCAATCGCACGATTTTTAGCTTGTTTTTTCGACCAATCTTTTTTATGAATAAGAATCGCTTCCATTAACTGGTTGCCGATTGTGAATAAAGGATTTAAGGACGTCATTGGCTCTTGGAAAATCATCGCCACATCGTTCCCTCTTACTTTACGCATCTCTTTATCACTTAACTTCGTTAAATCTCTATCTCCAAAAAGAATTTCTCCACCTGTAATTTTCCCTGGAGGACTTGGTACTAGACCCATTATGGATAAGGATGTAACACTTTTCCCACAACCGGATTCACCTACGATACCAAGCACTTCTCCTTCGTGAACAGAAAAATCAATATTGTCTACTGCTGGAATTACACCGTCATCTGTAAAGAAGGACGTTTGAAGACCTTTTACTTGAAGAATGGCTTTACGTTCACTCATGATGTCCCTCCTTTTACGAAACTAAACATTATTTCAGAACATTCGATATGTTCCTTATTATACAAAGATTAATTATAATTGCAATAGTTTTTTTATAAGTAGTACTTATTTTATCCGATAAAAAAAGGGCCTCCATTTAAGGAGAACCCATATTAATCCATATCTAATTGTTGAACCTGAAATAAATTGTAATATATACCCTTCGATTCCATCAGTTCGCTATGCGTTCCTTGTTCTTTTAATTCACCATGATCGATAACGAAAATTTGATCCGCATGTGTAATTGTCGATAGACGATGTGCCACAATAATCGTTGTTCGGTTGTGTGCTAATCGTTCTAAAGAGTCTTGTATCAAGGATTCGCTTTCTAAATCTAGAGCAGACGTTGCTTCGTCTAGAACTAAAATAGGAGGGTTTTTCAAGAACACTCGGGCAATGGCTACTCGTTGTTTTTGTCCACCTGAAAGCTTGACTCCCCGCTCTCCTACTTTGGTGTCATAACCTTCAGGAAGCGAAATAATAAAGTCATGCGCATTGGCAGCTTTTGCCGCTTCAATTACTTCGTCATCCGTAGCATCTGGTCTTCCCATTAAGATGTTTTCTTTTACAGAATCACTAAAGAGTATATTATCTTGCAATACTATTCCGATGTTCTCACGTAAAGAATTGATTTTCACATCTCTAATGTCTAAATCATCAATTTTAACTGAGCCACTTGTTGCATCATAAAAACGAGGAATCAAACTTATAATAGTAGATTTCCCTCCACCACTCATCCCTACAAATGCAGCAGTCTGGCCTGGCTCGACGGTAAAATTCATATTATTCAAGACTAAATTGTTTTCTTCTTCGTATCTGAAAGAAACCCCGTCGAACTGAAGTTTACCTTTAACAGATGATAAGGCTTTCGCATTTGGTCCATCTTCGACATCATACTTCTCATCCATTAATTCAAACACTCGATCCATAGACGCATATGCTTGCGTTAATGTAGTAGAAGAATTCACTAATCTTCTTAATGGATTATAAAGTCGTTCGATGTATGCAATAAATGCAACCATTGTTCCGACAGTTAAGTTTCCATTTATGACTTGGTAACCTGCATAAGCAATTACTAATAGCGGTGCGACATCTGTAATTGTGTTTACAACTGCAAAGGCTTTAGCATTCCATTTTGTATGATCCACTGCCTTTTCTAAAAACTCACCATTAGCTTTATCAAAAATTTGTTGTTCATGTTTTTCTAAAGTGAAACTTTTAATGATACTCATCCCTTGAACACGTTCATGTAAATAACTTTGAACACCAGCAAGGGCTTGTGATCTCTCTCGCGTTAAATCTCTTAATCGTCCAAAGAAGAATTTCACACTAACTGCATAGAACGGGAATGCCAGTAGTGTTACTAATGTAAGAGGTATATCCATCGTTAGCATGATTGCTACAGCAATAATAATTGTTGCTAAATCTAGCCATAAATTCATTAAGCCGATCATCACGAAGTTCTTCGTTTGTTCCACGTCATTGATCACTCGTGAGATGACTTCGCCCACTCGTGTATTCGAGTAAAAACGTAAACTCAAGCGTTGCAGATGACCGTATAGTTCTTGACGGATATCGTATAATATTTTGTTACTGACTAATTGAGCATAGTATTGTCTGTAATATTCAATCGGCGGTCTCACAATGAAGAAAATGAGCGCTGTTCCACCTAACCAGTAAAATAACTGCGTTGTTTTTTCAGCATCCGTCAATGTATCAACGCTTATGATATCGTCTATGACGATTTTAATGAGTAACGGAATAAATAAAGGAATGGCAAATTTCACGATTCCGATGACAACTGTAAAAACAATTTGCCATGTATAGGGTTTAACAAACTTCATATATCTTTTCGTACTGCTCATACATTAACCTTCCTTTTCAAAAAATGAAAAACCTGTTGGATTTCAACAGGTATCATTTACTCGCTTATTTTAAGTTGCTTGTGAAATAGATAACGATTTGTCCACACCTCAATAAAGTCTGGTGCAAATGGTCCTTTACGCTGTTTAATCCAACTAATAAGTTTTTCCACATTGCGATGCAAAATTAAATCAATTGCTTCAGGATAATCCATTTGTTTTTTATGATCTTCAAATTCATCTTCGTCTAGAATCGTATAAGTCATATCTGGAAAGACTTTTACATCCAAATCATAATCAATGTATTTTAAAGATTGGTTATCGTAAATAAATGGTGAACTTATATTGCAGTAATAGTACACACCATCTTCACGCAACATACAAATGATATTGAACCAATGTTCCGCATGGAAATAACAAATCGATGGTTCGCGTGTTAACCAAGTGCGACCGTCAGACTCGGTAACGACTGTTCGTTCATTCGCGCCGATAACAATATTCCTTGTTCCTTTGAGAACCATTGTTTCTTGCCAGACGCGGTGGATTTTGCCGTTATGTTTGTAGCTGTGGATCTGAATCGTTTCTCCTTCTGCTGGTATTGACATGGATAAGCCCACCTTTTCGTCAAAGCACAAAATATTTATATATTGTATTGTGTACCCATTATAACAACCTCTATGTAAAAACTGTAGCAAAAAAATCAGCGAAGGCATAAAGCCCTCGCTGATTGGAAGTGAAAAACTCATTATTTTGTTGAATTGTTGTTGCGGTTTGAAGCTTTTTGTGCAGATTGTTGATTTTGTTTTTTTACTTCAGTTGGATTTGTTTGAGAAGCAAATTCTGCTCCAAACTCACTACGATTGTTCATACCGCCTTGTGGTTGTGTAGCTTTTTGTGCTGATTGTTGATTTTGATTTCTTACTTCAGTTGGATTTGTTTTAGGAGCAAATTCTGCCCCAAACTCAGTATTATAATTGTTAGTTCCTTGAGGAGTTGTAGCTTTTTGAGCAGATTGCGCATTTTTTTGCTTAACGTAATTTGCGTTTGTTGGTTGGTTGCTGTCATTTTTATTTGCCATGTGTATTTCACCTCCATGCTCATTAATGTGTGCAGAAAGTGAAATTTTATTCTTAAATTTTTTTACATGACGATTGAACGTCCACCATCAACAATAATTGTTTGACCACGAATCATATCTGAGCCGTCAGAAATCAAGAACATCGCCGTTTTCACCATATCGTCTATTTCAACCATGCGACCAGCTGGCGTGTTTTTTCTCGCGTCATCTAATAACTCTTCACGATTTGGAAAATGTTTTAACGCATCTGTATCAAGTGCTCCACCTGAGACAGTATTGACCGCAATGCCTTTAGCAGCGAGTTCAACAGCTAAATAACGTGTTATTGATTCAATTGCAGCTTTTGAAACCCCAACTGTTGTGTAGTTTTCCAAATAACGGATTGACCCTAATGAACTAACGCCCACAATTTTACCGCCGCGATCCATTAATTTAGCTGCTTCTTGCGCTCCAAATAACATCGCTTTGGCATTAATGTTCATCGTCCAATCCCAGTGAGATTCTTCAAGTTCCATCACTGGACGAAGAACGCCCGATGCAGCATTGCTTACAAAAACGTCTAAACGGCCAAATTCTTCGCGAATAGTTTCAAACATTGCTTTTAATTTTTCCATGTCTCCTACATTCGCACGAATAAGAAGTGCTTTTTGACCAAGTGCTTCTATTTCTTTTACGGTTTCAAGTGCCGCTGTTTTGCTACGTGCATAGTTAACAACAACATCATATCCATTTTTCGCAAGTTCAATCGCTATTGCTTTTCCTAGTCCTCGGCTACTACCTGTGACAAGAGCCACTTTGTTTGCTGTCATATTAATTTCCCCTTTCAATGTATGCCTTCCATATTTTTAACATCGGAACAGGCATTGGTACTTCTTTTATTTCTTCTATAGTTAACCATTTGCATGTGTCTAATTGGCTTTCTCCAACTGCATGTCCAACAAAACAGTTCATTTCCCATGTTAAATGAGAAAAGACATGTTTAAAAGTACCTAAATCAATTTCTTTTGAAAAATGTATAGCATAACGTTCTTGTAATAATAGAATGGTATCCATTTCTTTTAATGCGTGTTCAATCATAGGGAACTGATACATATTCGCTAAAAGACCTGTTTCGGGTCTTTTTTCCATTAGAAATTGTTTGTGCTCATTTTGGGCAACATAGATATCATAGTGTAACGCTTTTGTTTTTTTATTTTTTGTTTTAATAGGTAAATCATTTTGTTCCCCTGCGAAGAAAGCAGAACAATTTTCACGCACTGGGCATAATAAACATTTCGGAGAAGTCGGAGTACATATAACTGCACCTAACTCCATTAACCCTTGGTTGAATGAAGATGGGTCTTGCACATCGATGATTTCTGAGACAGCTTGTTCAAAAATTTTTCTAGTTTTTGGTTTTGCAATATCTTCTTTAATAAGAAGTACTCGTGACAAGACACGCATTACATTGCCATCCACTGCATGTTCAGGTCTGCCGTAAGCAATACTCAAAATTGCCCCAGCTGTATAAGGTCCTACACCTTTTAATGTTGATATTTCTTCTCTTGTCTGTGGTACAACACTGTTGTAGTTTTCAACTACTTCCCTTACACCTGCTTGTAAATTTCTAGCACGTGAGTAGTAACCTAGTCCTTCCCACTGCTTCAAGAGTTTTTCTTCATCAGCACTTGCTAACTCTTCCATGCTAGGAAAAGCATCAATAAAGCGATTATAATATGGAATAACTGTGTCTACCCTCGTTTGTTGCAGCATGATTTCAGATACCCAAATTTTATAGGGGTCTGAAGTCTCTCGCCAAGGTAGATTACGCTTTTCTTCAAGATACCATTCAATTAAAGACTTTCGAAATGTGATTTTATTGAATTCACTCATTTTTTCACCTAAATTCTGTTGATTACTCCCTATACATTTCGGGTATACCAAACTGAAGAGAGTAATCATACTATAAAGTCTAACCCGTTGTTATTTTAACAAAAATATCTTATGATGAACAAAATTATTCGGACAATCTCCGTTCGAAGGAGTTGAGACAGTTGGATACAGGTACTCATATAGTAATGGGAATTGCTTTAGGCGGACTTGCTATGATTGATCCAGTCGTTGCTAACCATTCAATGACAGCAACAGCAGTTATAGCCGGAACCATCATTGGTTCACAAGCCCCTGACGTTGATACAGTATTAAAATTACGAAATAACGCCGTATACATTCGCCACCATCGCGGCATTACCCATTCCATTCCGGCTGTATTATTATGGCCACTTGGGATTGCAGGGGTGCTCCATTTAATCATACCAGGTGCAGATTTACTGCATTTATGGTTATGGACGTTTTTAGCCGTATTCTTGCATGTATTCGTCGACATTTTCAATTCATACGGCACACAAGCTCTTAGACCGTTTTCTTCTAAGTGGGTAGCGCTTGGGGTAATAAACACATTTGACCCGATTATTTTTGGATTACACATTGTCGCCCTGCTATTTTGGGCATTCGGAGCTGATCCAGTCTTCACCATACTGTTAATGTATGGAATCATATTCGTCTATTATCTACTCAGATTTGCTGTCCAACACGCCGTTAGACATGCTGTTAGGAATACAATTCCGAGTGCTGAAGAAATCATCATTGCACCAACGATTAGATTTTTCCAGTGGCGGATTGCCGCAATTTCACCAACGCATCATTATGTAGGACGAGCATATGGTCGTTCAATCAATATTTATGATCGCTTTGAGCGCAAGGAAATTCCAGATTCACCACTTGTAAAAGCTGCTTTAAAAGATAAAAATTTGCAAGCATTTATTTCATTCTCACCGATTTATCGTTGGGAAATCACGGAACATGAACATGTTTACGAAGTGCGCTTAATCGATTTACGCTACCGTAGTAACGATTATTATCCATTTGTTGCTGTTGCTCATTTAAATGAAGAGTTGGAAATTCTTAATTCCTATACAGGTTGGATTTTCAGTGAAGACAAGCTTCATAAAAAATTAGACTTTATGCCAAATTAAAAGAGAACTGTCCTAAAAGTCATAAAATATGACTAAGGGCAGTTCCTTTTTTATTTTTAGTGAAAGCTGATTTCCATTTCAGACGGACGCTTTCCGCGGGCATGGCCTCAGCCTCCTCGACGAGCAAGCTCGTCTGCGGGGTCTTCAGCTCATGCTATTCCCGCTGGAAAGATATTGGACGAACTGTCAATTCGTCCAATATCTTTGCGACGAGTAAGCGCAGGAGCACATGTTTTTCTCGCCGTCTTCCACTGCAATCAACCTTAAGTTCATCATGTGCAAAACAGACAATAATAAATGGTTACATTTTCAAATGTAGGTACAGAAAAAAGAGAGCATTTTTGACTATCACAAATGGGATGCTAAACAACATCTATCTTACACATAAAAGCGGGTATTGGCTTCCTTACCACGGGCGAACAGGCAAGGCTTCTCACTCGTTCCTCAGCATGGGTGTCAATAAACCCCGTTTTACGCAGAGTCGCATATTCCCTAGCTTTTAGTACTCTTGATACTATCGAAAGAGCATTTGTGCCTTGTTTGCCGCAAAAAGCCTCTATATTACATTTATATTTACAGGGATTTTTGTTGATTGGAATGGAGGCGGCGACTCCAGCGGAATCAGCACGAACTGAAGACCCTGGACTGAGCATCGCGAAGGAAGCGGCTGAAGTCGTGCCCGCGGAAAGCGTCCGCCGCAATGGAAATCAACATTTTTTCTACACGGTCGTGTACTTTTTATTGCTTATGTTAAATAACAGTTTATTAATTGTAGTAAAGGCGGCGACTTCAGCGGATTCAGCACGAACTGAAGTCCCTGGACTGAGCATCACGAGGGAAGCGGCTGAAGTCGTGCCCGCGGAAAGCATCCACCGCAACAGAAATCAACATATTTCACACTCTAAAAAGGACTACAAATACACTGCTATTGAATTAAATCATCATCATCATTTTTTAGTAAATGAGCATATTTCGGATTATTTCCAGCAAACTCATGTATGCGATCGCCGTAGCTATTAATCCATTGACGAATTACCTTTTCTGCAACCTCGGCACCTTTATAATCATATCCCGCTTTTGCATATGATGATTCAAAGTCAGACCATAATAATTCAACCCATACGCGTGCTTTAGAAGCAGACAGTGCTTCATTTTTTGCAGCAAGTTCTTCTATTAATTGCTCAATTCGTTCTTCAATTTTTTCGGTCATATTATTTACCCTCCTTTAATGATTTCAACATGGAGATTGGTAATGCCTCAGCAAATTTCTCTCCACCCATACGATATCCCCAAGCAAAACGACCTTTTAAATAATCTACTTGGAAAAACACGCCTGGATCTCCTTCTATTCGATATACTTCACCAGGAACAAACTGTGCGGGATCGACTAAATAAGCTTGTGCCATAATCGCTTTCCGCTCCAACACGGCATATTCATTTACATAGCCAAGTTGACTAGCTTTTCTTGCTTTTTCAAGCAAATTAGCAATTTCTTGTCTCAACTCTGATTCAATCATTTGGCTGTACTTTTTTTCAATCGCCATCTTCTTCTAACTCCTTTTTCTCAATAAACATTTCGATTTGTTCAGATGGAAACCCTTTTAAATACAGGGCTTGTTTAACTCTATTCTTACGATCATAACCTGTGAATTTCACAGAAACTTTCCGCCAAATCTTGTCTCCTTGATCAGCGATCATTTCTTCCCACTCATCTTGCTCTGTTTCAAATTCAATTCCCTCAATTACTTTGCTTATAATCGCATACGAGTATCCTTTGCGCAATAAGGTATCCTGAATTTTTTGTTTTACTTGTCTTGGTGTTTTAGATGATTGTTGGTTGGCAATTTTCTCAGCCAATCCTTGTGCTACTTCAGTTTGATCATCTTCAGTATACGTTTTGAGCACTTCCTCTTGTAGCGATTTTTCGATCCCTTTATTCCTTAATTCCTGTTGAATGGCACGAGGTCCCTTTTTGCTTGTCTTCTTTTGAGTCTCAAGCAAAGCCTTTGAAAACGATTCGTCATTTAAAAACCCTAAATGGTATAATTTTTGAATAGCTTCCAAAACAACAGCTTCACCGTATTCTGCATCAAGCAATTTCTTTTTCACTTCATATTCGCTACGCATGCGAAAGCTTAAATAATCAAGGGCTTTATTAAATGCTTTTCGGACTTCATCGTCAAAAACAATTTCATCGCGCTCAAAGTCTTCCAGATCTTTGCCTTTTGATAATTGGTATTTCACTAACAGTGATTCATCTACTGCAAACGCATATTTTTCCTCTATATAAATGTTATAACGTTCGGGATTATTTTTTTGACGTGCTATTTTTGTGATTATTACCACTATCTCACCTCATATTCTCTACTTAATAAGTATACACATTATTGATGGCACATTCATTTGAGTACACTTACTAAAGAACGGGTACTATACAAATACAATCTACTATTAGAGGAGGAACAAACATGAAAGTTGCGATAACGGGTGGAAGCGGTTTTGTTGGACAGGAGATTACAAAACAATTAACCGATAATGGACACGAAGTATACATTTTGACACGTTCTCCTAAAGCGTCAAATGATTCCGTACATATGGTGAAATGGCTTGTAGACGGAGCTAAACCTGAGGATCAGCTGAATGGCGTTGATGCTTGGATTAATTTAGCCGGTGCGTCAATTAATGAAGGTCGATGGACTGAAGAACAAAAACAGAAAATTTATGATAGTCGAATGAAAGCAACAGATGAAGTTCTGCGTATTTTTGGGACCGTTTCAAAAAAACCAACTGTTCTTGTAAATGCAAGTGCCATTGGTATTTATCCCCCTTCTGAACAGGCGACGTATACAGAAGAATCTTTCTCTCGCGGTTCAGACTTCCTTGCAAAAACGGTTGAAGATTGGGAGAAAAAAGCCTCAGAAGCAGAAAAATTTGGAACTCGAGTAGCTTATGGGCGCTTTGGAATTATTCTTGGCAAGGATCAAGGCGCTCTTCCTCTAATGGCTATGCCATATAAAATGGGTGTTGGCGGAAAAGTCGGTTCAGGAAATCAATGGGTATCCTGGGTTCACGTATCAGACGTTGCCAAAGCCTTGCTTTATGCAATAGAGAATGATGATTTTAAAGGTCCCTTTAATGTTACGTCACCAGATCCAAAACAAATGACTGAGTTCGGTAAAATCTTAGGAGAAGTATTGCACCGTCCACATTGGTTACCTGTTCCCTCCTTTGCATTAAAGCTCGCACTCGGAGACAAAAGTCAATTAGTACTAGAAGGCCAACGTGTTATGCCTGATAAGTTATTAACACATGGCTTTAAATTTACTTATCCAGATTTACAAAAAGCACTCAAAAACATTTATGCATAAGATCTTCTAGAAAACGCAACCTATCGTAAAAAGAAAGGTTGCGTTTTTATGTGGATAAAACATACTTTAGGCATCGTAGTTTCATGTGTAATTTTAACCTTGGGTATTTTATTAAATCCATTTCAAGTGGAAGCTGAATCACTGAACTGGGGATTTAAGAAAGGCTCTGAAGAAAAACAAGCACAAGCTGGTAGCGCCTTTGATGTACTCTTAAAAAAATATGGTGCTTTTTATAAAGGTTCTCCGGATGAAAAAATCTTATACTTGACGTTCGATAATGGCTACGAAAATGGCTATACCGCTCCCATTTTAGATACCTTAAAAAAAGAAAAAGTGAAAGGCACTTTTTTTCTCACAGGTCATTACGTTGAAAGTGCTACGGATTTAGTTAATCGAATGATTAAGGAAGGTCATGAAATCGGAAATCATTCTTACGGACACCCGAACATGGCCAATTTATCAGAAGCTCGAATGAAAGAAGAGTGGGATAAATTTGATCAGTTATTAGCTGAAAAAACAGACGTTAGTAAAACGCGTTTTGTGCGTCCTCCTGAAGGTGTTTTTAGCGAAAATTTACTTGCCTATGGAAATGAACTTGGTTATCGTCATATGTTTTGGTCGGTAGCATTTGTTGATTGGCATGCAAACCGCCCTCTAGGAAAAGCCTACGCTTACAACCACTTGATGAATCAAATTCATCCCGGTGCCATCATATTGATGCACACGGTCTCCCCTGATAATGCAGCTGCTTTGCCTGACTTTATTCGAGATGCCAAAGCCAAAGGATATACATTCTCATCCTTAGACGCATTAGTTAATGAGACAAGTGAACTCCCGTTGTCTTTCCATTAAGACGTCTGTCCTATATACTATAGTCAACAGTAGTAAAGGACGTGGATACATTTTGTCACAACAATCAATGATAGAAGTAGGTCAAAAATTCCCATTAACAATTAAACGCCTAGGAATTAACGGAGAAGGCATTGGGTACTTTAAACGCAATGTGGTCTTCGTTAAAGGCGCATTACCAGGCGAAGAAGTAACTGCACAAGTACAAGTCGTTAAAAGTAATTTTGCTGAAGCAAGCATCCTACAGATTCGCAAAGCATCGCCTCACCGTCAAGTAGCACCTTGCGTTGTATATGAAGCATGTGGTGGATGTCAATTGCAACATATGACTTACCAACAGCAGTTAATCGAAAAACGCGATATGATTATGCAATCTCTTGAACGCTATGTAAAAGATATTGCACCAAACATTGATGTTCGCGCAACAATAGGCATGGAGAACCCATGGGAATATCGTAATAAAAGCCAATTCCAAGTACGTAAAGCTGGAGACAGAGTTCATGCTGGTCTTTATGCAGAAGGTACACATGAGTTGTTAAATATTAATGAATGTATCGTCCAACACCCGAACACAACACGTATTACGAATGCCGTGAAACGCATTCTTGAAAAGCTAAAAATCCCGATTTATGATGAAGAAACAAACAATGGTTTAGTAAAAACAATTGTTGTCCGAACTGGTATTCAAACTGGAGAAATCCAGCTTGTACTCGTCACAACTCTTGCCGAAATGCCGAAACGTCAGCAACTCATTGATAAACTAATTGCCATTGATCCAGCAGTAGTATCGATTGTTCAAAATGTTAATTCAAAGCAAACTTCTTTAATTTTCGGAGAGCGTACAATTGTGCTTCATGGCAAAAAAACGTTGCACGAAGAATTAGGTGAATTTTCTTTTGATTTATCAGCACGTGCCTTTTTCCAACTAAACCCTACACAAACTGTTCGTTTATATAACGAAATTAAGTCTGCTGCTGCATTAACTGGACAAGAAACAGTTGTCGATGCATATTGTGGTGTTGGTACAATTGGTCTTTGGTTAGCTAAGGACGCGAAGGAAATTCGCGGTATGGACATCGTTGGGGATAGTATTTTTGATGCTAAGAAAAATGCGGAAAATCACGGTTTTACACATACTACTTACGAAACAGGAACAGCTGAAGAATGGCTTGCAACATGGAGCCGTGAAGGTTTTGTGCCGGATGTATTAACAGTAGATCCTCCACGAACTGGTTTAGCAGATAGTTTGTTAAAAACAATATTAAATGTACGACCAAAACGCTTTGTCTACACATCATGTAATCCATCGACATTAGCAAAAGATTTGAGTCAGTTGCGTAAAGTATACGACATTCAATACATTCAACCAGTTGATATGTTCCCTCAAACTGCACAAATTGAAAGTGTCACACTTTTAGTGAGAAAAACGCTTTAAATATCGTCACGAATTCTCTGAGCATGTTCATTCGAGCATGCTTTTTCTTTTTGTTTCAAATAGAGGATTATTATTTTTAATTGTAGGGAATAACGACAATAAGTAATTATTATTTTAAAAAGGATATTTTGATAGATGGAGGAATTGTCATGAAGTGGAAGGGTCGAGGGCAAAGTACTAACGTAGAAGATCGTCGAGGTAAAGGAATTGGCGCTGGGGGTATTGGGATTGCTGGTGGTGGTATTGGGTTAGTCATCGTCATCATCATGACCTTATTAGGCGGTGGAAATACTGGCGATATACTGAACAATATTCAAGGTACCGATACCAATAATTCTGCTCCCTATGAAGAATCAAAAGATGAAAAAGAGCTGTCTCAATTCGTCTCCGTCGTTCTTGCGGATACAGAAGAAGTATGGACTGAGTTATTCAAAGAAAAAGGATCTGAATATCAAGAACCGACTATGGTGTTATACACAGATCAAGTTCAATCAGCTTGCGGAACAGCTGGTTCTGCAGTAGGTCCATTCTACTGTCCTGGCGATTATAAGCTTTACATTGACCTAAGCTTCTATGATGAGCTCAATAAAAAATTCGAAGCACCTGGTGACTTCGCAATGGCTTATGTAATTGCACACGAAGTAGGACATCATGTTCAGACATTACTTGGTACCAACAAAGAAGTAATGGCACTACGCAATCAAATGAGTGAGGAAGAATTCAATAAATACTTAGTCCGACTTGAACTACAGGCTGATTACTATGCTGGTGTCTTTGCTCATTATGCAGAGGGGCAAGGTTATCTAGAAGTAGGCGACGTTGAAGAAGCCATTACTGCTGCAAGTGCTGTTGGCGATGACAATATTCAGAAGAAAACGCAAGGCCATGTCGTTCCAGACAGCTTTACTCACGGTACTTCTGAACAACGTATGCGTTGGTTTAAAAAAGGCTATGAGTCCGGAACCATTGAAGGTGGAGATACCTTTAAAACTAAAGATTTATAATTTGGTTGCAACAATCCCTAAAAATAAAACAGCAAGCACAGTCGATTGTCACGTCGATTGTACTTGCTGTTTTTTTGGCTTTATTAAACTCAATAAACTTAACGACAACAAAAATAACGACACCAGCCACAAAAAGCTTAAGCCCTCAAAAAATTGTAAAAAGACTCCACCCATAAACGGTCCAGTTAAACTGCCAATACTAAAGAAAATTCCACATAATAAATTTCCTGTTGGCAATAATGCTTTTGGGGTCAAATCGGTCATATACGAAATACCAAGAGAGAACGTTGAACCCACAAACAAACCCGCTAAAAGAAATGCAAAAACAAGTGTCCAAAAATCATGTTCAAGAAGTGCTGCGATACTAAACGAAAAAGCTCCACCAAACAACGCAAACAGTACTACTTTTCTTCGTCCGATTCGATCACTTAAAGCACCCAAAGGTAACTGCGACAGGATCCCACCTGTTGAAAATGCCGCTAATACAATAGATACCATCGACAAATCGAAATCATTTCGAAGGGCATAGACTGGGAAAATGGCATGTAAACTAGACTCCAAAAAACCGTAACTAAACGGTGGAATAAATGCAACCCACGCAAATCCAATGGTTGCACCAAAACGTGCCCACGTCCCTCGCATCGTCGATGTTTCATGCATATGTCCAGGAAAATCATTATCAATAAAAAACACAAGTGACCATGCAGCTAGACATAAAATACCGGATACAATAAAGGGTAACCCTTCATAAATAGATACGAGCGGCAAAAACAACGGTCCAGCAGCAAATCCAATACCAAAAGATAATCCGTACAACGCAATATTTCGCCCTAATCGTTCATGTGGTGAAAAACTTGTAATCCAAGTTTGTGTCGAAAAATGAAGTGCGTGGTCACCTATTCCGATAAACAACCTTAAAATAAACCAGAATACAACGCTTTTCCATAATGGAAATAATAACAATGAAACAAAAACTAACAACCCTCCGACAATGATGATTGGTTTATAACCAAACCTTCGAAGAGGCTGCTCCATAAATGGCGATATGAGAAGCGTACCTATGTATAACCCAGTTGCATTCAATCCGTTCAAAGATGAAGAAAGTCCATCTTGTTCGAAAATAACAGAGATAAGTGGTAACAACATCCCTTGTGAAAAACCAGAGATGGACACGATTGCAACTAAAATCCAAAATCTTCTTTTCTCTAAGGCTGTAAATTGATTCATGGTGGCCCTCCTAAATACAAGTTGAAATCATGTTCATTTCAACAAAGTTTCGGTACAATTCTACCATAAAGGAGGGATTCAAGTTGAAATATGTAATGACTGAAAATGGTTTTGAAACAGCTTTAGATTTTGGAACCCTAACGATTTCTGGTGACGAAACAAAAGGATTTAGACCTTATCAACTATTGGTTTCGTCTTTAGTGGGTTGTAGTGGTGGTGTCCTTCGAAAAGTTTGCGAGAAAATGCGTATGCCAATTGAGGAAATGGAGATCAATGTATTAGAAGTGATACGAAATCCTGAAGAAGCGAGTAAACTCGAAAAAGTGCATATGCATTTTAAACTTAAGGGCACGAATCTCGATGCAGCTAAAATGGAACGTGCGATGATTGTGACGATGAAAAATTGTTCAATGGTTCGTTCTGTTGATCAATCTATGGAAGTCATTGAAACATTTGAACTTGTTTAGACAATGTCAAAGGCTCAGTCTATGATCTGCGAACAGATAATTGGCTGAGCCTTCTAAATATTACTTATATCCAATTGAGTATCCATATATCGATTCACGGCTGTTGTGCCGGTGAAATATTCGAACCCCCTCCTTCTAAATGGTTAAATGGTTTCGACTATTCACTACGGCCTCCCCTCTCTTGTTGAAGTAAGTTTACTTTATCACGTTAACTGACTTTTGTAAATATTCAAAATACAATTAATTATAAAATATTTCTAAAGTCCTACTTAAAGTTGAAATATGTCGAAAAATGGGCTACGATGGAAAGGTAAAGCGAGGTGTCTCAAATGGGCAAGTCTATATCGGACAATGACCAACAAGTTACATACTTAAAAGAACGTCTACACATTTTCTTAGAAGTATTAGATTCAATTGAACCAGAAACGACTAAACTTGAAGATATTGATCGTTTAATTGCAATGATGGATGATTTAGAACTTAAAATGGAACAATTTAAAAAATCTAAATAAGTGATTGAATTAGAGGGCGCCTCCATGGTGCTCTCTTTTTCTATGGTGGAAAGTTTCCGACCATTTTAATGTGGTTTTCGACCAACTTTAGACTGTTCCCGACCAACTAAATTTGTTTTCGACCAACTTTAGACGGTTTCCGACCAACTACGAACTGTTTCCGCCCATTCACCTCAAGGTGGAACTAACTCACAATAATTCCACTCAATTAAAATGCTTACTTGGCCTGTTCCAAATTAATTCGTCCACTTGTAAGTGACTGTCGTCCACTCGCAGACACTTGTTGTCCACTCGCATGTGATTATCGTCCATTCGTAGACACTTGTTGTCCACTCGCATGTGATTGTTGTCCACTCGCAGACCTTTTCCGTCCATTCAACTCAATTTCCGTCCATTCGCTTCCACATGTACATGATCCCGTTTGAGACGTACACAAGTCGTATCCTCTTCCCGCTTTGCACGATGATAACCATTTCTTTTTTTCACATCATGAAAAGAGTATAATGGTGAGTGGATAGATTAAAGTATTGTATGAAAAGGGGTTTAACTCACATGTATTTAGAAACATTAGAAAAAAGCATATATGATTTAATTACTGAAACATCTACGAATTTGCCGAAAGATGTACGTCGTGCAGTTAGCAAAGCCAAAGCGGCTGAGAACGCTGGAACTCGTTCAGCGATGAGTTTAGATACCATCACAACGAATATTCAAATGGCTGACGATAATGTCTCCCCTATTTGTCAGGATACAGGGATGCCAACATTTAAAATCAAAACACCAATTGGCGTTAACCAATTAGAAATTAAAGCGGCTATCAAACGTGCCATTGTGACAGCTACGAAAAACGCTAAATTGCGACCAAATGCTGTTGATTCGTTAACAGGCGAAAACAGTGGTGACAACTTAGGTGAAGGCGTTCCAGTTGTAAAGTTTGAACAATGGGAAAAGGATTACATAGAAATGAAGCTCATTCTTAAAGGCGGCGGTTGTGAAAACAAAAACATTCAATACAGCCTTCCTGCTGAACTTGAAGGAATTGGTCGTGCAGGCCGTGACTTAGATGGCATTCGTAAATGTATTCTTCACTCCGTCTATCAAGCACAAGGACAAGGTTGTTCAGCTGGATTTATTGGTGTAGGAATTGGTGGCGATCGTGCCTCTGGATATGATTTAGCAAAAGAACAATTATTCCGTTCAGTAGACGATGTGAATTCACATGCACAACTTGCTGAACTTGAAGAATATATTGTTGAAAAGGCAAACACACTTGGCATTGGCACAATGGGCTTTGGTGGAGAAGCTACTTTACTTGGTTGTAAGATTGGTGTCATGCACCGAATCCCAGCGAGCTTCTTTGTTTCAGTTGCTTATAACTGTTGGGCTTACCGTCGTTTAGCAATTAACATTAACCCGACAACCGGCGAAATCAACGAATGGCAATACCAAGAAGGTGAAAAAGTGGAATTCAAAGATGATGCAGACAAATCAGCTGAAGAAGCTTCTACACGAATCGTTGAACTTCGTGCGCCAATTAGTGAAGAAGAAATCCGCAAATTACAAGTTGGCGATGTCGTCAAAATTAGTGGAATGATGTACACAGGTCGCGACGCAATTCATAAATACTTGTCAGAACATGATGCACCACTTGATTTAAACGGACAAATCATTTATCACTGTGGTCCAGTTGTAGTAAAAGACGAAGATGGTACTTACCATATTAAAGCTGCTGGCCCTACTACGTCGATTCGTGAAGAGCCCTATCAAGGCGACATCATGAAAAAATTCGGTATTCGTGCGGTAATGGGTAAAGGCGGCATGGGACCAAAAACACTTGCTGCGCTTAATGAACACGGCGGTGTCTACTTAAACGCAATCGGTGGAGCAGCTCAGTACTATGCAGATTGTATTAAAGCCGTAGAAGGCGTTGACTTGATGCAATTTGGTATTCCTGAAGCAATGTGGCATTTACGTGTAGAAGACTTCACAGCGGTCGTTACAATGGATTCTCACGGCAACAGTTTACATGCAGACGTCGATAAATCTTCTCTTGAAAAATTAGCGAAATACAGTGATCGTGTTTATAAATAATTTAATCAATTGTATTCTATAAATCTCCTATGTTATAATGATTCTAAATTAATAACAATTATTGAAATGCTGGTATTCCCCTTGGGAGTGCCAGCTTTTCGTATATTAACAGGCTTATGATATTGAATATCATTATCAGGAGGAAAGAAAATGGAAGCAACTAAACAACAGGATTCTTTAACGATTTTCAATCGAATTAAGCCACATATGGAATTGGTGGCTGCCCTCTTCTCTGGTGTGTTAATTCTTTCTGCTTGGTTTATTGGCAGAGATGGAGAAAGTGCTCTATCCATTGCTTTATATTTAGCCGCCTTCCTAATAGGTGGCTTTGCGCAAGCCAAAGAAGGCATTTTAAATACCATTCATCGACGAGAGCTAAATGTTGAGTTACTCATGATTTTTGCTGCAGTAGGGTCATCCATAATTGGCTACTGGGCTGAAGGTGCCATCCTTATTTTCATTTTTTCTTTAAGTGGTGCACTTGAAACTTACACGATGAACAAAAGTAAAAAAGAATTATCCAGTTTGATGAATTTGCAACCGGAAGAAGCATGGCTACTTGATGCAAATGGACAATCAAACCGCGTCCTAGTTAATACTTTAGAAGTAGGCAGTCGTTTACTTGTCAAACCCGGGGAGCGTATACCAGTTGATGGCGTAATCATTACGGGGAGTACTTCTATTGATGAAGCGGCTATAAGTGGTGAATCTATTCCCGTTTCAAAACACGCAGGTGACGGCTTATTTGCGGGAACTGTGAATTTAAACGGCGTTTTAACAATTGAAATGACAAAATCAAGTAGTGAATCGTTAGTTCAAAAAATTATTGAACTTGTTCAATCAGCTCAAAGCGAAAAATCACCTACACAACAATTTATTGAACGGTTCGAAGGGAAATATGTAAAAATTGTTCTTATTTCTGTTGGATTAATGATGTTCCTCCCCCACTTTATATTTGATTGGGATTGGACTACTACATTCTATCGTGCAATGGTTTTACTAGTTGTGGCATCCCCTTGTGCACTAGTCGCTTCCATTATGCCCGCTACGCTTGCTGCCATTTCCAACGGCGCAAAGAATGGTTTGTTATTTAAAGGTGGAGTCCACTTAGAAAATATCGGTAATATGAAAGCGATCGCCCTTGATAAGACTGGGACACTTACAAAAGGAAAGCCACTCGTAACAGATTTCATCGTTCGGGCTGGGTTAGATGAACAGACTGTATTAGCGAGTTTAGCGAGTATTGAATCCCAATCCACACATCCACTGGCTCAAGCTATAACTTCATTTGGCATGACGAAGGGTGTCACTACCTTCCCTATTTCACAAATGGAAGATGTACCAGGCTGGGGAATTAAAGCGGATATTAATTCGACAGAATGGAAAGTTGGGAAACCTAGTTTTGTAGGATATGATGAGGCAATGTCATTTCACAATGAAGTAGCTCTTCGTTTAGAAAACGAAGGAAAAACAGTCATTTTCGCTGCTGATCAAGACGGAATTATTGCAGTCCTTGCACTTAAAGACACAGTTCGACTTGAATCTAAAGAAGCCATTTCTTTATTACGAAAAGCAGGTATTTATACAATTATGTTGACTGGCGATAATGAACGAACGGCTAAAGTAATTGCGGAAGAAGCAGGTGTAGATGACTATATTGCTGAATGTTTACCAGAAACAAAAGTCACACATATGAAAGAGCTTCTAGCGAAATATGGAAATGTTGGAATGGTCGGAGATGGTATTAATGATGCACCAGCTTTAGCCACTGCTACTCTTGGTATAGCTATGGGTCAAGGCACAGACGTAGCACTGGAGACTGCAGATGTGGTACTTATGAAAGATGATTTATCACGTATTACGTATGCGATTCAATTGTCTCGAAAGATGAATCGAGTGGTAAAACAAAATGTCATTTTCTCCATATCGGTCATTGTCCTTTTAATCTTTAGTAATTTCTTTCAAATTATTAATTTACCACTTGGCGTGATTGGGCACGAAGGCAGTACGATTCTCGTTATTTTAAATGGCTTACGGTTACTTAAAATCAAATAAAAAGCAGGAGCGTCTATATGACGGCTCCTGCTTTTTTCATCGCTAATTTTTCTTTTCGTTCTTGCATGACGGCATTAATTTGCCCGCCAACCATTAAAATAGTTCCTGAGAAATATAACCACATCATTAGCACAATAATTCCACCAATACTTCCATAAGTTGCAGAGTAATTAGCAAAACTACTAACATACATCGAAAACCCTAGTGAAACTAGAATCCATCCTAATGTAGCAAATATAGCTCCTGGAATGACACTCTTCAAGTATAATTTACGGTTTGGTGCTATCCAATATAGAAGCATGAAAACCACAAAAATCATAACTGGTGGTATTGTCCATCTAATACTATTCCAGACCGTCAAAAAGCCTTGTTCATATCCTAAATACGAGAATAAGAATATACCAATTTGTTCACCAAATACAGGCAATACTAAAGCAATGACGAATAATGTAATGAGCAATAGAGTGAAAATTACCGAAATGCCTCTTGCAATAAAGAAAGGTCTAGTTTCTTCGAGGCTGTAAGAACGATTGAGTGACTTGATCAGTGCGTTCATCCCGTTAGATGCTGACCAAATAGTAGCTAGAATCCCCACCGATAATAATCCACCATTTCGATCGTTCAATACTTCGGCCAATGTACCATCAATAAGTGTATATACTTCTTCAGGTGCATATGTACGTAAAATACTAAATAGCATATCCTGTTGTAAATTTAAATAAGGTAACAAAGTCACCATAAAAATCAACAGTGGAAACAGTGCTAATAAGAAAAAGAAAGCAAGTTGTGCACCCAATGCCGTCACATCGACATATTGAATACGTGCTAATAATTCTTGAAAGAATCCTTTTGACGATGTTACATCAAAAGGATAGTCAGGACCTTTGCTTTTCTTTTTTTTAAATTGCATCAATTTCAATTTACTTAAGAATCCAGATGAGGAACTGGGTTTTTGGCTGCCTCTAGGTTGAATAGGTTTTTCATCGTTAGCCATTTAATCAGTCCTTTTCTTAAGAGAATTTTTTCTCATCATACACATGCTCAGGAAGAACTGGCATCTCAAAATCATCTTCTTCATTTTTTACAATGGTTTTATATTCTTCTTTTGACTGAACAAATGCATCTTTCGTATCTGTAACAAGCGTTTTAACTTGTGGAGATAACGTTTTTATTTCTTCAACTTTTCCAGTAATATATTGTGCATCTTGCGTAAACTGATTATATACAGTTTGAAACTTATCTGCTGTTTCTTGTATTTTCAGTTTCAAGTCCTCACGATTTTTCGAATAATATTTAACATCATATGATACATTTTTCAATTTATACTTAACATCTTCACGCGTTGCACGATCTAATAAACTTAATCCTGCACCTGTAATTGCTCCAACAATCATACCTTTTACAAATTTACTTTCACTCATCAATAAAACCTCCTAAGATTAAAATTCAATGTGCTTTAATATACCCTTCTCTTCACATATTAAAACAAATCCTTACTTTGATTTGACAATTTTTCTGTACCATGAAATGATTAACTATAATTGTTCGAAAGGTAGGAATCGGAAATGAACTTAACTCAACCATCTCAAGAAAATGTTGAATACATGATTGATCAAATAAAGGAAAAACTTCGTATGGTCAATGTAGATGCTATGAAATCGGAGCATTTTGATGATTCCCAGTATGAAGAATTACTTGATTTGTACTCCATGGTAAAGAAACGTTCTACTTTTAGCCCAAGTGAAATGCAAGCCATCGCTTCGGAACTAGGATCATTACGTAAATAAATAGGTAAAATAAAGTCCTCTAGTTCATACTAGAGGACTTTTTATATTGCACTACGTACCAACTTCCTTCACGAATGACTGTTTGAATACCTAAGAATTCTAGATTTGCGCCTTCTCCCCATTGTTCCAATTGCTCTTTTTGAGGTAGCGGATGCAGATTTTCAAATGAATGAAAAAAGCTATTAAATGCCGCGACAAACGGTGGACTATCTTGGCCACCGGATATCGGTGTAACAACCGATAGTATTCCATCATCACTCAACCACTGACCCAGTTTTTCAAATAATTCTTGTCTTTTTTCGGGTGGGATGTAGTGAATAATGTTATTCATTAAAATTAAGTCGTATGCCTGTTGCGGTTCATAGTCCCACAAATCACTATGTTCGATAGATACATTTTCAAGCGAGTCTGTTAATTTCTCAGCTGTTTTCGCAACTGATTCACTAACCTCTATACCTTCGAACTGGGATTCAGGAAAGCGTTCAGCAAGACGTTTAATATATCCGCCTTCTCCACAACCAATGTCTAGCACTAGTTGCTTGTCATTTCCTTTTAATAATTTCGCGATTTTTGGTAAAGCTATGACTTCTAGCAATCGACTTGTTTGAGCCACTGTATCTGCATGTTTGTCTGAATCAAAATGATTGCGTGTCTTGTTTCGCATCATGTCAGGATACGCTAGTAAACTCGGTATATGTAATTCCATCATTTCTTTTAATATAACACCAGAAGACGATTGGTCTTTTGGTCGTGGTAGCTTCCACATGGCTCCTGTTTTATATCGCTCGCGGCTCATTGGTTTTAAATGACCGATCGATACTCCAACATTCGTCCATTGATTAAGCAGTACTTCATCTATTTGATATGCATCAGCCACGTCGGCTACTGTTACACCACGTTCAAACGCTTTAAATAAATCGAGTTCATATCCTACATATGCATGCCAGGAATATAAAAAAGGGACATTTCGTTTCATCCACATACGCGCTGTAAACATTTTCATCACATCAATCATTGCCTATCCCTCCCGTTTTATATTCTCTTATTTACATACACGTTAGATTTGAGTTGTAAACCTTTCGATGTGCTACAAAAGCCCTTTCCATTTCCAAGGGTAGTCGTCTTCTGAAGAAAACAACTTCATTTCCTTCTTTTCAATAGGCAAATCTTTCTTTCTCGTTGGCATCATCCCGCCTTGAATGAATCGATCTCGCACTGATTCTTTCCACATACCAAGTCCCGATACATTTAGCATTTGCTTGAAATGCAGGACGGGATCTTCCTCCATTCTTTCAAATGTTTTGCTGCGAATCCAACTGACCGGCTGGAATGGAAATGAATAAGCAAGTGCTGATAAATGACTTAAATGAATTAAGTAATCAGCACGGACTTTTCTAACGTTTTCGTACTGCTTTAAGTTTTCCACATTGAGGGCAGACAACTTGTACATATCTACCAATAATTCACCTAATATATCAGCGTCTTGAATCGCCATATTCATTCCTTCTCCCGCCATCGGATGTACGGCATGTGCAGCGTCTCCTATTATGGCTTTATTGCCTTTTACATACGTATCTGCATGATACATGATGGGAATCATTAATTGGATTTTGGACCAGTCCTCTAGCTTTTGTACATAGCCATCGATAGCCGGAGCTAAGTCTGTGTATAATTTATGAAAATGGTCTATAGGCTTTTCTTTTATTCTTTTATACTCCCCAGCAGGAATTAAATAGACCGAACGCACCTGGTTATCAGGTAATGGAAATAACCCTAGAAATCGATTGTAACTAGAGAAAATTTGCCCCCCCACAAAGTTTGATGGGCGTGGAAACGTAACAGTAATGAAGTGGTGGTTATATTTGATTGGTTCCACTTTTATGCCCATTGCTTGTCGAGTGACAGAAGCCCTTCCTTCTGCACCAATGAAAAATGTGGCTTCAACTTCAAACTGGTCTTTCCCTTTTTGAACGAGTGCTTTATCATGTTCGATTCCTTTACACGATGCACTATTTATATAATGAAAGTTTGGGTAGATTTCTGCTCTTTTGCGAATAATATTTTTCAACACTTCATGGTGAATCATATAGGCTGCATTGTATTTCCCAGGAATGACGGTGTAATCCATAAATGACTGGTCTTTTACATGTAACGTTTTTGACAGTTCAATCAAATCAAGAATCTCAATAATTTGGGCATTCGATGTAACTTCATCGTAAACTAATAGCCCATCAAAGATTTGCATACTTTTGGGTTGTAATAGCTCGCCTTTATAGACGGGTTGCTTTCCTGGTAACTTTTCAACCATAACAACATCGATACCAGCACGGACTAGTTTCAATGCAAGTGTTAATCCCCCAATTCCGCCTCCGGTGATGAATACATCAGTCTTCATACGAATCCCTCCTTCTTTATAAGTTCCTCTTAAAGTCATTTATAAAACGTTTGAATGTATAAAAGAAGAACACCGTTGTGAATTCCCAACGGTGTTCTTCTTTTATATCTAGTGTTGAATTTGAGGAAATTGCTGGATAATTGCTTTTGAAATGTCGTCTGCCATATGCAGAGCCTGCATTTCAACTTCGTCAAATTTATTAATTGCTGATTCATAATCTTTTTGAAGGATGAAAACTGCTTCTTCTTTAAATAAGTCTAAATGTTCATGCATCATTTCTGTCATGACTTGTTGTGAGATATATGGATTAATAGAACTTAAAAAAGCAGCAATTTCATCTGCATTGGCGTACCACCTTTTATCGATCGCCTCAAAACTTTGAGTATCTCCTTCTTTTGCAGCGGTTACAAGTTCAGCAGCAATTGTTAAATGATCTTTGATTAAAGCGCTGTATTGTTCCCCTACTTGCTCACCATAAAATGGTTTAAGTGAGTCCCCCATATCAGGAGCATTCCTTAAAAGTCGAACTAACACGGCATCTAAATCTGGTGAATCAGTTAAGATTCCATTAATAGCTGCTCTAGTCCAGTGGACATGCTGTTCCCAAAGTAAACGCATCGTATTTCTTAATTCATGCTCAGCGCGACTAACACAGGGCGTATAATAAACCCCTGTTGGATAAACGTAAATGCACATTAAATATCCTCCAATTCGTATCCATATATACTATTCTTTCTAAGTAATCGTGTTACCAAATTTATTTCATAAGAGTTTGTTCAGAACAGAAATTCCTTTTCCAACCATCGGATGAAACATGAATAACGCTCTATTTGTGGCAAAATTTCCGATTAACTTCTCTGCAAAAATATGTACACCACATTAAAATAATGCTCCTTATACTATTCATTAATAAAAAAATCCTTCGCAACACGAACTTTTCAATTGATTTACTCCTTGGAATATTGCTACTATAGAGGTAGCTTGTATAAAAAAGGAGATAAACTAATGACATCTTTTAATGAAAACTTAAATAAATATGCTGAGTTAGCTGTTAAGGTAGGCGTAAATATTCAAGAAGGACAAAGTTTATACATAACGGCATCAATTGATAATCCTGAGTTCGTTCGTTTATTAACAAAGACGGCGTATGAAGTTGGCGCAAAACAAGTATTTGTCGACTGGACAGATGATGTGATTACACGTACACGCTTTGAGTTAGCTCCAAGTGAATCTTTCACAGAATATCCAGCTTGGAAAATACAAGAGCGTGAACAACTAGCTGAGCAAGGTGCAGCATTTATGAGCGTTGTTTCTTCAAGCCCTGATTTATTAAAAGGTATTGAGTCATCTCGCATTGCGGCATTCCAAAAAGCTGCTGGAACTGCCTTATC
Source organism: Paenisporosarcina macmurdoensis (assembly GCF_042658845.1). NCBI lineage: Bacteria > Bacillati > Bacillota > Bacilli > Caryophanales > Caryophanaceae > Paenisporosarcina > Paenisporosarcina macmurdoensis. Next base: position 37,626 of record NZ_JBHSRI010000003.1, read on the forward strand.
AAAATATCGTCAATATGTTCAATCTGACAAAATTAGCTGGACTGTTATTGCGGCGCCATCTAAATCATGGGCAGCTAAAGTATTCCCCGAGCTAGAAGAAGATCAACAAGTATCTGCGTTATGGAATGCGATCTTTAAAGCTGTTCGTGCAGATGTTAAGTCACCGATTGAGGCTTGGTCGAACCACAATGAAACACTTCATGAAAAAGTAGATTACTTAAACAATAAGAACTACCTTAAATTGCATTACACTGCTCCAGGAACAGACCTTACAATTGAACTTCCAAAGGGTCACTTATGGTGTGGGGCTGGCAGTGTCAATGAAAAAGGCGAAACATTTATGGCCAACATGCCTACAGAAGAAGTATTTACAGTTCCTTTGAAAACTGGCGTTGATGGTGTGGTCTCTAGTACAAAACCATTAAGCTATGGCGGCAACATCATAGACAATTTCAAAATCACTTTTGAACAAGGACGTATTGTTAAAGTAGAAGCGGACGAAGGACAAGAAGTGTTACAACAACTAGTTGATACAGATGAAGGTTCGAAGTATTTAGGAGAGGTTGCATTAGTGCCTCATCAATCCCCTATTTCTGAATCAGGATTACTCTTCTATAACACTTTATTTGATGAAAATGCCTCAAATCATTTAGCAATCGGTAGTGCCTATGCATTCTGTCTTGAAGGCGGCAAAAAAATGTCTCAAGAAGAATTACAACAAAACGGCTTAAACCAAAGTATTACACATGTCGACTTCATGATTGGTTCAGAGCAAATGGACATCGATGGGATTTTAGAAGACGGATCGAAAGAACCAATCTTCCGAGCTGGAAACTGGGCGTTTTAAATACTAGACAATCTACGAATAGTACAAAAAGCAGTCGTCCTTGGACGATTGCTTTTTGTTATGACTTAACAATTTGTTTACATTTTAACGACAACCATATAACAACCGAATGACAGCATCCTACATATTCCTTATATTTCAACGGTTTTATGCACCTAATGTCTTATAATTCGTTGCAACAATTGATAACTGTCATTAAGTACCATATGGATTATGTGCTGAAATCCTCTATACTTATGTAGCAAACCGTTTTAAGGAGGAATCTGCATGTTTTCAGGTATTGAATTAGGGATTGATTTAGGAACAGCTAACATCCTTGTATATACAAAAAATAAAGGCATTATATTAAATGAACCATCGGTAGTAGCGGTGGATACAAAAACAAGACAAGTCATCGCATTTGGTGAAGAAGCTAAGAGTATGATTGGTAAAACTCCAGGCTCTATTACTGTTATTCGACCATTGAAAGATGGTGTCATTGCTGATTTTGATGTAACAACCGATATGTTACGCATGGTCATGAAAAAAGTTGGTAAAAAATTAGGAAGCTCCATTCGTAAACCTAACGTCATGGTATGTACACCATCTGGTGCAACATCAGTAGAGCGTCGTGCCATTCATGATGCGGTTAAGAATAGTGGAGCTAAAGAAGTTCATTTGATTGAAGAAACTGTAGCAGCAGCTATAGGTGCTGATCTTCCAGTCAGCGAACCGATTGCAAGTGTGATTGTCGATATAGGTGGCGGAACGACTGAAGTGGGTATTATCTCATTCGGTGGTGTTGTCTCTTCAAACACAGTAAAAGTTGCAGGAGATCGCATGGATGAAGACATTATTCATTTTGTTCGTAAACAATTTAATGTCTTAATTGGTGAACGTACAGCGGAAAGAATCAAAATAGAAGTGGGTTATGCCTTAATACCTCATACAGTAGAAACTATGGAAATACGTGGACGTGACGTTTTAACAGGTCTTCCTAAAACCATAACCATTAGCTCTGTTGAAGTACAAGAAACATTAAAAGAATCGTTATTATCAATATTAGAAGCGATTCGCTCAACACTTGAAAGCTGTCCTCCAGAACTATCAGGAGACATTGTTGATCAAGGTGTTGTTTTAACGGGTGGCGGTGCACTATTGAAAGGGATGCAAGAATGGTTATCTAACGAAATCTCTGTCCCTGTTCACATAGCTCCTCAACCTCTTGAGTCTGTAGCAATTGGTACTGGACGTTCACTTGTAATGATGGATAAAATACAAAAAATTGCCCGTTAATCACGAATGAAACGGACAACCTGTTGGGCGAGATGATTCTGTCATCTCGCTTATTTTTTTGAAAAGTTTTGGACGTTTTTGCTTAACGAAATTGGGCGACAATTCCTCATTAACAATACCTTGGTGGAAAATAGGTGTCAAAGAAGGCGAAACTGGCGGAATAAGCCAAGTCCAATCCCCTTTGACTTCCCTGTGTTGTTTTTCTTCTTTTTCACGAAATGTCTGAAATTGTTGAGCAGCTGTATAATGGTCAACCATTTGAACACCAGCTTGTTTAAACGACGTATACACCGCATACTGCAGTTCAACTAACGCTCGGTCTCTCCAAAACGTTGTCGTACTTGAAGTATCAAGCTTTAATTGATTCGCCACATCTCTTAATCGATTATAGCGATACGCATCCACAAAATTCCTCGCTGCAATCTCAGTCTCCATATACCACCCGTTAAAAGGTGCTGGATAGTACAAACCACCAATTTCAAGATAACGATCTGAAATGATTGGTACGGCATACCATTTTAAATTCAGAGATTTCCAGTCTAAATTAATTGGATGATCGATTTGTACTTCAAGAACTTCAGCCTTTTCAATTGCCACCATACTTGGAGGCTCTTCGTTCCATTGAAAAATAACCGGTAAAATATCGTAAGGAGTCCCTTCACCTTGCCAACCTAAACTTTGCGCAACTATTGTTAATTCTAGACAAGCCGGATCTCCTAGAATCTCACTAGACTGCTCCTGGTAACCTGCGTAGCGAATTAATTGATGACTCCACAATTGTACTGTTTGAGGCGAACTAATGGCTGGAAAAACAGTAATGGTCGACCGAATTTTCCCGTCATTCGTAGCATGCTGGATATGATGATGGATATGTCGTGCTACCTCTTCTTTTGACTTAACATCCCTCGCATCAAAGACGTCGAGTGTTTCCCAAAATAAACGGCCAATACATTTTGCACTATTACGCCAAGCAAGCTTTGCTCCATACGTGATTTCTTCAAGGGTGTGCGTATAGGTGCCCATCGACTCGATTTCGTCTTTAATGAAGCATTGACGTTCATGTATAGTTTCTTCAGACAGTCCACTTTCTTTTCCATATTGAGAAAGAAACGCATGTGCTTGATCTTGAAGTAATGAGTTATTCATATCATTTCATCCTTTGTGTTTCTACATAATTTGAGTTTAATCAACAATTCCTTCCCTCTCAATAGATAAGAGGTCTTGACGTAAATGTTTCTAATGGAATGTGACATAAAAGTGGCTAAACTACATAAAAATCATCTACAATAAGAATGTAATATACATAGGAGGAACTGACACATGACTTTATTAAACGAAATTCTTTCTTTTAATCAAAAATTTGTATCCGAGAAACAATACGAAGAATTTACTACAACAAAATTCCCAGACAAAAAAGTCGTAATTTTAACATGCATGGATGCACGGTTATTTGAACTATTACCAAAGGCTATGAATTTTAAAAATGGAGATGTAAAAATCGTTAAAAGTGCAGGCGCAATTATTAACCATCCTTTTGGAGGGATTATGCGCAGTTTACTTGTAGCTGTTTATGAATTACGTGCTGAAGAAATATATATTATCGGTCATTATGACTGCGGCATGAGTGCCATTAAACCGGATGAGATGCTACAAAAAATGATTGATCGCGGTATCTCTCAAGACACCATTAATATGTTGAACTATTCTGGTGTTGAGTTAGACGAGTGGTTACGAGGATTTGAAGATGTTCATGAAAGCGTAAGACATAGTGTAGACATGGTTAAAAATCACCCACTCATGGTGAAAGGTTTCCCAGTCCACGGTTTAGTCATTGACCCTGCTACAGGCAGATTAGATATGGTAAAAGATAAGTAAAAAAAGGGAGCTGCCTTAGTCATAAAATATGACTAAGGGCAGCTCTCTTTTTATGTTTTGCTGAGGTTATTGTGCAACTGATTTCTTTCGACGATGCATCCACTGTTGGTATTGGAAGCGAATGAAACAACCCACACAAAATCCTAGTATGGCTACGAGTGCAGCAATACCAACCATTATCGTTGCAATGTTAAACAAAACAGTCCATTTCATGAAATAACTTATACAAGCAATAACTAAAAATCCTACAGCTAACCACTGGTTAAATTGTAGTTGCTCATAATCTTCTTGGACATATTGATTAGAAGGCTTAGTTAAAAATTTCTTTACAACAACTAAAATCGGATTGTACCCTGCTAATAAACCTAAAAGACATGAGATTAAAGGTAACAGCAAGATCCATGCTGTTTGAGTTATAAGTGAAAGGACTACTGACACAACAATCGTCCATTGATTAGCTAATACGAGAGGCTTCGGAATTGTTTTCATATTAATACCCACTATTCTTATAGGATTTATAATAATAGTATATGATGATTTTTTGAATTTGTAAATATATACGCCTATCTCTCGATATATTTCCCGGGAAATCGACAAAAAAGGTTGGCTTCTCAATTGAGAAGCCAACCTTTCATCGTTATTCGCCATTTCCGCCAAGCGGCCTTACCTTTTCAATAGTCATTTTCTAGAATTGCATAGATGAAGTGATCTTCCCACTCTCCATTAATGAAAAGTAGTTGTCGAAGTAAGCCCTCCTGTAGCAAATTCGCTTTTTCTAAAACACGAATCGACCCAATATTACGTGGAGATACATAGGCTTCTATTCGATGCAAACCAACAACTTCCATTCCATATTTAACAACAAGTTTGACCGCTTCTGTACCAATCCCTTTACCAATGTTCATTTCATCTATGGAATAGCCTATAAATGAACTAGAAAAAGGAAGTCTTTTAATACCATACATGGAAATGTGACCCACTAAGTAATTTGTTTTTATATCATATATACCAAAGCTAAATTCACGTTGATTTTTCATATGATGTAATGATTCCAATATTTTTTCTCGTTGAACAGCTGCTGTAAAATAAGAATCTTGGTGTCTCGGTTCAAAAACAGACCAGTAAAATCGATTTTTCGTCACAAGATGAGCCAATTCAGCAGCATCATGTTCACGTAAGGTTCGTAAAAAACAAGTTTGACCTTCAAGTAAAATCATAAAGTCACCCTTTAGATGAAGTTAATTCAAGAAACTCTTCCACATCTTTAATACATAGTGCAATTCCTTTTTCCCAGAAAGCGTGTTGTGTGATGTCTTCACCCAAATGTTTCATAGCTAAATCTTCAACAGACATGATAGCCGTATCTTGAAGTAATGCAATATACTTCTCTTCAAAGCTACTTCCTTCTTCAATTGCTTTTGCATAAATACTTAAGCTGAATAAATAACCAAACGTGTACGGGAAGTTATAAAATGGTACTCGTGAAATATAGAAATGAAGTTTAGATGCCCAAAAGTGAGGATGCACTTCACCTAGTCCATCGCCGAATGCTTCACGTTGTGCTTCCTCCATTAGTGTATTTAAACGGCTAGCTGCAACGATTCCTTTTTTACGTTCTTCATAGAAACGGGTTTCAAATAAGAAACGAGCATGGATATTCATAAAGAATGCTACACTGCGTTGAATTTTATCTTCTAGTAACGCTAATTTCTCATCAGCTGATGTCGCTTCTTTTACAGCGGCATCCGCAACAATCATTTCTGCAAAAGTTGAAGCTGTTTCAGCAACTCCCATTGCATATTGACGATTCATCCAGTGTACAGGTCGAAGTACATGCGAATGGAAAGCATGGCCAAGTTCATGAGCAAGTGTTGCAACATTAGACATTGTTCCACTATACGTCATGAATATTCGAGATTGCTCTGACAATGGCATGCCCGTACAGAATCCACCAGGACGTTTATTCGGACGATCTTCAGCTTCAATCCACTCATCTTCAAATGCTTTGCGCGAGAATTTCTCAAGTTCTGGACCGAATTTGCCAAACTGTTTCAAAATAAATTCCGCGCCTTCTTGATACGAAACTTTTTCTGTAGATTCAGTAACAGGTGCATCTAAATCGTACCAATGCATCGCGTCTGCACCAACTAACTCCGACTTACGCTTTAAATATTTTACAAAAGGTGCTTTATGAGCACTAATTGCTCCCCACATAGCGTCTAATGTTTCTTGCTTCATACGATTCATATCCAGTGGTTCTTTTAATACTGAATCCCAGCCGCGTTTTTTATACACCGCTAATCGGAAACCAGCCATATGATTTAGTGTTTTTGCAAAGAACTCTTCTTTGTCTGTCCAAGCTTGTTCAAGTGTTTCAAACGATTCTTTACGAACTGATGGATCTGAATGAGAACTTAAGTTACTCGCTTGCCCAACAGAAAACTCTTTTTCTTCTCCATCAACTGTGACACGAACTTTCACGTCACCAACTAATAAATCATATAGTTGACTCCATCCATGATAACCATCCACGCCAAGTGCCGTGATCATGTCTTCTTCTTTTTCTGACAGCAATTCTTTTGCTTCATCTCGCCATTCATTTAACACGAAAGCAAATTCTTTTAATCGATTATCTTGCATCAACGTAGCCCACACACTGTCTTCTGTTCTAGACAGTTGTTGTTGTACAACTAACATGGACGAAGAAAATCGAGCTCCTAATGAACCGATTTCACCTTGTAGTAAGGTTGCTTGTTTGTCTGTTGTATCTTGAGCTAAATAGCATCCAACGACAGCTCCAGCTTGTGATAAGTTTTCTGCTACTTGTTTCGTTTCTTCTATAATTAATACGATTTTATCTGCGTCTGATTCATTTTTTGGTACCTCAAAAGTTGATAATGTTTGTTCAAATAAATCTAATTTAACGTTTAAAGCATTTAAATGTTCGCGAAGCTCAGGAGATGAACTTCCCCCTTTAAAAAATACATCTAAATCCCATACTTCTGCATATGTTTTGGTAGTCAATCTCATTTCCCCCATGTCTTTCTAAATTTTCCGAAAATACTACATAATTATATCATGCTTCTTCGCCTTGCGAAACATCGGGTTGTGGATTAATAACAGGAATGCCTTTTTCTTTGCACACTTGCATAATATGTTCTAGAATGCTTTTTAAAACAATGACACGTGCATTTTTCTTATCATTTGCTTCAATTACTATCCAAGGTGCATGTTCAGTATGTGTCTTTTTGAACATGTCTTCTGCAGCACTAACATAGTTTGCCCATTTATCACGGTTTCTCCAATCATCATCGGTTAATTTCCATTGTTTGTAGGGGTCTTCTCGGCGCTCTTCAAAACGTTTCAATTGCTCTTCTTTTGTAATGTGTAACCAGCATTTCACCACAATGTATGATTCATCCGTCAATGATTTTTCAAAGTCATTAATTTCTTTGAAAGCACGCTTCCATTGTGGCTTTGTAGCAAATCCCTCGATCCGTTCTACTAATACTCGTCCATACCAAGAACGATCAAAGATACCAATTTGACCGTGCTGAGGAAGCTTTCGCCAAAAACGTTGTAAGTAATGGTGCCTTAATTCATGTGGGTGTGGGGCTGAAATTGGGTGAACGACAAGACCTCGCGGGTCCAATCTCTCTGTTACTCTTTTAATTGCTCCCCCTTTCCCTGCTGCATCCATGCCTTCGAAAACAAGCACTAATCCCACTTTTTGGTTGAATAAATGTTGCTGAACGTTTAACATGTCGTATTGGAGCTGTTTTAATTCTTTTTTGTATTTTTTGTTATCTTCGTATGGTTTTTCCATGCGTAATTCACTTAATTGAACATTCATCTTAAACCCTCCATTCGTTTATATGTTATTTTACAGAAATTTTTGGTAAATAGGTATTTGTTGTTACTGTGGCATGACGTTATACTAAAGTATGGGAGGTGAACGCTATGGGTCGTTTCGCACTTATGGTCATTGCTTTGACTAGTGTGATTGTTATTAATGCATTAGCTAATATTTTGCCTTTAAATAATCAAACTACAGGTGAAATTTCCAATCGTCTTCCAGTTTTATTTACACCAGCTGGATATGTATTCTCGATTTGGTCTGTCATATACGTATTGTTAATCGTTTGGCTAGTTGGCATGTGGAAAAAAAGTAAACAAGATGATGCTGCCTATTTAAAGCGCTCAACTCTGTTTATCATTAGTTGTATTTTGAATATAACATGGATTTACTTGTGGCATTATGAAGAATTTTTATTAACAGTCGTAGTTATGATTGGATTTCTTATTACACTTATCCTTTTATACAAAACATATTCAGTATCAGATAACCACATCACGAGTCGTCTGCCCATTTCCATCTATTTAGGATGGATCAGTGTCGCAACAATTGCTAATATTAGTTATGTTCTAACCTATTATGAATGGGATGGCTGGGGATTAAGTGATCCCTTATGGGCAGTCATAATGATGACAATCGGTGCAGCACTTGCACTACACATTCGTTACCATCATTTTGATATCGCCTATGTGCTCGTCTTTATTTGGGCTTTTGTTGGTATAGCCGTTCGCAATGGCTTTGATGAACTACTTGTCTCAACAGCTGCTCTTTTTTTAAGTGCCGTTATGCTTGCAGGCATTATATTTATGAAGAAATCAATGCGCAATTCTAGCTCATCACCAAAAAGCGTACAAGGTTAATCATTCACTACTATTTAATTAAGAAAAACCGTGCAAAGTGCGACAGGTACTTTTAAGAAGTGTAACCATAGTAGCCTGTTAATTTTCGCTACGGTGGACGCTTTTCGCGGGCATGGCTTCAGTCTCCTCGTCACTGCAAAAACATGTGCTCCTGCGGTTACTCGTCGCAAAGATATCGGACGAATCACAGTTCGTCCAATATCTTTCCAGCGGGATCAGCGGGTCAGGTGAGACCCCGCAGATCGCGAAGTGACCGAGGAGGCTCACCGACCGCCCCGCGGAAAGCGTCCGCCTGTTTCTGCATCGCTACGCTAGCTTCGAAACATGAAAGGGCGTTGAAACGGAAATCAACAATAGTAATGAATCATCTTTTTGACCAAAGGACCTGAAACACTGGGTTTATGGAATTAAAATTATATACTTTCTTATCTTCTAAGAAAAAGCGGAAAGCGCCTTCTAGCTCGACACTGGCGCTAGAAAGATGAAAAGTGAAATCGTCTTTCTGACCCCATTAAGGTGCCCCGCGAGCTGGCGCTTGGGGCTAGACATAGCTACGCCAAGTTAAAAGGTGTAGCTTGAAAAATCTTATACTTTCTAATATTTTTAAAAAACACCAACTGCGCAATCGCTCAGTTGGTGTTTTCGTGTTAATTGATTTTTGTAATTAAAATGGGTTCGCCTTTTGTGACGATGACTGTATGCTCAATTTGTGCGACCAGAGATTTGTCTGGCGTTAAAAATGTCCAGCCGTCTCCAGATTCCACGATATGTTCCGCTTTTTCAGAAATAAACGGCTCTACTGCTAAAACCATTCCTTCTTTCAAAATAGTTGGTTCCCAAGCATCATAATAATTCAGAATATGTTGGGGCGCTTCATGAAGAGATTTACCAATCCCATGACCTGTTAAGTTCATGATGACTGTATAGCCATTAAGTTTAGCTTCGCGTTCAACAGCTTTACCGATTTGGTTTAAGCGTGCACCTGCTTTTACTTTTAACATCGCTCGATCAAAAGAGCTTTCTGCGACTTCACAAAGTTTTTCTATTTTCTTATGGCCTTCACCAACAGCGAATGAAATGCCTGTATCTGCAAAATAGCCATTAAGAGATCCAGAAACATCAATGTTGACGAGGTCACCATCTTTTATTATGCGTGAACCTGGTATTCCGTGCGCAACTTCTTCGTTTACACTAATGCAAGTGAAACCAGGAAAATCATACTCCCCTTTAGGACCTGAGATTGCTCCTGTTTCTTCAAACATACGTCCGCCAAGTTCATCAATTTCTTTTGTTGTCACACCGGGTTTCGTTGCTGCACGCATTGCGTCGCGAATCTCAGCAACGATTCTGCCTATTGTTTTTAACGACTCAAAGTCTTCAGTTGTTTTTGCAATCATATTCTTAAAATCCTTCTTTCTCAAAATATATATCCCATACTATACCATAAGAAAAGATGCTTTCCCATATGCCAGGACCATTCTGAACATTCAGGAAATCAATCTACTAGGTTGATTTATTTTATATACATTTTAACTCTTGTCTTTTAAGAGTATTAGATGATTTTCAAACGCCAGAAGACGCTTTCCGACCATTCAAGTCAGTTTATGTCCACTTGTTATCAAATGTACATGATAGCCAGTGAGCAACGCGTTACACCGTTTTATTTGGTTCAAGTAATCGTGGGGCAGCTAAGAAAAGTAATGAGCACACGAAAGCACTCAATAGAAATACTGGGATCATGTAAGTTGCATTATAAATAGTCGAGTACATAAATACATTAGCATCTTCAGCATACATGCCAAAGAAGAAAATACCGGTTATAACATGAATAACATAACGCAAGAACGAACCAATAAATACAGCAGAAACAATCGTGACTATCAATTTTCCACGTTTATTCTGTTGTGCATATTTAAAGTATTGTGATCGCACCAATCCTGCGAATCCAACTACACCATAAGCAATTAAATAATCTAGAATGACTTGCATAACTACAAAATTAAATGACAACGGGGTCACTGATATTAATCCTGAAACAATTTGCAACAGGCCAACTAGCAACCCAGTTATAACGCCGGCTAATGCCCCTCTGCGGAACGCCATTAAAACAATTGGAATCATCACTAAACTGACAGATCCCCCTTGCGGCATTTTAAAAGCAACAAAATCCAATACAAACCCCAACGCAGCAAAAATCGCAATCTCTACTAGCAGTAAAACTTTTTGATTTCTCATCTTTCTTCCTCCTTTTGCGATGTACTGCAAATCGCATGTCAGGGTGAAAAAAACCACAAAAAAACGACCTCAAGGACAGAGCCTGACGTCGTTGGAGTCGGTTTCTATCCACATCCCTGCGCAAGCATTAACTTACAGGTTCTAAGGGTTAGAACTTTTCTCGTTCACTCTCAGCCATTACAGGCTCCCCTTGTGGTACTTAACATCTAATTTTCATATTACGGGTTAATTGTACAGAAAGTGGGGAAAAGAAGCAAGAGGGTTCAGTAGTACTGTGACTTCTAGAGTCTCTATCAGTATACTGAGTATATAAAATTCAATAAGGATGTGAAGGTACATGATCGAATTGTTGAAAAATTTAGTAGCAATTAAAAGTGATACTGAGGATGGTGCAAATGAGGCACTTCGCTTTTGTTCTACATGGTTGGATCGTCATGAAATCACACATGAAATTATAGAGAATGAAGGACGATTAATGATTCACGCAGAAATAGGACAAGGTCCAACTACCATCGTTTGGAATGGCCATGTAGATGTAGTTCCTGGAAAAATCGAGCAATTTAATCCAGTTATTGATGGCGATCGCCTTTATGGTCGTGGATCAGCGGATATGAAAGCTGGCGTTGCAGCAATGATGGAAGCTTTTCGTCGCATTTCTTCAGCTAAAGAACAATTAAAACAGCGGATTGTTTTGCATATTGTAACGGATGAAGAAACAGGTGGAAGAAAAACATCAGGTCATCTCGTTGAGATTGGACGCTCGGGTGATTTTGTCATATGTGGAGAGCCCACACGTTTAAAACTAAGTGTGCAATCTAAAGGAATTTTACATGCTACTGTAACACTTTTCGGAAAGGCAGCACATGGATCCCGTCCTTGGGAAGGTACGAATGCTATTGAAGCTTCTTATGTGTTCCATGAGAAGTTAAAAACATTGCCATTCACTAAAGCAAGCAATGAATATTATGAATATCCTTCAATCAATTTGGCTAAAATTCAAGCAGGTGACCGTTATAATGTTGTACCAGATCAATGTGAAGTCAATTACGATATCCGTTTTGTACCAGGTCAAAATTGGGAAGATATTATCGAAGAAATGACGGAGCTTGCCCAATCAATTAATCCTAAAAATATCGTGAAACCTGGAGGTAAAACACCAGCAATTACGACAACTGAAGATAATCCTTTTGTTCAATCACTTGCAGTTGTAACAGCTGAAGTAACACAAAAAGATGCCGTGTTATTTGGACAGCATGGAGCCGCAGATACTCGCTATTATGCGAAGACGGGTGCTGGTGCTATTGAATTCGGCCCAAGTGGTGACGATTGGCACGGTCCTGGCGAATACGTGTTACTATCCTCTGTGGAACAATATGCAGATATTCTAACAAAACATGCATTAAGATGAAACCATTTGCATGGTGCACCGTATTAGTAGGTACTATCGTTTAGAGGAGGAGTAATTTTGGATAATCGCCGTGTATTATCCGCTTTATGTTATTTCAGTGTTTTATTTGCTCCATTTTTATTACCACTAATTGTGTACTTTATTTCACCTGATACTTTAGTAAAGCACCATGCAAAACGGTCTTTTTTATCACATTTGATTCCCGTCGCTTTAGGCGTTATAGGGTTTATTGTTTTAATGGTTAGTTCAGTAACCATGTATAGTACTATGGATTATTCGATTGCACCAACTGCGACTTCCTCTTTTGATTTCATGTCTGCAGGCATTCCTATATTGTTTATGTTGTTATATGGGATTTTGTCGATTGCTGTATTGATTTGGAACATTGTTCAAGGAATTAAAGTAATACAAGAGGTTTAGTAATTCTTACTTTCGGGAAATACACCACTATACAATAGTGATAGGAGCGATATATATGAAAATAGGTAACTTAGTTAAAACAGCTATAAAATTTGCACCAATCATTATTCCAATCGTGAAAAAAGTAATGGATAAGAAGAAAAATACGACAACTACTACTACTACAAACACCACATATCAAAACAAATAAAAAGTTGGAACTCATTCATTTGAGTTCCAACTTTTTATATGAGTGGTTTTAGTTCAGAAAAAGCTAAAAATTCTTCTTCTAATAAAGAAGATGGTAATATAGCTGAATCATCACTAGCTTTTGTAGTACCTTGTTTTTGTTGTTGCAAAATTTGCTCAAACGTTAGCGGATTTGCAACCGGTATTTCACTTGGTATTACTTGCATTGTACCTTTTGCATAGACATTGAAAAAACTGTTTGCCATTGCTCGGTAACCTTCTACATTTGGATGTACATCTGCCGGATTTGGTATTTTTCCAGTCGCACTATCTCCAAAAGCAGCGTCAACTGATACAAATTGCACCCCTGCCTCTTTTGCCACTTTTGCTAAGATTTCATTAAGTCGATTTAATTGTTTCGCTGTACCGGCCTTCTGGGAATCTCGTGCATGTGGATATGCAAAATAATAACCCATCACATACACTTGTGCTTTCGGTGCTATTTTTTTCAACTCACTAAGAATTTTCACCATGTTTTTTCGAACGCTGTTTAATGAGTAATCGGCTGGAATTTGTTGAAAGGTTAATGAACCTGACTTCACATCTGCTCTAATCAAACGTAGCAGATCATTTGCTCCCGCAGAAATCGTTATGACATTTGCATTTTGAAGCAAAGGCTTCGCTTCTTTAGACTGTACTCGCTCCAGCACATCAGTAGTTGTAAACCCTGGAAATGCTAAGTCTTTTGAATAAAAAGCCAGTGGTTGATTACGGCCAATTTCTTGAGCAATTAAATCACTATATCCAGTGTCAATTTCACGTGTTGGAGTTTGACCAGCGGCAAGAGAATCGCCAAGAGCTACATACGAAATAGGCCCAAAAACTTGAGCACTTGTTTGAAGTGGCACGAGAAATAAACCCATGACGACAAAAAGAATAGTTAATTGTTTTTTTATCATAACATCACCTCTTAAAATGCCCAGTTACCATGACGGAAAATAGCTTCAAGCGTTCCATCATGACGTTCACCATCAATATCCATCTCTCCGCTACCAATCATAAAATCTTCATGAGTCATGGAAGTGTTTAACCCCAGTGCTTGAAGTTGTGATTCTTCTAAATCACGCGCGCCTTCAACACAAGTAGGATACGCTTCACCAATTGCTAAATGGTTTGATGCATTTTCATCAAACAATGTATTGTAGAACAAAATTCCAGAAGAAGAAATAGGTGATTCATGAGGAACTAAAGCCAACTCACCGAGATAAGCTGAACCTTCGTCATTTTGAATCAATTGTTGCAGTAAATCATTTCCTTTTTCTGCTTGTGCCTTAATTATTTTACCGTTTTCAAATGTTAAGGTAAAACCATCAATAATATTTCCTTGATAAACAAATGGTTTTGTATTGCGAACATGCCCATTTACACCTAATTTCAAAGGTGCTGTATACACTTCTTCAGTTGGCATATTGGCAATAAATGCAGTTCTATTAGGAGTTCTGCTAGCACCAGTCATCCATAAATGTTTTTCTGGTAATTCAATTGTTAACTCAGTACCAGGTGCTTTATAAATAAGTTTTTTAAATCTCTTGTCATTTAATGCAGTAGCCCGTTTTTCTAATTCCCGAATATGTGACTTCCACTGTTCGACAGCATTGCCTTCACCGATGCGCACCGTTTTAAAAATGGCATCCCATAAAGCAGATACTTGCTTGTCCTTTGGTAGGTCCGGAAACACTTTTTGTGCCCACATTTTAGAGGGAATGGCGACAATTGACCATGAAATTTTATCTGACATGACGGAAGCTCGGTATTTTTCTAAAGCCCGTCCTGCTACTTTTTGTTGATCAGATATACGTTTTGCAGGAACACCTGCTAATAAATCAGGATCTTCAGCATCTATCCATAATAGCGATCCCTGTTGATCAATTAATTCTTCTCTTTGTGTAACCATCCATGCAGGAAATTCATGCATTTCAGAATCTGGTGCAAGGTCATAAAAAGCACGATTGGTCGGTCCATCCGAAAAATTAACATGAACACGTTTCGCACCTGCTTCGTAAGCCTTTTTAACAACTAACCGCGTAAAATCAAGAGTGTCTGTAGTCGTGTTAATCAACACGTACTGTCCAGGTTGGACGTTTATCCCAACACGTACAGCCAAATCAGCATATTCTGCTAATTTTTCTTCAAACGTCATTTCTTTTTCCCCCTTTGTAGCAAGGTTTTAGATGAACCCTCAATTAGTTGGCCTTGGTCCCATACTTTTTGAACAGGTTTTGAAGGTAATTCTTTCGTCCATTTTTTATAATTTTTTTCATCTGTGTACGTTAATAATGATAAAACTTCGCCATCAGCACCGGCACGACCTGTTCGGCCTGAACGATGCAAATATGGTTCAATCAAGTGTGGCACATCGACATGAATAACATGCGTTAAGCCTTCGATATCTAACCCACGCGCTGCGATGTCAGTAGCTATTAAGATACTCACTTCACCTTTACGGAAAGATGCCAATGCTTGCTTACGTTCTTCTTTTTTCATATCAGAGTGTAAAGCTACAATTTTAGCATCACGGAATTTCAACTTCGATTCTTTCATCAACAACTGATCTAGGTTGTTTACAAATGCTAAGCCTCGCATTCCTTTTACATGTGCTAGACGTCGCAGTAAATCAGTTTTGTCGCGTTCTTCTACTTTTACAAAGGAATGGACTACTTTCCCTTGCGCAGGCAACTCTTCATGAGTTACGTGAATACGAATAGGATCTTTCATCATGCGACTTGCAACTAACTCGATTTCTTCTGTAATGGTTGCAGATACGACTACGATTTGTCGGTCATGATTAGAACCATCAATAATCGCTTTTGCTATATTGCGGTGTTCTCTTGCTAATAACTGATCGCCTTCATCCAAAACAATATGTCGTAAATCATGAAGTTTCAGTTTTCTAGCTTTTACTAATTCATGTAATCGACCAGGCGTACCAACCACAATTGTCGGTTTTTTCTTTAGTTTCTCTAATTGACGAGCCATATTAGCTCCCCCAATTAATTGAGCAACTGTAATATCGGTTCCTTCCGTCCACTCACGCAGAACTTCGACAATTTGCATGGATAGTTCTTGTGAAGGAGCCACGATAATTGCTTGTGTTTTTTGAATCGTACCGTCTACTTGATTTAGGATAGGTAAAACATACGCTAATGTTTTTCCCGATCCAGTAGGTGATTGTGCGACAACGTCTTTCCCATCAAGCATGTGCGGGATTAGTTGTGTTTGAACAGGCATTTCATAGCTGAATTTCCATTTATTTTGAAGTTCGGGTTTTAAGTTTTCGATAAATGACATTGTTATTCCACCTTTATATATACATGCTCTTAGTGTACCATAAAACGCTATATTAAGCCTTTTTCTGCAGGGAAATGTCGTTTTTTCAAAAGAAAAACCGGGCCGTTCCTTTTAAGAAGAATAACCATAGTAGCCTGTTGATTT
Source organism: Paenisporosarcina macmurdoensis (assembly GCF_042658845.1). NCBI lineage: Bacteria > Bacillati > Bacillota > Bacilli > Caryophanales > Caryophanaceae > Paenisporosarcina > Paenisporosarcina macmurdoensis. Next base: position 54,062 of record NZ_JBHSRI010000003.1, read on the forward strand.
CCGCTACGGTGGACGCTTTTCACGGGCATGGCTTCAATCTCCTAATATAGATGGCAATTACGATTATAGGTTGGTTTAACTTAGAATCATTTATTCGTGTCTTAGCAAAAAGCAATTGATAGATTTTCTTGTTGGTTACTACTCACTTCATGGATTGTAGTGGAAAGCGTCCGACTGAAACGGAAATCAACACTTTTAATGAATCAATTTTTTTATCGAAAACACCTGAAACATTGGATTTATGGAACTAAAATTATATACGTTCTAGAAAGAAAAACTCTGTCCCAAAAAAGGGACAGAGCGTGGTTAATCATTTAATTCATAGCCACAAGCAAGAATTGCACTTTCAGCTAATACCATTAATGAATCAATATAAGTATCATCAAGATTCAACTCTTTTTTAACGATTGATAGTTCAGTGCATCCTAAAATAATTCGGTCGCAACCAAGTCCTTCAAGCTTATTAATAATTTGTTGCCATTTTAAAAAGTCTACAGACCGCCCTGCTTTTACATCATCATAAATGATAGACATGACCATTTCTTGTGTTTCCTCATCTGGCACAATTGGTTGGACACCAGCGTTTTGGCAGGCTAGCTGATAAACAGAAGTAGTCAAAGTACCCGTTGTTGCTAAAATACCGACTTTTTTCGCACCTATTTGCGCAGCTCGTTTTGCTGTCTCATTAATCATATGCAATACCTGCATATCCGCTCCCTGTTGAATCTCAGGATAAAAAGAGTGAGCGGTATTACACGGAACAGCTAATACTTCAGCACCAATAGATTTTAACTTAGCTGCATCTGCAATCATGACAGGAACAGGGTTAGCTTTCGAGCGATCCAAAATATATGTGGTGCGGTCAGGAATGCTTGTATTATTGGTAATTACCATATTGACATGTTGTTGATCGGTAAGGGCTTTTGTCCGTTTAACGATCATTTCACCAAGCAACATCGTTGCAAGCGGGCCAACCCCACCGATGATGCCTAACACTTTCTTTTTCATAACTTATGACAAACCTTTATTATTGAAGTATTTTTTATATTTGCGGTAATAATTTAAATTATTTAACATTAATTTTGCCCAGCGCTTCGGATTAAAATCTTCTTTATAAAATAAGTGATTCGTCACTTTCCCTTCAGAAATTAACTCTTTCGCTTGTTGTTTAAGCTGTTCGTTTTGTGCATATTTGAATAACACACCTTTTGGAATGATCATCCAAAGGTGCTTGTCTTTTGCATACGTTAACGTTTGAGGAATATTAAGCATGTGATCATCTGCTACATACTTCATCAAGTTATGACCACTCGCTGTAACATAGTAACTACTACGTCCATTTCTCAAGTTAATCTCAAATAACTTGTATTCACCATCACGCAAATCCAACTTCATATCAAAATTGGCAAAGCCGGTGTAGCCAATATCTTCTAAGAAGGAACGAACTCGGTCAAGCAAAGCTTCATCAAACGTATTAATAATAGCCGCATAGCTACCAATACCTTCTGGGGAATGCTCTTCTAAAATCGGATTCCCTAATGACATAAGTTTAACTTTTCCATCTTTCCCTACATACGCATTTAACACTCGCATATAAGAATCGTCTCCTGGAATAAATTCTTGAATCGTAAGATTATCTTTGTAAGATGATTTATAAATGGCATCGATAATCGCATTTTTTTCTGCTTCATCATGTGCAACAAATACTTTTTTCTTTCCAGGGAATGAGCAATTCCAATATTCTACTGAATTTGATGCTTTTATGATGATTGGATACATAAAATCTATTGTAAAAGAATCTTTGTTTCCAAAAGTACAGAGTGATGTTTTAGGATAAGCAAAGCCATATTGCTCACAAATATCATAGAAATTCTCTTTTAATACGATACGATCCATTAATTTCTCATCAATGTAAGGTACTGCAAAATGCTTTGATAATTGTTCTTTATTTTTAATAATTAATTTTGCATAATCGTCTCCACAAGCTAGGAGTAATAACTTTTTATCTGCATGTTGACTCGCCACTTTTTTAAGTGCCGGAACGAACACATCTTGTTCGTTTAAATGAGGAATAACTTGAAAATCCAAAATTTTGCTATCTTGGGTTGCTGATAAATTCATACGCCCTAAAACAAGGGGCTTCAGTCCGTAAGCTTCGTGAAAAGCGCGTGCCATTCCGTATGCATTCATATCAGAACCAAGCAATATAGGTAAAAACGAATGATTTACTGTCATCGTGATATCAACTCTCTTTTCCAAAAACATAGTATTTTTATTGTAACGATAATATATTTCTACGTATATTTCATCTTTTGTCTATTAGGTATGTGTTTCACAAGGTTGCCTATGTCCATATAAACTTGTATGTATATGGACCAACTAACCGTGTGGTGATTATTATTTTGAGTTCAAGTGTCTCAATGTGAAATTATATCATTTTTAGAGCGAAAGTTTAAGCAGGACTTTCAATCTGTTTTGCAGCTATCTCAAAAGAAAAGCGCAATTCGCCTTGTAGCTCGACACTGGTGCTGGAAGAACCGATGCGAAATATTTCTTTCGCCTGAGGGTCTAAAGCTTATGTGCGAGCTGGCGCATGGAGCTAGACATAGCTCCTCTATAATCAAAAGTGTAGCTCGAAAAAAACTTGTACTGTATATCTTAAAAAAAGAGCCAGAATAACAGGATCGCTCCCGTCACTCTGACGCATTTTTACTCTGTTTGTTCCATATGTTCTTTGATTAATTCATATAGTGATAGTTCATATAATTGTTTTCCTTCGACTTTAAAAACACCTTGTTGAACTAAATCGTCAATTACGTTCATTTTCTTTCCGTCCATTTTTGTTTCTATAAGTGGGATCATGATGATTAACTCCTTAACATTTTTACTCAAACGATGTTTACCCAGCTTGTTTAATGTTAAAACTTTTTTTGAAGTTAATTGGCAAAAACTTATAAAGAACATAGCCAATACAGGCACCTAATGTGTTAAGCCACAAATCATCCACATCACTACTGCGCATTTGAGGCAGTTGCAAGATTTCAATAATTAAGGATAGAAGAAATCCAATTCCAACCGTTCGCCACGCTCGATCAAACTTTTTCCATAACAACGGAAGAAGAAAACCAATGGGTATAAACATCACAATATTACCAACGAAATTAATTAAAAAAGGTTGCCACAAATTTAAATACCTGATGGCATTATAGGTCTCGGTTAATACACGAAAGGGTTCAAGATTTATGGCTTGATGATCCCCGTTAATTAGCTGTATTCCCCCACCTTGAACACTCACTGTTGGTAAAATAGTTTGTGATAACAATCCTGTAAGGAACATAAAAAATAATGTAATACCTAGTTCACGAGAAATTCTCGTTTTCTTTTTAGAATTAATTATTTGAAAGATACGGATGACTATTATAACAGGTAAAATTAATACCATATAAAAACCCATATCTTGTATATATCTCAGAATAGAATCCATATAGCACCTTTTTCTTTCATGTAGTCCCCTTATTCTAATCTTTATCCAATAATATTCATAACTAATTTTTGAGCTTTGAACCCAACTTTCACGTATTCACGAGTGCAAAGTTGGATATTCTGTTACTAGGCGAGTGTTAATCATATGGAAATAGGTGTTACCTATTCTATAATAAAATTGCTAGCATGATAATTAATCTATTATAGTTGCTAACCACTGATGAAAAGAAGCGTCTTGTATTGTAAGCCAGAGCTTCAAGTACACAAGCTAATCTAGGAAGTGAGTGCATGAACGCCGGAGCGTACTCAAGTACGTGAGGATGTGAGTGAATGCAGTTGACGAAGAGATGAGCCGTGTATTGGAAGGCGAATACGAGGGTTTCAAGACACAAGCAGGTCGAGGAAGCAATTGAGCGAACACCGGAGCGTACTCAAGTACGTGAGGATGTGAGTGAATGCAGTTGACGAAGAGATGCGCCGTGTATTGGAAGCCGGAAGGAGTGGCAAAGAATGCGTTACCTATCCTCTATAGTAACACTACTTATTGTAGCCTATTTAACAAGTCCACTCTGGGAAAAGCCAGCCAGTGACTATGTTGACGTATCTTTTTTAGATGCGATTGACGCTCAAGTAAACAAAGGCTATGAATTATTAAAAGATCAACCTTTCATAGAAAACACAATAGATGATCTTTCAAATACATTAACAACGATTCCAGCAAAGCTGACCTTGAGGCCAACCGAAACCAGTTATGCACCTGTTACTCAAGTTGAAAAACCTACATTAGCTACACCTACTGATAGATTATTTTCGGTGCACAACATCCAAATTGGAGACAAAATGGATAGCGTCACTCAAGAACTTGGGAAAGCAAAAAGGATTACTACTAATGAATATGGCTCAGAGTGGCATACATTTCATACAGATTTTCAAAACTTTCTAATGGTTTCCTTTGATGACGCTTCTCGAGTAAATGCTTTATTTACAAATAACGATTTAATTGCTTCTTCATTTGACGTTAAGTTAAATAGCCAAAAATCAGTTGTTCAAGAAGCATTAGGAAAACCCGTAAAACAAATTCAAAAAGGCAATATCAATTACATTTTGAACGATGACGGTGAAATGGATACATTCTTAATTGAGAATGTATATGTGACTGTATTTTATGACGTTCATGAAAACGATACAGTAACTGCCATTCAAATCATATCGGACAGTTTGGAAAAACAAAAACCTGCTTTATATGGCGACACTAGTGAGGATTTACGAAGTGGTTTCGAGTTTCAGTTATTCGATTTAACGAATGCCGCTCGTGTGCACCATAAGGTTCCACCAGTGAGATGGGAATCCGCTATTCGTGACACCGCCTACAAACATAGTCTAGATATGGCGGATCAAAATTACTTTAGTCACACCAATTTAGATGGACAATCCCCATTTGATCGAATGACTATGGATAATATTAATTATTCAGTTGCCGGAGAAAATTTAGCTTACGGTCAGTCAAGTAGTATATTTGCACATGAAGGATTAATGAACTCTATTGGCCATCGTAAAAATTTGTTAAAACGAGACTTTACTTTACTCGGTGTTGGTGTCGCCTTTAACGAGGAAAACCAACCATACTATACCGAGAACTTTTACAAACCATAATGTTGAGTCCATCCAGTTGGTTGAGCATGAGAATTTCTTACCATACAGAGAAAAGGCAGTCCCCACAATAACTGGGAACTGCCTTTTTTCTATTAACTACCTACCGACCGTAGCATAATGCGAATCTTGATTTGAAAAAATCTTGTCATTTTTGTTTGACAGTTGAAAAGTAAATGTAAAAATTGAACCTACCCCGACTTTACTTTTCACGTGAACTGTACCTTTCATTGCCTTGACGATACTATTTGCCACCATTACCCCGAGACCCGTGCCTTTGTCTCCTTTCGTTGAATAGTATGGTTCGCCTAATCGTTCAATTTGTTCTTTCGTCATTCCAACACCTGTATCTTGGATCATAATGGTCACATGAGAAGCATTTGAATGCGTTGTTACGGATAAATCTCCACCATTCGGCATCGATTCAATCGCATTTTTAACAACATTAACAAAACATTGATGGAATTTTTGACGATCCCCTTCTATTAAACTAAGTGACGTATATTCGCTTTCAACTTTTACCGAGTTCTTATTCGCTGAAGGTTGGAGCAATTTCAGTATTTTGCCAAGCTCCTCTTGAACTTCAAAAACTTCTATTGAATCCATAGTAGGTTTGGAAAATGTTAAATAATCTTGTATAACTTTTTCAGCTGTTGCTAATTCTTCTTTCATTATGGAGAGGTACTGTTTCTGCTTTTTGACATCCAGTAAATCATCTTCTAAAAGTTGAAGAAACCCCATGGCAGATGTTAGTGGATTTCGAATCTCATGAGATATGGCTGCGCCCATTTGTTCAACGGCGTCCAATTTTTCTGCTTTAACTAATCGTTGTCGCAAAAGAACATTCTTTTCGATAACCTCCATGATATAAGAAATCATTGCAACTCCTAATGGCGGAACAAAAAGATAGGCAAACCATACATCTAGCGGATGATTTGGTGGTGCCATAATTTCGAGCCCGACTAATAAGAGGATACTTATCAGTAACGTGACACCAACCGAAAATAGTATTTTGAATTTAGCAGTACGTTTCATAAACCAAGGAGAAATGGCCCATATTAAATAGCTAAATAGTCCATAAAATCCGACTGCAATATAAAAACCAAAATCGATTCCATGAAACCCACGTATGACAATGATTAGTAGACCCAAAATCGGACTCAGCCCCATATAAAGGCCACCTATCATAAACGGAACAATCCGTAGATCCAACACTATTTCTTCATTTAATTCATATGAAAATACATAGCAAAGCACCAATGAACTGATAAAATATAATGTCGCCGTTCCTTTGTTTAATCGCTTAATACCAGATTTCTCTGCCCACATTAAAATAAAAAAGAGCAACACAATTAATAATGCTAGATTAAATAGGAAATGCATAGTTAGTAATTCCACTGTTTATCTTCTCCAATTCGTACTTATAGGTAAATATTAACTCTTGAATAAAGTTTATACAATCTTTCTTAAGAATTTTATTAATTGTTTTCTATATTCAGTCTATTCGTCATTACATTCGTACATTGGTATGTAAAAAAAACTACCTAAAGAGATTTACTTCTCTTTAGGCAGTTCATATATTAGCGCATAAATTGTCTTCAGTTAGATCTAGCAACCATCCCATGAATACTATCATCATGGCTTGCCACTGCAACTTGGTTTCTACCATTTGCTTTTGCAACATAAAGTGCTTCGTCAGCTTTTTGGAGTAACTGTTTAACATGAATATTCGGCGAAGTAGCAACTCCTGCTGATAATGTGATGGATATATTTAAATGATCTACGACAATTGGATGTGTTTCCGTTGTATAACGAATTCTTTCTATTACTCGCTGCACATCTTCTTTGGTGCATAAAGGAAGAATCACAACAAACTCTTCGCCACCATAACGTGAAATAATATCAACACTTCTAAGGTTATTTGAAATAATTTGACTCACTTTTTGCAACACAACATCTCCAACAATATGTCCATATTGATCATTCACTTTTTTGAAGTGATCAATGTCAATAAAAGCAATTGATAAAGGGGAATAATTCTTTTTCTTAGATGTATACATATCATAAAAATGCATGAAAGCACGTCTATTATATAGTTGAGTTAAGGGGTCTTTTCTCGATGAATTTAATAAATCAATTTTATACACATACTCATCACTTAAATCCTTAACCATCCACAAAAGAAAAATACTTAAAATAATATTAATAGGTAATGATGAAGGCACCATGATACTTAAATATTCGTCAATTGGCATCACACCAAGAAAGCCAATGGAAAAAGTATTGACGATATTCATGACAAATACAACCACAATCATTTTTGTGTACACCGGCCATGCCTTCGAAATCCAGTAGATCATCATTCCTACTACTGAAAGTATGATCAAAGTTATAAAACCAGCTATAGCTGCATCGCTAATGCCAAATGAAAAGCGAGTAAAGCCAATACCAATCCCAATCAATAATATATAAAGGGGGTTTCGAGTATACATGGTTGCAATGATAATAGGAATAAATCGCAAATCAAATATGACAGAATCATTCAGGTGAATCCCGAAGAACATCGAGCACCACCCACCTAAAATCGCAATCACAATAAGAGATAGCTCAATAAATTTTTTACCGGAATTCACTAAAATTTGTTTGTATAGAAACCCAGATAAATAAATAATTGTAATTAACACAGAAAAGTTAACTAAGTATTCCTTAATAAATAGCATGTCTCCCCCCCTTACTTTTTACTTTTAGAAAATCTAAAAAAATATCGTGTAAAGTTTAATAAGACTAATTTATCATAAAATAAAATCTTGTAAACAAATAATAAGTAAATTAATTCTAGCCAATACTCCTATACCCGATCAAATACATAGCAACACGAACTTATATATATTTTTTTGTACATGGTCAAGATTTTTTCTCAATAAATACTACTTTCAAATAATCTCCTTCTTTATATTCATCAATTGTTTTAAAGTCGTTTGGTAAATTAAACTCTTCAAGAATTGCATAACTTCCACCTGTTTGTTTAAATGCCTTCTCAATAAACCCTTTAAATTTCGTCATCCCAAACGTACTGCAGTTTGATGAAGCGACGATGACACCGTTTTTCTCAGTAATTGAAATAGCTTGCACTAACAAGTCAGGATAGTCTTTTCCTGCGCTAAATGTATGTTTTTTTGAACGTGCAAAACTTGGTGGATCTAAAATGACCAAATCAAATGTTAAATTTTTACGAACAGCGTATTTAAAGTAGTGAAAAACGTCTTCCACAATAATATCTTGTGCTTCAAAATCAATAGCATTTACACTAAATTGCTCAATTGTTTTACTTTTACTACGATTGGCTAAATCCACACTCGTCGTTTTGACAGCACCACCCAGTGCAGCTGCTACTGAAAAAGCACCCGTATAAGAAAACGTATTTAAAACATTTTTCCCATTTGAATACGAGTCACGGATCTTCTTACGTACATCTCGTTGATCTAAGAAAATACCTACCATAGCACCATCATTTAAATACACGGCAAAATTCATGTCGTTTTCTTTTACGAGTAAAGGCTCAGGTGCCTTCTCTCCTAAAATAAAATCATCATCTTCCATGTAAGTTCCTTGAGATGCAAATCGTTTCTTTTCATATAGACCTTTTACATTGACTATGTTTGTTAGTGCTGAAATTACCTCATTCTTAAACTGATAAATCCCTTCACTATACCAACTAATCACATAATAGCCCTCATAATAATCAAGCGTTAATCCTCCAACGCCATCCCCTTCTCCATTAAACACACGGAAAGCTGTTGTTTTTGAATCTTGATACAATGAAGAACGATGTTCAATAGCAAGCTTCAACTTCTTCTCAAAAAAGTGTATATCGAATGTTTCCTGTTGGTTTTGACTTAGTACCCATCCACGCCCTTTGTTTTGCTTGCCGTAGTACCCTTTGCCAAGAAAGTGATGGTTGTCATCGAATAACTCAATAATTGTGCCCTCAATGTTTACATCCTTTAAATTGATCACCGCTTCTTCCATAATTAGTGGATAGCCGGCTTTGATATTTTTCGCATAATTAGACTTCACTTTAAGTTGTATACTTTTTTTCATAAAATCACCCATTCATTTGTTTTTCTCTATTCTACCTCTGTTTTGACTGAAAATCATATGGATGCCAATTTTCATGCATATTTCATTTAGTGCTCCGTACTTTCTCCACTGTTAAAGCCATACAATGTAAGAATGTCTGTTTTTTATGAAAGGAGTTTATTGCCATGGCTATAAAGCCTCCACAACTGAAAGCTGGCGACACTATAGGAATTGTTGCGCTAGGTAGCCCGTTAAGTACTACCGTAATTAATCAAAGTATTACTACTTTAGAAAACATGGGATTCAGTGTGGTCGTTGGAGATCATGTATATGATTCTGTAGGATTTCTTGCGGGTACCCCTCAGCAACGCGCAGCCGATTTGATGAAAATGTTTGAAAATAAAGCAGTGTCTTGCATTTTACCAACTAGAGGCGGAGTTGGAGTGGCAGGGATTCTCCCATTCCTTGATTTCTCAGTGATCACTCAAAACCCCAAAATTGTTTCTGGCTACAGTGACATTACCGTCTTACTGAATGCGCTATATGAGTATTCAAATTTAATTACTTTCCAAAGCCTTTTATTACTAGATTTCAACCCTCAAACACCCGCTTACAATTTCAATCAATTTTTCGCTGCTACTTCTGCATTAACCGCACCTTTAGAAATTTATAATCCTCCTGAAATACCACTTGTGAACAAAGTAGCTGGAGATGTAACAGGTCCAGTTGTCGGCGGCAATCTAACTTCTTTTGTAGGGTCGCTAGGAACGCCATTTGAAATTAATACAGATGGCAAAATCTTATGTCTTGAAGAAACACATGAGCCAATAAACACCGTGTATCGCTATTTAAATCATTTGAAAATAGCTGGGAAATTTGACGATTGCATCGGAATATTGATGGGCGAATGCACCAATTGCGAGCCTGCCTATGGAGTCACTTATAATGAACTGATAGATGAATTTCTAGTTCCTTTAGGAAAACCGTTAATGAGTAATTTAGCCACAGCGCATGGCCGCTTTAAAGCTGCCATACCCATTGGAGCAAGCGTGAGGATGAATGTAACTGAACGTAAGTTAACAGTTACAGAATCATTGGTAAGTCCCTAAGTTAAACATTAAAAAACCGATTGCATACTGCCGCAATCGGTTTTTTGGATTTACGTGCTTATTTTTTCAATAAAGAAGCCCATTCAGTTTCAAGCCACTTTTCAAAATCTGCGCCTTTTTCGCCTTCATACGCATCATAAACATCAAGTCTCATTTTCTTGAACTTCTCTTTAAACTCTTCAAAGGTATGATCTGCAGGCAAACTTTTTTTAATGCGCAACAAGATCTTAGAAGTCCCTTTTATAATATCGAATTTCGTTTGCTTAGGTGCCGTTACATCTTCACCAAAAGCTTTTAGCTGTCTGTATGCTGCTTCTTGGATTTTAAACACAGGGTCTTTTGTCATTCTTGTCGTAAGAACATCAATTACTTTACTATGCTTGTGCTGACCCAATTCTTCAACTGCATCAAAACGTACTCTCCAACTTGACGTACGATTTGCAGCCTTTTTTAGTTCTTCGTAATTTTCTGGTAACTCATTTTGTACATTGTTAGTCAATTGATTCAATCTCCTTTTATATAAAAATCCATTTGTGGACAAGAAAACATTCATGCATGGAACAGAATAATCCTTTAACAAGTATTGTACCATTTTCTGACCATTCACATACCCTGTTTCATAAAATGAGATTATTCAAACCAATTGATGAGCTACTAATGCGGGATTCAAGCAGATTTTAATTGTTAATGATTTCTTTCAGCTCTGACCAATTAGTAATTCTTGGGATCGTCAAATGTTGATTATACGACTGATTCATAACATAGACTTTCAACGAATCATCCGAAAGTGTGTTTAAAACATCCGGCTTGTCATCAAAATAATAATCCAACTTTAACTCTTGAATGATTTGTACTTTGTCCTGATCTTTCATGCCACAGAAAAACCTGTCATCTTGAATAGGGAAACCTTGTTCGATCATCCACTGTTTAGTACGTTCTCCATGCTCACTAGGTCTAGCAGTTATATAGTAAATCTCATGACCTTGCTTATTCAGTTCGACCAATGTTTCAACTGCATTTGGATAAGTAGGACACGATGTATAATAAATCTCTTCGAGAGTGCTTTTCCACATGTTAGAGCCTTGCTCTGCTGTCAGACCAAATGCTTCATGAATTTCAACTTTCTCTATTTCATGAAAAACATCAATAGAGACGGATTGATTCAAGTTTTTATTGTAAATGTGAAAGGCATGTTCTCTTAAACTGATCAGTGTATCGTCAATATCAAAACCGAATTTCATAGTAGTATCCCTCAATTGCTTCATTAATTTTTGTAACGTGGATAGCCAACAAACTTAAAATCCTTGCCAATCTTGATGATATCCGTGTCTTCTAATTCAACAGCGTCAGCCATTTTATCGATTCCTGAGCCTTCTAGGAATGTTGGTGCGTATTGTCCACCGATTAACTTTGGTGCAATATAAATAATCGCTTTATCGATTAGTTTATTTTCTAAAAAAGCGGCATTAATTGTGCCTCCACCTTCAATCAACAACGAAGAAATGCCTTTTTCACCTAGAGTTTTTAGGACTTCTATTGGATTAACATGCTTTTGACCACTAGTAGGAAATACCGAGATCCCCATACTTTCTACTAGCGATTTCTTTTCTGTGTCAAAATTCTCGCTTGTGAAAATCCATGTATCAGCCGATTTATCAGTAATGACCTTACGATCTAGTGGTATTTTTAGTGTAGAATCCAAAATAATACGAATTGGGTTACGCCCGTTTGGAATTCTTGTTGTTAACTCTGGATTGTCAGCTATCACAGTGTTTACACCAGCCAAAATTGCCATATGCTCATTTCTTAGCTGATGAACATCATGTCTAGCTTCTTCAGATGTAATCCACTTACTATCAGAAGAATGCGTGGCAATTTTACCGTCTAAAGTAATTCCTGCTTTTAATGTAACGAAAGGAGTATTTTTTACAATATACTTGTTGAAAACTTCATTCATTTTTCGAGAAGCTTCTTCACAGATGCCTACAACAACTTCGATTCCTGCTTCTTCAAGAATTTTAACCCCTCTACCTGAAACAATTGGGTTGGGATCAAGCGTGGCAATGATCACTTTTTTTATCCCAGCTTCCACAATAGCAAGTGCACAGGGACCCGTTCTTCCGTGATGAGAGCAAGGTTCAAGTGTTACATAAATCGTGCCACCTTGTGCTTTATCACCAGCCATGCGAATCGCATGAATTTCTGCATGCGGTTCTCCAGCTTTTAAATGAGCGCCAACTCCCACAATTCGGTTGTCGTTGACAATTACAGATCCAACTAAAGGGTTAGGATCTGTTTGCCCTTTCATCGCTTGGGCATTTTTTAAAGCCAATTCCATATAAAATTCGTGGTTAGTCATTTGGACAAGTCCCCTCAGCCTCTACCTCTAGATGCCCCGAGCGCTTAATTTTCGTTTGCAAATATGCCTCGTTAAATTCCGAAACATCTCCCCACAAGGGTGTGCGTCCTGAAACTGGAAGCCCAGCGTCAATAAGTGCAGCTAGTTTTTTAGGATTGTTCGTCAACAATGTTACCGGCTTCGAACGTAATGCTTTTAAAACTTGAATAGCATCGTCATAGTTACGAGAATCATCAACAAATCCTAGACTTTCATTTGCTTCAACTGTGTCGTAGCCATTCTCTTGAAGAATATAAGCCATAGCTTTACTAAATAAACCGATGCCTCTTCCTTCATGGTTCGCTAAGTAAAATAATGCTCCTGCTCCATGATCTACAATCATTTGCATGGATTCTTTAAGTTGATAGCCACAATCACATCTTTTACTCCCGAAAATATCTCCGGTGTGACAGATTGAATGCATTCTTATTAGAGCGTCTTCTTCATGTTTGAAATCACCATAAACAAGGACACTTGATTGTTGAAATTCAGCTAAGTTTGAAGAAGAAAGCTTTTCGATGATTTGTTGGATATCTTCTTTTTCTTCTTTCGTTTGCAACCAACAATACCATTGAAATACAACAGTTTCCCCGTACAAATTAATGGGTAAATTTATTGGACCAACTAAATATATAGAGCCTTGACTTGAATGAATTAATTGAATTTTATCCTCTAATACTGCAAGAGCTTGTTTAGATACCGTTTGTACTTCACTCATTTTAATATCCCCTTTTTGGAATCCCAATAAAAAACTAAAATTTACAAAGTTTCTTTTTCTTAAGGTTACTTTATGTAAGTAATTATATTTTTGTAACTTGAAATTGTCAAGTAAGCAAACTGTCTAGATGGCAGAATACTCTGCTTAAAATCCAGTTTTTACTTACGTTCAGTTTATCAAACTTATGAAATTTCTTATTAATCGAATGGGTTTTGCAACACATTCACACGATTTCGCTGAAAATTATTTTCAGTCTGCTGCGGATTCTTTGCCTAGCGCTATGTTTTAGGGAATAAAGAGGATGATGTGGCAAAATAAACGACGTCAGATTTAGAACATACGGTTTTTCATACCTCCGGAAAATCTTAGTCTGACTTTTCGAGGTTGACGTCTGAAAAATTGGCGTTGACGTCTGAAAAAACTGCCTCCACGTCTGAAAAATAGTCGTTGACGTCTGAAAAACACTAATAGCACAAAAACACAGATTCATCTAGGTTTACAGGTCGCTTTGCCATATTTCAAAATGGTCTAGAGTACAAAGACGATGTGCTGGTGACTGTGTCACTTCAAACCATCCTCTTCGTTTAGATCACAGATGTGATTGCCTGAAATAGTAATAGGGGATGTGACGATGTCACATCCCCTCGTTGGTAAAGGCACAGCTTGATACTTTTAAAACCTTACAGGAAACCTGAGTGATTAATTGCCTCCGTCTTATTTCAGAAGCTCTGTTATATTCTAATTTATGTTTTTATTGCGCACATTAACTAGCTATCACTACCCAAAAAGCTTCATGTAAAAAGGAGTTGATCCATTTCTGGAACAACTCCTTTTTACGAACATATGAAGTTTAAGCTTTTAATTTATTAGCAGCGCGTTCTTCAGTTTCTGCAACCATAACTGCACAAGCTGCATCCCCTGTAATATTAACTGCTGTTCTAGCCATATCAAGTAAACGGTCAATACCGATAATTAAAGCGATACCTTCAACCGGTAAGTTAACAGAGCTTAATACCATAGCTAACATGATCAAGCCAACACCTGGTACTCCTGCTGTACCTATACTAGCAAGCACTGCAGTTAGGACGACGATTAATAGAGCTGTTAATGACAAATCAACGTCATATACTTGAGCGATGAATACCGTTGCCACACCTTGCATAATGGCTGTACCGTCCATATTAATGGTTGCTCCTAAGGGTTGTACAAAGCCAGAAATCGACTTCGGAACACCCAGGTTTTTTTGAGCAACACTCATCGAAACTGGTAACGTCGCATTACTACTAGATGTACTAAAAGCAACACCCATTGCAGGTGCAAAACCTTTAAAGAAATCAATTGGATTTCGTTTAGCTATAAGTAGGATTGTGGAACCGTACGTCACGATAGCATGAACTACCAGTGCTAGTAGCACAACAATCATATACAAACTCATAGCTTTAATGGCATCTAACCCTTGCTGACCAATTGCTGAAGCAAGTAGAGCGAATGTACCGTATGGTGCAAATTTCATAACAAGATTAACTAGATACATCATGATTTCATTACCTTGTTCAAGTAAATCTTTCACTTTGTCTACTTTTGAGCCAAGCATAGTTAAAGCAAATCCAATAAAAATGGCAAAGACAATTATTTGCAACATATTACCATCAGCAAACGATTGAATTGGATTAGTTGGTATAATGTTTAGCAATGTTTCTGAAATTGGAGGCGCTTTCTCACTACTGTATTCTAAGCCTTCAGTATTGAATGTACCTGCATTACCTGGTTCAAATAAGTAGGCTAATCCTAATCCAATTACAATAGCAACTGAAGTCGTAGCTAAAAAGAACGATATTGTTTTTAATCCGATGCGACCTAATTTTTTAGGGTCACCCAGTCCAGCAGTACCTAAAGCGATCGAGATGAAAACAATCGGCACAACGAGCATGGTAATTAAATTAATGAATATTTTACCAATAGGAGTAAAAACGTAGGTATCTAAAGGTGGAAATAAATCTGGTGCAAATATATTTAACATTATTCCCGTTACTGCACCTAAAACAAGTGCAATAATAATTTTCACTGATAAGTTCATGGACATATCCCTCTTTCTTGCGACAAACAAAAAACGGAAACTCACTATCTAGGATTCATAAGTTGCTGTTAATCTCATTGAAGTTCGTCTTTATAAAATAGATTTATAAGAATGTATTCACTCTATTCGATAATTATAAACCTGTAAAGAGAGCACATTTAACTAGTCCCTATGTCAAAATCCTAATATTATCCACAAAAAAGAGTCAGTTCACTGTGGGAACCGACCCTTTCCGATTAGGCATTTTCTTTTATTATCGAGGTGATTTCCACCGTTCAAATTCATTAATAGTAAGTGTAAAAGACCAGTGGGAATTTTCGGTATTCCGAATTCATGCAATTTGCCTTTCACCTTTTCTTTCATTGCATTCATAGTCAGATTAGGTGAAGCAAACTAGGGCTTTATCTAAAGCCAATCTTCTTCTGTTATATCGAAATTCTTTTCAGCCCATGCTAATGCTTCTTCGATAGATTCTAGCTTATGGTCGTCATGAACGTTCCATTCTTGATCACACATAAATACATAGTACTCATTCTCTTCTTCATACTGCGCTATAGCTAAAGCCGTTATTGGGACTTCAATTGTTACGCCTTTTTTTTCTTCAAAGAACATAATACTTAATTTTTGGTTAGCATCATTTTTCGTTTGTTTGATTATCTTGGCACCATCAAGTTCATTTACTTGGGTCATGATTCATTTCCTCTTTTCATTTTAAAGTGGCCTTTCATTTATCTTAACATTTTCATCTTGTTGACATCATTATTTGAGAATATATTTGTTGTGTTATACATTTTTTACTCATTCACACGGAATCTAAAGATTAAAAATCGCTCATTCTCATTACGTTCATATAAGCCTGAAACTTTCACTTCTTTGACGAATTCAAAGGTAGTTCTTGTTTCAAGAAATTGGATATATGCTGTAGTCGGATAGTATAGAATCAAATCGATTGTGCGCGGATGCTGATCAGCCGATTGTAGTATATTTTCAACAACCTTCATGAAAATTTGAACAGAGAATGGGTTAAAGAAATAAAATACATTATCTCTCGCTTTGATTTCATATTCTTGTGCCAGGCACTTTTCAAAGGTAATTGAATGAATCTTGTACTTCGCTTTTCGCATGTAATCATCCAAGTTTTCGAGTGCTTCTCGATGAAGCTTATTACTCATTTCAATTCCAATAACTGGTGTGTGACAGTGATAATTGATGTAAAAAGGCAAGCGACCTTTACCGCTTCCAAAGTCTACTACACGATCCGTATTTTTTAGTTCATAATCGAGAAAAAATTCATCTAATGCCTGGTAAGGTGTTGCTTCATACCGATTATAATGAACCGACTGATTAAGAACTTCTAGCGTACCGACGGTTTTTATATGCAGTAATCGATCAATATCTGTTTCATTCATAGAAATACCTCTTTGTTGTAAATTTCATGCCCTCATTTCCCCCATTCTTCGAGGTTATAAACAATGCATTTCTGCTTCTGCTACATCCCAAGAAACAGCATAACCCTTTCCTTTTGCACAAAAAATAGATGATGAGCTATAGTCTGGATCTGCATTTTTATTGTAAGAGATTCTGTCTATCACTTCAGCTTCGTTATGACATCTTTCGTAGCCACCAAACACTAGATTTATCACACCTTTTCCTTGTGTAAAGGATGCAAGCTCCGAAGCATAATTCATGAAAGTTGAAACTGGTACTTTACCTGTTAGAATCGCTTTATTTCCTTCTGTTTTCGGTGAATCAAAGCTGCCATATGCGCTTTGTATATCTGATAGCACTTTTCCCATTTGATCCAAATCTATTTTTATTTTGAAATGGTAAAATGGTTCCAACACATGATTTTGGGCTTTTTCTAATCCTTGCCTCAGCGCACGATGTGTTGCCTCTCGAAAGTCTCCACCCGATGTATGCTTGTTATCTGCTCGTCCTGTCAGTAATGTGATTTTCACATCTGTTAAGGGTGACCCCGTCAACAAGCCATTATGTGCTTTTTCAAGGAGATGATGTCGCACTAAGTTTTGATTGCCAATAGACAAATCATTCGCATGACACGCATTGTCAAAAGATATTCCACTATTTCTTGCTGCGGGTTCTATTTTCAAGTGCACTTCAGCATAATGTTTTAACGGTTCAAAATGTCCATAACCAATTATAGTTGTTGTTATTGTTTCTTTATATAGAATTCTCGGTTCTTCAAAACTAACCTCTAAATGAAACCTCTCTTTTACAATCTGTTGCAAAATTTCTAATTGAATCGTTCCCATCACATGAATATGAATTTCCTGCAAACGTTCTTCCCATGTGATATTTAAAGAAGGATCCTCTATATCCAACAGCTGAAAAAATCGTAAAGCCTCTTTTATATGAACGGCTGAGTCAAAGACTACCTTAGACTTTAATGTTGGCACCATTTCATAAACTGCTTGTTCATTTAAAGTTCCTACTCCATCACCCGTAGAAGCATTTGATAGGCCAACGACTGCGAATAACTCTCCTGCATTAACATGCTCCACCGTTTTGAATTTATTTCCGTTGTACACTCGGATTTGCGTGACTTTATCCGAATTTCTATGTTCATCATTACCGTATGACACTTCATCTCGAACGCTCAATGTGCCGCTTAATAATTTTATATACGTAATTCTCGTTCCTTTTTCATCATGACGGATTTTATAAACACGTCCAGAAAACTCTTCTTCATCAGAATAATGTGTCGTGGTTAATAGATGAAATTTATCCAAGAAATCGATGACACCGATATCTTGTAATGCCGATCCATTCGAACAGGTGAAAATCTTTCCTTCCTTAATCAATTCTTTCATAGTGTTTAGCCATAATTCTTTATCATAGCCAGTATCCATATAGTGCTCTAGGAGATTTTCATTACGTTCTGCTATAAATTCAATAAGGTCTTCTGTCATCTCTCCTTGATGAAAAGCTTCAGTCATATCAAAAACGTCCATTGAAAAGTCTTGACGAATTTCTTGGATGACGTTTTCTACACTGGCACCTACACGATCTGTCTTGTTAATAAAGAAAAACGTAGGGATATTATGTTTTCTAAGCAACTGCCATATCGTTGTCGTATGTCCCTCAACACCTTCGACGGCACTCAGAATGACAATAGCATAGTCCATTACTTGTACGGAGCGTTCCATTTCTGGAGAGAAATCCACATGACCTGGATTATCAATTAAATAATATGTTGAACCCTTATATGAAAAAGTTGCTTGGTCAGCGAATACAGTTATGCCTCTTTGCCTCTCAATTTCATGACTGTCGAGGAACGCATCTTTGTGATCCACTCTTCCTCTATTCTTGATACTCTTCGTATGGAAAAGAATTTGTTCTGCAAAAGTTGTTTTCCCCGCGTCTACATGCGCAAATACACCAATTGTTTTATTCATACAGTCACCCCACTTACCTCAATACTATCTTAGTTTTAATCAAATATAAAAGCGGATACCGTAAATATGGTATCCGCTCCTGGTTAATTATTTTTTTGCACATTCTTTATATCCGTTTGACTATAACTACCAGCATCCGGGTTGCCTGTTTTTTGTGCAAGAACTTTTTTCACTTCATTATAAGTTAGACCTGAGTTTTCATTATTTCTTTTAACGTCTGCAATATTTGTTCCGGACTCAGTAAATTCTTGGGTGTTTTGATTATTTTCCATTTAGGTTGCCTCTACTTTATTTTTCATTATCTTCTCTTAAAAAGGAGATTTTACTCATCAGTTCTTATATCCTGAAATTAACTTAAAATGATTATTTCTGAACATACTTCCCTTGTTTCGGTATAGCTATTTTGTCAAAGTCTCTAGAAAGCATGGATAAATTCCCAGATAACCATTCGCCCGAAACAGGATGTCCATGACCTGTAACAGCTAATGTAGGATTGAGCTTTTCTAATAACTTAACTGATTCCCATGATGAATCCCAGTCTGGAGTTAAGTATTTAGGAGGTCCATGAATTTCTAGTTCTTGGGTTAACACGCTATATAATGATTCCTGTTTCACTGTGACAAATGCATCTCCCGCAATTAAAGCACGATCATTTTTTCTGAATAACGAAATATGACCTTCCGTATGACCAGGTGTATGGATCCATTTCCAACCTTCCATATTAGGAACAGTCCCACTACTTGGGAGTGCCTTTACCTTGTTTCCTAAATCAATTGCTTCAGTTGGAAACATCGGAGACAATTTGGCGATTAGGCCCGCATCTACTGTTGTATCCGGTATTGGATAGTTTTTTTTACCAGTCAAATATG
The DNA here is from genome assembly GCF_042658845.1 of Paenisporosarcina macmurdoensis. Taxonomy (NCBI): domain Bacteria; kingdom Bacillati; phylum Bacillota; class Bacilli; order Caryophanales; family Caryophanaceae; genus Paenisporosarcina; species Paenisporosarcina macmurdoensis. The sequence goes on from NZ_JBHSRI010000003.1 coordinate 73,862, forward strand.
GCAGTTCCAATATATGTGCATAAACCGGAACATCCCACTCTTCGAGAAGTTCGAAGATCGAACCTATATGGTCAAAATGTGCATGCGTTAATATTATTGCCTTAGGCTTTGCGTCTTCACCAAATCGATTTTTCGCCTCATTTATGATCTTTTGTGCTGATTTAGGAGTACCTGCATCAATTAATACCCATCCATTTTTAGAAGAACCAACAAAACAAATATTAACAAATTGAATGGTAAAACAATAAATGTCAGAACCAATTTCAAGCCCATGACCACTTGATACAGTCGGCATGGGAATATACATTTCAGTTGAAGAACTTCTATCCATTTGCACACGTCCCTTTTCATTAAAAATTGCCTCAACTCAAATGAGAAGAGGCATTTTTTATTAATCTTTTCGGTCGTCTCTTCTCTTTAATCCCATAAGACCAGCAAGGCCTAATAACCCAATCCAGCCCCATTCCATATCATCATCTTCATCATCCGCAACATCGGCAGTTGCATTCTCGTTGTTGTTATTATTATCACCAGTGGTGTCTGCAGCATAGGCAGCATTTGCATTTCCGATAACTGTAAACGTGAAAGCCAAAGCAAAAATTAGGGCAAATACTTTTTTTAACATGTTTTTATTCCTCCTCATTTAGTCTGCCTTATTATGTTCAGTAAAATCAATATCATACGTTGTATGTCGAATACATAGTGCAGTGATATTCACACATAATATAAATTGTGTTTCGTCATTTAGGCGAAATTCTAAAAAACCTTGTGGAGGAGAGATAATTTGGGTATTTTAAGTGGAAATCCGAAAGACGAGCCTTTACATGACGGTGAAGTATTTGGAGTTTGGTCGTTCATTACTGCCAATAATGGACTATTAAGTGTTTATCAAGCTTTTATCAATCATGCGGGAGACAAAGACTTGAGAGAGATGCTTGAAGACGCCGTAAGAATGATGAAAGATGAAAATAAACAAGCTTCAGAATTACTAAAGGCAAATGGTGTTGCCCTTCCACCAGCTCTACCTGATCGTCCTGTGGCTTCTGCTGAGGATATTCCTGTAGGTGCAAGATTTATGGATCCTGAAATAAGTGCCATTTTAGCTGTCAATGGAGCTTCAGCATTAGTAGGTTGTAGTCAAATTATTGGTCAATCCATTCGAGAAGATATTGGCATGATGTTCGGTCAATTCCACGCGAGTAAAGCTCAGTTTGGAGCAAGATTACTTAAACTCAACAAAGAAAAGGGTTGGTTAATTCCACCTCCATTACATGTATCTCCTCCAATTAAAAAATAATTTATTCTCTGACAAAATGGAAAACCCTTGGCTACTTTAGTATCTAGCCAAGGGTTTTCCATTTACTTTTATGTTTTTTAGTTTTCAATATTTTCAACTTTAATATGTTTAATTACAATCAACAATAAGATTAATCCAATTCCACTTGCTGTAATAAAACTCAAATTCAAATAATCGTTCATCACGAGTGACATAATTGGAGGTCCTGCCGCAACTCCAATAAATCTTGCTGAGCTGTAAAAAGAAGAAATGGTACCTCTTTCTTCTTTCTTAGTGTTTTCTGTAATAATGGCATCAAGCACCGGTAGTAATATTCCAATGGATATCCCCACAAAACTAGTGACCACTAACAAAAGGATAAGCATATCACTAGTAATCCCAACAAATCCCGTACTGATTGACAGAATGATTATACTAACAATCATTATTTTTTTCATCGTTGCTAAATTACCCTTAATATTGCGACCGGATATAAAGGAAGCAATACAAAGTAGTAAAAGTGGAATAGCAAGAACAAACCCTTTTTTTATGCCTTTTATATCATGCGCTTTTTCAAGATTTTCTGATAAGAAAAATAATATACTAAATAGCACTAACATGACAAAAATCCCATTGAGGAATATGGTAAATAACCATGGACCTTCTTCTTTAAAAGTACTTTTCGTATTTCTCAAAAATTCTTTCATTTTTAATGGATCATCTTTTTCTTTCGGTACTTTAACAAAGAAAAAGATGAGAACAATTGACACTAAACTAAATATGGCTATCGAGAAGAATGGGAGAAACCATATAAAAGCTGCAAATACTGATCCTAAAATGGGACTTAATACTTTGCCAAATGTATTGGACGTTTCAATAATTCCCAAACAAGAACTTGTTTTTTCATCATCATCTTTATATAAGTCGCCGACTAATGGTAATATGATTGGCATGGCACCTGCCGCGCCTATTCCTTGTAGAATTCTACCAATAATTATCCAAGTATAAGGGTCACTCAACTTCCATGAAGCAAATCCCGCAATTAAACCACCAATTAAGGCGAGAATCAAGCTCGGTAAAATCACCATTTTTCTTCCAAAACGATCAGACAAATAACCTGCTACCGGTATAAGAAAAACAGCAGCAACCGAATAACTCGTTATAATCATACTGGATTGAAATGAAGTGATTCCAACCTTTCTTTCCAATATAGGTAACACCGGGATAAGCATAGAATTCCCGAGTGTCATGACAAGAGGAATTGAGGCCATACTTACAATACACCATCTACTAACAGTGTCTTTCGCCTGTTCATAATTCTCCATAGATTCACCTCGAGTGACAATAACTAAATGTATATTCTCCTTATGCATTCTTTTTATACATTCAATTATGTCCTGTGACAGTACTCTATGTATCTATTATAACAATGACTTATATGCTTGGACGCCAAAGAATATACCGAAGCCAATCATAGCAAGCGAAGATACAATGGAGATATTTCTCAATAGCTTAGTATTTAATAATTTTCGAGCTACACTCGATATAAAGGCCATCATAAGGTCAACTAAAGATATACCAAATAAAATGGCGACACTATAAACAATGATTTGGTGCCATGATAATGTTTCAGTTGTACCAGCAAGAATTGAGCCGTATATACCAAGCCAAAAAAGGATAGTTAGGGGATTTAACATAGCCATAACGAAGCCAGATAATAATGATTGTCTGAAACGGATCGTTTTACCTATTTTTGTATCTACTTTTATTTTTTTTAGCGTAAGTAAATTTTCTACACCCGTATATAAAAGAACAAAACAACCAAATGACCAAAGAATAGTTTTCAGAACAGGTGAGTCAATAAACTGACCAATTCCAAAGAAAACCATGAGCATATACATGATGTCAGTAACTAAAGCACCAATACCAAAAATCCAAGCATGAAAAAAACCATTTTTAATTCCTGTATTTAATAGAGTTGCTTTAACCGGGCCAATTGGTGCAGCTAGGGATACACCTAAAAAGAAATATGTAAATATTGAATTGATGAATAGCCCTCCAATAATATGATGTTCTTCATCATATTCATTACTAACAACTTGTACTACAACAAACATTAAAAATTATAATGCAAAAAGAAATACAATTAAGAATCGTGCTTATGTATTGACCTTTATCAAGAATTTAATTAATTTCTGAATTAGACAGAAAAAAAGACCTCCCTTTGAAGGTCAATTATCATTCGTCTCATTCTATGCTTCTGTACGCGGTTTAGCGGGATTGCACTGAGGTTTATCTACAATAGTTGTTTCCGACAATTTCTTTAAATAGTAGCACTCTTCTCTTGCCATATGATCAGCCATTAAGGGCGAAAGAGTTCCTAGTATTTCTTTCTTCAATTCCATCTCCTCTAACTCATTTAAAAAACTTTTAAATATAGCCATTTCTAACCCTACATCTCGATGAAACTTCGTTAGAGCGGGAAACTCCAAAATATTCGTACGTAAATACCCTGCAAGCTCAACTGCTTTCAAATAAAATCCTTCCCACTCTTTAGAAAACTTTTGTCCTTTATACTTTAACTGTTTTTCAACTTGGTCTAAATTGCTGTTGATGGCCCCTGCATGTCCAGCCGCATCCATTAACCATAAAAGATCATGATGAAGTGGATGAACAACTGGAGGTATTTCCCCTTTTGATAAATAATCAAAATTGCGAATAGCTTCTTCTACTTCATTGACCATATGGTTAATAAACGTTGGAGGTAAAGTAATTTTTATTTTTCCTACTAAATGTTCTTTTATCAGTATCAATTTAAATGAGCGAATCTTTTCACTTGCACCTTTCGCTTCCAATAACAGATCTAAGAGTGATGATTCATCTCCTAGTGCTTTTGAAGTCGCAAGCAACTGATCAAACTTCTCCTTAAACGAATTTGCAACTTCTATATATTTCTTCTCACTCGGGGCTAATGAATCATGAATAAACCTGCTATGATCACCTAGTATTTGTAGCCAAAAGTATAACTCAGCTAATGACTCGGATTGGAAGGTTTTCGACAATAAAACATCTCCTTTTACATTATAAATAACTCTATGCGTAGGAGATGTTAGGCATTCAAGTTGGCACAAATCATAACAAAGAAACCAGACTTTGAAGGCTGATTTCTTCGTTACTACATATCGATACCTTAAGATTTGATGCTATAAGTAACCATTTATTCGTGATTTATCTTCTTCGATAATTTCATTTCGCAAGCCTTCAATACTTTCTTTTCGGCGTTCATTTGCCTTTTTGATTAACTCTCGCTCCTTGCCATCAGCTAAGTTGAATGCTTCTTCTGCAGCTTCCATATTATCTATGGTATTTTCCAGTCTTTCCTCATTATTAGCTGAATCATTTGGTTGTGGTGTGATTCTAGACATTGTAATTCCTCCTTCAGTTTTAAAAAGTACGTTCAAGTGATAGCATTCCCAATTCCCTAAAAACTATTTGAAGATTTAATTTCTACCCATTAATCACCATATGAAAAGCGCAATTCTCCTTCTAGCTCGACAGCTAATCGCCTTTCTGACCCTATAAAGTTGCCCGCGAATTGGCACTTGAGCTAGACATAGCTGCTCTAAGTTCAAAGGTGCAGCTTGAAAAACCACTACTTTCCGGTCTATCTAAAAAAGAATCCAGCAACTAGAAAGCTGCTGAATCCTTTTATTACATTCATTTAATTTTTATGAGTAGCCATTTTTTCGATCTGTAGCTTCATCTATTATTTCTTTTCTCAAACCATCGACGCTTTCTTTACGACGTTCGTTTTTCTCCTTGAGTGCCGCAAGTTCTCTTCCATCGGTAAAAGCCATTGTTTCTTCTGCTGCTTCCATATTTGCTATTGTATTTTTCACTGTATCCTGAATCTTTTCAACGTTATCAGAACGATCATCTGGTTTAGGGTTATTTCGAGTCATTCAATTTCCTCCTTTGTTTTTTAAAAATCGTACAAGAAATAGCTTTCCCCATTTCAACAAAACTATTAATAACCGACAACAAAAAATCCAACACTGACATAGCTGTTGGACTTTTCCTTATATTGAACTTAACGAATTAGATAAGATTTTTCCCTTTATTATAAAACCCTTCCATATCGTCTTTTGGTACAAGGGCTCCACCTGTCGCCCATACGATATGTGTTGCGTGTGTTGTATCCAAATTATGTTGTTGTGCATAGGTAGACGCTAAAATTCTTGCTGGACCATCTAAACCTGATGTCGCAGAAGGCTCCAAAAAGATACCTTCATGATCCGCAAGTATGGCTAAATACTTAAATAGCTCATCATCTTCAAGTGTATAAATACCGCTGACTAATTTGTCACTAATGGACGACGCAAAACTTGAAGGTCTTCCGACTGCCAATCCATCACCTTCAGTTAGATTGTCTATGCCAAAATCTTGCACACATACTTTTTCCTTTTCACCTGTTAACAACCCAATTAACACTGCTGGTGAATGAGTTGGCTCTACGAAGAAACAATGTACATAGTCGCCGAAAACTTGCTTTAATCCGAATGCAATCCCACCAGGTGAACCCCCGACGCCACAAGGTAAATAAACAAATAAAGGATGTTCTGCATCAACAAGAACTTTTTCATTTTCTAGCTGTTTTTGCAGTCGAATAGCTGCCACGCTATATCCTAGAAATAAGTGCTTTGACTTTTCATCATCTACAAAATAGCCATTTGAACTATCAATGGTAAGTTTTCGGCCAGTATAAATGGCTTCGCCAAAATCACCTTTAAACTCATGCACTATAGCTCCTTTTGATCTCAATAAGTCTTTCTTCCATTTTTTAGCATCAGCTGACATATAAACGGACACTTGGAAACCTAGTTTTGCACCAATTATGCCGATGCTTAATCCTAAATTGCCTGTTGAGCCAACACCAATTGTAAACTGCTTGAAAAACTCTTTAAATTGATCACTTGAAAATACGATATAGTCATCAGCTTGGCTAACCAATCCTGCTTCAAGAGCCAATTGTTCTGCATAATGAAGGACCTCATACACACCACCACGCGCTTTAATTGATCCGGCAATCGGTAGTTCATTGTCGCATTTCAAAAATAGTTCACCTTGTATCTTGGCATCATACTTATCATTAAGTTCATTTTTTGTATTCGTTATTTTTCTTAAAGGCGATTCAATGATTCCTTTTGTTTTTTTCGTTTCTGGAAATTCATTGGCTAAAAATGGCGCAAACCGTTGCCATAACCGAGCTGCATCTTCCATATCTTCTTTATTAACTGCTAATGGCGGTAGTTGATTCATTTTTTTTAGCTGAGGGTTCAACCACACAACTGGTTCCAAATTAATAATAGGCTGTAAAAGCGGATATGTTTGTAGCCATTTATCTAATTCCTGTTGTTCAAATACCATGTTTTTCATCCCTTCTCTCTGTCAAAGGCTTATTGAATACTTATAGAAATTTTAACAAATGATCTTTATGACTATTCGCTAATTCAAGTAAATTAAAATTCCCATGCTTAATTAACTCCATTACTTCATTTGTTTCATCCCAAGCCATGTTATATAAACTCTCGTCAATAATTCCTTTTGATAGGGCTTCTTCTAGTTCATCAATATCCTTTTGAATGATTTTACCCGATGGTAAAACAATAATATCCAAATATAAATCGTCCAGCCAAGGCACATTATTTTTGATGCCATTCTTATAACAAATATCAATGTACCACTGAACAATTTCACCTCGATTATTGAACATGGTGGTTAGCGAATGATGTTTATTTGTAGGAAAATGTTGAAGCCAAATATATCCGTCATCCACAATACAAATTTTTTCTTCACCATATTTAGCAGATAATGGAGCAGCCACTTTATTCACTTTTATTAAGGTTACGTAGCCTTTAAATTCTTCTGTATCAAAAAATGACTGCGTATAATCTCTATCAATAATACGTTTCCATTGTGAGCGATCACCGTATTTCCTTTTCAATTACATACCCTCCAACTAAAACTACTTATCCTAATTATACCAATTATCATCTCGACTTATAACAGCGTTTAAAGCACGCATCAAATAAAGGAAGAACATCAGTTAATGAATAGATATTCCTTCATTTGAATCAAGGTTATTTCTGCCATTATTGACCAAGATGTGTTACGTTAACCATAAACATTATGATAGATGTACGAGTATATACATCTCATCAATTCTAATTACTATTGGAGGCAAAAATTATGCAACGTGTTGAACTTACAGAAGATCTATCCTTTTCAAGAATCATTCACGGATTATGGCGTTTAACTGAATGGAATATGTCCAATGAAGAAGTGCTTACGCTCATTGAAGATTGTTTAAAAGCTGGCATTACCACATTTGATCATGCAGACATTTATGGAAACTATACATGTGAGAAAAAATTTGGAGATGCCCTTGCATTAAAACCTGAGCTTCGAAAAGAAATGGAAATTGTCACGAAATGTGGAATTAAGCTTGTATCGAGCAATCGTCCCCAACACAGTATTAAATCATATGATACGAGTAAAGAGCATATTATCGCATCAGTCAATCAGTCACTTCAAAACCTTCAAACGGACTACATAGATGTTCTACTTATCCATCGACCAGATCCTTTTATGGATCCGGCAAAAGTAGCAGAAGCATTCACTCAGCTGAAAATTGAAGGGAAAGTTCGTCATTTTGGCGTCTCTAATTTTAAACGTTCACAGTTTAAAATGCTTCAATCTTACTTAGATTTCCCACTCATTACAAATCAAATCGAGCTATCTGCTTATCAACTTGAGAACTTTGAAGATGGCACTGTTGATCTTTGCCAAGAAGAAAGAATTGCTCCAATGGCTTGGTCGCCTCTTGCAGGTGGAAGTATCTTCTCTTCTAATGAAGAAAGAGCAAAGAATTTGCGGATTACACTAGAGAAAATTGCCGGTGAAATCGGTGCCACGGCGATAGATGAAGTTCTTTATGCATGGTTACTTAGCCATCCTGCAAATATCATGCCAATTGTTGGTTCGGGTAAAATGAATCGTATTGAGTCCGCAATCAGAGCACTAGATTTATCTTTATCGAGAGATCAGTGGTTTGAAATATTGCAAGTTGCGATGGAACGCGAAATAGCGTAATTCCATCCTTTATATCAAAAGCTAAAGCGAAAGGAATTAGCCATTTGAAACCTATTATCGGTATTTCTTCAAGTTTAAATGAACATATTCTTTCAGTCCCTATAGACTATATTCAAGCCATTACCCAATTTGGTGGTGTCCCTATTGTCATACCAAATATACAAGGGGATGCGATTGACTCCATTGTCCATTTACTTGATGGCTTGCTTTTAACTGGAGGTGGAGACATTGACCCCACCTTATTTAATGAAGAACCTCTTCAAAACCTTGGAACTATTACGCCTGAAAGAGATGATTTTGAAATAGCCATCATCCAAAAAATGATGAAGCTGAATAAACCGATTTTAGGTATATGCAGAGGTTTGCAAATTTTAAATATTGCTATTGGTGGCGATATGTACCAAGATATTTACTCCCAATCGCAAAATAAACTGTTACAACATACTCAACTTGCCCCACGGAACCATGCATCTCATTTTGTGCAGGTTTTAAAAGGTTCCATGCTAAGTGATATTGTCCAAGTAGAAAAATTTAAGGTGAATAGTTTTCATCATCAAGCAATTCGAAAAATCCCAAATGACTTTAAAGCATCTGCAATTGCCAGTGATGGTATCATAGAAGCTTTTGAAAGTAATATCCACACATTTGTAATCGGCTTGCAGTGGCATCCAGAAAATTTGTTATCCAAAAACGACGAAGCTTCAATAGCCATTTTCAAAGCATTTATTTTATCTTGTGAGAAGTGACGATAAATAACCTATAGAATCATTCTAAAAAGCGGTCATTTTTAAATGTCCGCTTTTTTGTTACTTATTTTTCTGGTGAATATGTTTACATCATTTTCTACTCATGAATACATGATGATTGGGAAAACTATAAAACGTATTGAAAAAAAGGAGGTATTTGGTTTGAGTCGATGTTTTCAATTAACTTTTATGATGAGCTCATTTTTCTTTCTTAGTTCCTCCCTTGTTTCAGCTGCCGACCTACAAACAAGAGAACAAATCTTGGAAGAACGGATGGAAACCTATACAAAGTATTCCAGCTTAACATTACCTTGGTATTACTTAGCAGCAGTAGACCAATTTGAAAGGAACATCCAACAAGTCCGCAATGATATTCCTAAAAGAGAAGGAACTGTCGCAATTCAGTTCACAGATGATTATTGGGTTGGTGTTCATAATCCGATAAAAAATGATACTCTCTCTGCATCCATCGCCTTTTTTGATGGAAACGGTATGGATGGAAATAATGACGGATTCGCTGATCAAAAAAACGATGATGATGTGATGCTTACAATGGCCCACTTCTTAAGTAAATACTCACATAGTGAAAAAGAGCTCAAACTTGCTTTAAAAACATATTATAAGCACGAACAATCTGTAAACCAAATCATGACCATTGCAAAAATTTACGAACATTTTGAGACATTAAAACTAGATCAAAACGCCTTTCCACTTCCAGTTACTCAAGATTATAGCTACCGAAGTACTTGGGGCGACAGAAGAGGATGGGGTGGTCGCAGAATACATGAAGGTACTGATTTATTTGCCTCTTATGGTGTCCCTGTAAGAGCAACCACATACGGATTAATCGAAACTAAGGGTTGGAATGAATATGGAGGGTGGCGAGTAGGGATTCGTGATGTTCTAAATACGTATCATTACTTTGCTCACTTATCTAGTTTTAGTAAAGAAATTAAAGAAGGCGATATTATTAAGCCAGGAACCATTATTGGATATGTGGGTAGTACCGGATACGGTAAGAAATGGACAAGTGGCCGTTTTCCTCCCCATCTTCACTATGGCATGTATAAGTATAACGGACGGACTGAATGGGCTTATGATCCTTATCCTTCACTCAAACGATGGGAACAACAAGAACGTAAGGGTCCCAATTAAATACCTAAAGAAATTGACTAAGGTCCAGATGCGATAATAGCTGCTGGACCTTTTTACTTTCACAATTCTTTCTCCAAGTTTAGAATTCTTTGTATAATTACCCATAATTGAGGCATAAAACATGCATCTTTACTTGATAAAGTGAAAAGTATAGCTATATAGATATATCCTAGATATCTATTTGCAGTATATAATATAGCTAACATACATAATCAATTTGCATTCGACTAATCATGTTTGAACATATATCTAGCTCTATGTTTATCGACAAATGACTTATGATGTAAGATTCCCCAATAACTAAATGAATTAGAAATACTGAAGTAAAACTACCTGAGTTACCCATAATTCAGAATGTAGTGCGGTAGAGGAGGAGAATATGTGAAACACATATTTGAAGGAACCATTAAGAAAAACAATAAAGTTGAACATTCATATAATGTCCAGACATTAACGCTAGATCATTTGTCAGATATTTTATTCGTACAAGAACAAATTATTCTTTCATTAAAAAATAAAGAGATATTACAGCCTCTCTCAAAACAAGAATTCCAATTTATTTTAAATGGCAACGGTTTAATGATCGGTGCATTCGTCGATGAAACACTAATTGGATTTCGAGCTTTGCTCATTCCCCAGATTGATGAGGAACATTTAGGACTAGATATTGGTTTGAAAGAAGAAGAATTACAACAGGTGATTTATCAAGAAATATCCAATGTGTTACCTGATTACCGTGGGAATCAATTGCAAAAAACGCTAGCGATTCTTATTATGCAAGAGTTATCGCAGCAACATCATGACTATCGTTACGTGTGTTGTACTGTTGCAACCTTTAATATTCCAAGTTTAAAGGATAAGTTTTCACAAGGGATGGAAATTTTAGCTCTGAAAGAAAAGTATGGTGGCCTTTTACGTTATATTTTTGTGAAAGATTTGCAAGAAGTCAATTCTCCAATTTGGAACCAAGTTACGTTCATTCAAATGGATGATATCGAAGCTCAACAAGAAAAACTTGCTGAAGGCTGGCGTGGATTTCAAATAGAAGACCGTGATGGAGTTCAGTGGATAAATTTTGGACATAGAAAATGAATATGAAAACAAAAACACCTTCAACATCAACACATTGTTTCACGTGTTGAATACCTGAAGGTGTTTTTCTGTCTTAAGTTATATTACCTTGTTAGCTCATGCACAACGTGCGGTTAGCCAAATGTATTATAAACAACAATAGTTTAACAAAGCCTTTTTTTAATGATCAAGTTTGGCTTACTAAAACTCACACTCACCTTGCCGCTTCTACGGTTTCCGGTAGATATTGCTTTGGCGTTCTAGTATCTTGTAACCAACATGCCACAGTATGCTGCGTCTCGATCACCGTATCTTGAGGTGTGAAGTGATGGCATACTTTCATCGTGTGTGGGCATCTTGCAGCAAATGCACACCCTTCACCAAGTGTTGATAACTCAGGAGGCGAACCTGGTATAGGTAGTAAAGGAATGGAACGATCTTCATTTAACTTAGGCATCGACTGTAATAGCCCTAGCGTATATGGATGTTGTGGATTATAGAAAATTTCATCAAGCGTTCCTTGTTCCACAATCTTTCCTGCATACATAACCGCTACACGATCTGCCATATTTGCAACTACCCCTAAATCGTGGGTGATTAATATAATGGCCGTATCCATTTTCTTTTGCAAGTTTTTCATTAAATCTAAAATTTGGGCTTGAATGGTTACATCAAGTGCTGTTGTTGGTTCATCTGCGATTAAAACCTTTGGATTACACGCAAGTGCCATGGCAATGACCACACGTTGTCGCATGCCTCCTGAAAAATGGTGTGGGTAATCTTCTAATCTAGCTTCAGCACTTGGGATTCCAACAAGTTTCAACATTTCCAGAGCCCGTGCACGTGCTTGCGCTTTGGATAAGTTTTGATGCTTTTGCAACCCTTCCATGATTTGCTTACCGACTTTCATCGTTGGGTTCAACGAAGTCATCGGATCTTGGAAGACCATCGAAATCTCAGATCCGCGTATTTCCGTCATGTCTTTAAGTGAAATGTTTAATAAACTTCTATCTTCATACAGAATATCGCCTTTTGTAATTTCGGTATTATTTTTTGGCAATAACCGCATAATCGATTTTGCAGTAACGGATTTCCCCGATCCTGATTCACCTACAATTGCCAATGTTTCACCTTTACTCAACTCAAAATTAACGCCTCGTACAGCAGTAATTTTTCCGGTTTGGGTCTTGAATGACACATATAAGTTATCAACCTTCAGTATATTTCTCTTCATCTTGGACCCTCCCCTATTTTCTCATTTTTGGATCAAGTGCATCTCGTAAACCGTCTCCCAGTAAATTAAAGCAAATCATAATTGTACTAATAATGATTGCTGGGTAAATCAACTTGTATGAAAAATAACGCATCGACTTATAGCCATCTTCGATTAACACCCCAAGTGAAGCAAGAGGTGCTTGTAAACCTAGTCCTATAAAGCTTAAAAAGGCTTCAAAGAAGATTGCTGTCGGAATTGTAAACATAACGGTAACGATGATTGGACCCATTACATTTGGCAATATATGCTTCCAAATTAGTCGTGGATTTGATGCTCCAAGCGTCCTTGAAGCCAACACAAACTCTAGACCTTTCAATTGTAGAACTTGTCCTCGAACAACCCGGGCCATCCCAACCCATCCCGTAATAATCATCGCTAAAATAATTGACTTAACGCCGGGTTCTAATATTAGGATAAAGAGGATAATGACAATTAAATTCGGGATCCCCACAAGTATTTCAATAATTCGTTGCATAATATTATCGACTCGTCCACCATAAAACGAGGAAATCCCGCCGTAAATGACCCCAATAATTAAATCGAGCACTGCAGCTACTAATGCGATGAAAAGAGAAATTTGTGTACCTTTCCAAACTCGCGTCCATAAATCTCGACCAAACTCATCTGTTCCAAACCAATAGTTTGTTTTAACTGCCTTCTCTGCATACTGATCAATTCCTCTAGCGTCTTTGCCGTCAAAACCTAACCATTCTAACCCTTGCATTTTAGGGGGCATATTGGAGTGTTCAATATTTTGACCTCGATATGTAAACTCGTTCAAACTCGGACCTACAATGGCCAAAATGATTAATAATACTAGCAACACTAATGAAATCATCGACCCTTTATTTTTGGCAAGCCGTTGAAATGCTTCTTTCCAGAAAGATACGGATGGAGTTCCAATTTCCTCACTCTTTTTTGGATCAAGTGGCGCCTTTACAAACATATCTGCTGTAATTTCTTCGGGGATATAGGCATTCTGTGTTTGAATATCTTTTGATACTATATCTTTATTGTTTAAGTTTTTCATGCTGATTCCCCCTCGTTATAGGTAATACGGGGATCTAAGAATCCGTAAATAATATCGACTAAGAAGACCACAAATATAAATAATGCACTGTAGAAAATCGTAATACCCATAATGACGCTATAGTCGAGAACTAGTATGGAAAGCGTAAACTGTTCTCCAAGACCTGGAACAGAAAAGATTTTTTCAATAACTAACGTCCCTGTCATAATCGATACTGCCAGAGGTCCTAACATAGTTACTACTGGAATAAGCGCATTTCGAATGACGTGTTTTACAATGACTTGGTTTTCAGTCATTCCTTTTGCTCTCGCCGTTATGACATAATCTTGCCCGAGTACTTCAAGCATCTCACTGCGAATAAATCTAGCAACAGTGGCTGTCACAGTTACGGATAAGGCAAAAGAAGGTAAAATCGTGCTAGAATACCCTTCCCACAGAGCTACGGGCAACCACTCTAGTTTCACCCCAACATAATATTGAAGCAATGCCGCAAATACGAAAGAAGGAATTGACATACCGATAACGGCTATCGCAACAGAACCATAGTCAAAAATCGAATTGTGTCGTAGGGCTGATATAATTCCAAGAATTAATCCAATGATTGCACCAAATACTAATGCCTGGAGTCCAATAAACGCAGACGGGCCAATGCGATCGCTTATCATACTTGAAACAGTTCTGCCTTCATGTTGGAAGGAGTACCCCAAGTCCCCTTGTACTAAATTCCCAAGGTAACGTATGTATTGAATTCCAACAGGTTGATCGAGTCCGTATTTTGCATTGAGAACCGTCATTTGTTGTTCTGTTAATTTTTCTGGATTTGTAAAGGGGGTACCTGGTAGAAATTGCATAAGGAAAAAAGTGATGGAGACGATGACAAAAAGAGTAACTAACATATATCCGATTCGCTTTATTAGGTATCGCTTCATACGAACACCCCTATTCTTTAAGATACGTAAAATTCAAAACGAGGGTGTGCCGAAACTCGGCTACACCCTCGTACTTTTAGCTGTATAACCACTACTTTATTCTTCGATTGAAGCCCACTTGTAACTAAACTCTGCGCCCGTTGGATGCACGAGAACTCCTTTGATTTTTTCTCTAATCAGGATGGACTCACCCTCTTGATAAAGTGGTGCAATTGCTGCATCTTCTTCTAATAACATTTTTTCAAGAGATAATAACATTTCATAACGCTTAGCAAGATCAGATTCTATTCTTGCTTGTGCTACTAATTTATCTAACTCTGGATTGTAGTAATCCATACGGTTAGCTGATCCATCTTTTAACCACATATCAAGATAAGTCATCGGGTCACTGTAATCTGGTCCCCATGAAGATAGTGATAAATCATATTCGATGGCTTTTTCAATTTCTAGACGTTGTGCGAAAGGAACTGCTTTGATTTCCAATTTCATTCCTGGAAGATTGTCTTCAAGTTGTGCTTGAATGTATTCAGCTACTTTCTTTTGATCATCTGAATCGGCAATGTTAATAGATACCGTTACATCTTTTTGACCCGTTTCTTTTAAGCCTTTTGTCCAAGCTTCTTGAGCTTCTTCAACTGTACCTGTATTGAAGTCACCATTTAGTTCACGGTAATCTTTATTATCTGGAGAGTTATAGAAACCTGCAGGAACAACTCCATTTAAAGGAGAAGAACCGTCTTTTAAAATAACATCCGTAAGGCCTTTTTTATCAATTGCCATATTAATTGCTCTACGAATATCTTTGTTCCCTAATACCGGATGGTTATGATTGAAACGTAGGAACACAAGTCCTGATTCTTGCATAGTTTGGAAGTTGGCATCATCTTTATATTGATCCACTAAGGCAGAACTTAATTCTACGCGATCTACTTTCTCAGTTTCATATAAGTTAGTCCCAGTTGAAGGGTCTTTTACAACATAGACGTTGATGTTATCCAACTGAACTTCTTTTGCATCCCAATAATCTTCGTTCTTTTCATATTTCCATCCTTGCTCATGTGTCCATTCAACAAGTTTGAAAGGTCCGTTGAATAAAACACCGTCAGCTTCAAGTGCATATTGATCGCCTTTTTCTTCAACGAATTTTTGATTTTGTGGCAAGAATGTAGGGAATGTTAACAACGTTTGGAATAATGGATTTGCTGCTTCTAATGTTACTTCCAACGTTTTTTCATCAATTGCTTTTATGCCAAGTTCATCAGCATCTTTTTCTGCATTTAAAATGGCTTCAGCATTTTTAATGCCAGCAGTTACGAACATGAAAGCGTAAGGGCTGTTATCTTTCATTACACGTTTCCATGCATATTCGAAATCTTGTGCAGTAACTGGCTCACCGTTACTCCATTTAGCATCTCGTAATGTGAATGTGTGTACAACTTTGTCTTCACTTTCTTCATGTTCAGTTGCTAATGCTTTTATTGGTAAGTTATTTTCATCTTGACGATATAATCCTTCATTAATATTATTTAGAACTGTAAACGCAATACCGTCATGTGCTTTTGTAGAATCTAGTGTAGGTATATCGGCTGGCTCCGTGACATTTAGCGTTTGATTTACTTTATTATCTTCGTCTACTTTTTCAGTTGAATTACTAAAGTTACATCCAGATAATAAAAGTGCTGTTGCCATACCCAGTGTTAATGCTGAATTTTTTATCTTTCTCCTCATATTCCTGCCCCCTATATTTCTCTCAATTTTTAACAATCATAATAGTTATTTTCATATAAAGCAATTTAAAATTCAAATTTTCTGAAAATTTTTACCCTATGGTAATGTATAAGAATATCAAGAAAGGAAAGTTTACCTATGAAATTTAGAAATATACTAATTACCACTTCTTTAGTAGTCTCTTTGTCCCTCCCTTTTTTGCTACATCAAAGCTGGAGTTTTAGTAAATGGATGGATTCTCTTTTTTTAGTCGGGCTTTTACTATTAATCATTTACGCAATCATGGTTCTCATTGAAGCTGAATTCTTCACCGCATTTATCAAAAGTTTCAAACATTTTTATGGGCGAATTAATAAAAAAGAACAACTTATAAGAGAAAGTGAAAAACGCTCAGATCACTCAGTTATGTATCGAAAAAGTTTTCCATCCAGGAAAAGTTTCTTCGAGATTGGCCTCCTGTTGTGCACAGTTAGTTTACTCGCTTCAAGTGCCATTTATTACTTCGGAAGATGACGCATAAAGTTTTCATTTGCAAAACCTTTCACGAGATCTTCCGAGTAATTGTTTTTTAATAGTTCGTTTAATAAGTTTTGCTGCATCGATGCATCTTCCAAATCAATAATCTTTGTTGTGATTCCGTCAAAATCAGAACCGAGTCCGATGTTTTTTTCCCCACCTAAGGCACAGAAATGATCAATATGTTCAATTAAATTACTCATTGTGACATTGTCCTTATCCTTCACAAACTGAGGACAGTAAACCATATGTACCATTGCATCTTTTTCAAACATCGCTTTCGCTTGGTCGTCAGTTAAGTTTCTGACGTGATTCATGATCGCCTTAGAGTTTGAATGACTAGCAATCGGATATGTTGCTATGTTCATTACATCCCAAAACGCTTTCTCACTTAAATGGGAAACGTCTGTTAACAACTTGTGTTTATTGTTAAATGCTACGATTCCTTCTCCAAACTCAGTTAAACCAGCACCACGCTTTTCCTTTGCTCCATCTGCTGCTAAATTCGCATTATTCCATGTTAACCCCACTGAACGTACACCTAATTGATATAAAATCGAGAGCTTTTTCAAATCATTGCCGATAGCATCGACTCCTTCAAGAGTTAGTAGTGCACCAATTTCCTCATCTTGTAAGTTTTCAATATCTGACCACTCTTTTATTAATTTCATCTCTGGATTATTTCCGAGAACATCCGTGTAGAAATAATGTATTTGATCAAGGGCTACTTGAAATTTTTGCTCAGCTCTCACATCTGGGAAAACAAAAAGCGCAAATGCTTGGACTTTAACCTTTCCTTTTATCAATCGTTCCTTATTCGTTTCCAGTTCTTTTGCATCTTTAAATTTGATCTTCCCTTGGGTTTGATAGAGTCTCAATAAAGCGTCACAGTGCAAATCAATAATTTTCAACATACCCATTCCTTTCTTACCTTTTGTATTTTCATAGTCTATGGACGTTTTTTCTACTACTAATTAATATTCCTTCTATATAAAGTGTCTTGACACCTCGACCCGGTATAATCCTCTGTTATTACAACTTTTTGATATACATACATTTCGATGCTTTTTCGTTATCCCCTTTTTTATACTATAATTTACTCAAAATTCGACTTTAACTTTTTTTACCAATTACTTTTTTAATATAATTAAAATTCTAATAATTCTGCAAAATACCTTTACTTTGACGAAGTAATATCCTTTAATAGAGATTAGTTACAAAATTCTAATAATATTTGGGGGTAGAAGAATGAGAAAGATTGCTAAAAAGTCATATCTATTAATCTCTGTTTTCATGCTAATTTTATTAGCTGCATGTAGTGGAGCAGATACTACGGGTGATGGAGATTCAAAAAATGCTGATGGAACTGTAACAGCAAAAATTGGGGTCATTTCGTATTTATCTGGACCTGGTGCAGCATATGGTGAAGCAATCACGAATGGTTTTAACTTAGCTTTAGATGAAATTAATGAAAAAGGTGACGTTAAAATTGAACTAGTTATTGAAGATTCAGCTGGTAAGCAAGAGCAAGCATTAACAGTTGCTCAGAAGTTAATGAGTGACGATGATATTGTTGCTTTATTAGGACCAACATTAAGTACAGAAATGAATGTTGTTGCTCCGGAAGCTGACTTAAACGGTATTCCAATTATGGGAACTTCTACGACAGCAGCTGGAATTCCTCAAATCGGAGAATATGTATTCCGAAATTCTTTACCTGAATCATTAGCAATCCCCGCTGCTTTGGAAAAAGCAGTTGCCGCAGAAGATGCTAAGACAGTTGCTATCCTTTATGGAAATGACGATTTATTCACAAAGTCTGGCTTCGACACAATGAAAGAAGAAGCTGAAAACATGGGACTTGATATTTTAACAATTGAAACTTTCCAAAAAGGTCAGTCGGACTATAATGCACAACTGACAAAAATTAAGGATCTTAATCCAGACTTAATTTTAGCTTCAGCTCTTTACAATGAAGGTGCGGTTATCATGGACCAAGCTAGAAAAATGGGAATTGACGTACCATTCGTAGGCGGTAATGGCTTTAACTCGCCTCAAGTTATTGAAATTGCTGGTGACGCTGCAGAAGGTCTAATTGTTGCAACACCTTGGTTTGGTGACAAAGACGAACCTAAAGTACAAGAATTTGTTAAGAAATACGAAGAAGAATACGGTGCTAAACCAGACCAATTCGCAGCACAAGCTTATGATGCACTTTATATCATGGCAGAAGGCTTAAAAAATGCTGGTGAAGCTGATCGCGATGCTCTTCGTGATGCACTTGCAGAAATTAAAGATTTAGATGGAGTACTTGGTAAATTCTCCTTTGATAAAGACGGAGATGTAGTGATGGAGCCAACGGTACTTGTAATTAAAGAAGGCAAGTTCCAATTATTCGAGTAAAACTAGTAGGTTCTGAGTCTTACTTTGGTGTCGAGAAGTCTAGTTAGATTAAATGGCAAAAGCACAATGCTTTTGCCATTTAACCTATACATTTCACTTTTATTTAAACTTCTTCGAGTTCCCTCTTTCACTAAGACTCTTATCACCACGCAAAGTTTAAAAATTTAAAAGGTAAAGGGTGATATATCTTGTTATTAGAGCAACTAATTAATGGAATAACACTAGGAAGCATTTATGCAATTGTTGCCCTTGGATTCACTCTTGTTTTCGGGGTACTTGGTATCATTAATATGGCGCACGGTGAAATCTTCATGATTGGTGCTTTTATCGGTGTATTGGTTACCAGTGTTTTGGGTTTGCCATTGTGGGTTGCGTTTATCGCAGCAATTGCCGTAACAGCTATTTTGGGATACATGCTTGAACGAATTGCGCTACGCCCTCTTCGTGGAAAGCAAGGCGTTTCCCATCTCGCGCCATTAATAAGCACCATTGGCGTATCTATTTTACTAGAAAATCTGTCCCATCATATATTTGGTGCAGGGAACCATCCTTTCCAAAATTCCTTTGCAGAAATCCAAATACAGATTGGGTCAATTACCATATACATTGTACAAATTTTAATATTCGTCATTTCGATTGCGCTGATGTTGATTCTTTCTTACTGGCTTTCAAAAACAAAAGCAGGTAAGGCCCTTCGCGCAACTGCTGAAAATTTAGAAACGGCCAGTCTCCTTGGTGTCAATACGAAAAGAACCATAACGACAACGGTTATTATTGCTTCTGCACTCGGTGGAATAGCGGGTATTTTAGTAGGAATGGCATTTAACTCTGTTAACCCGCAAATGGGATTATCCATGGGACTTAAGGGATTAGCCATTATCATTTTAGGTGGTATGGGGAATGTCAAAGGTGCGATGGCAGGAGGATTACTTCTTGGGTTAGCTGAAACTATGATTGTTGCTTACGGAGATTCCGGATACCGTGACGCTGTAGCCTTTATTACAATCATCGTTATTCTTCTAGTAAGACCACAGGGGCTCTTCGGTAAAAATACCTCTGAGGCAGGAAGGTGATGTCATGTTAGCAGAATTACTAAATCCATATCATTTACAAATTGCTTCCTTTATCATGATTAACATCATTTTAGGAATAAGCATTTACATAACTCTTTCTTCTGGTCAGTTATCATTGGGAAATGCAGGTTTTATGGGCATCGGGGCTTACACCTCCGCCTTGTTAACCATTCATTTTGAAGTACCGATTATCATTGGTGTGATTCTAGGTGCATTAGTTGCAGGTATATTTGGAATATTAATTGGTATTCCTGCTCTCAGATTATCTGGAGTTTACTTAGCCATTGCCACTCTAGGTTTCGGTGAAGTCATTCGCGTAATATTTGTTAACTGGGAATCTGTTACGCAAGGAGCTGTAGGGCTATCAGGCGTGCCACATCTCGGTAGAGAACTTTTTAAGACTGTAACAGCTATGGGATTTGAGCCAGAGATGCTTGGCTTAAGGAATAATCAAGTCGTCTATCTAATGGTCCTTACCCTTCTAGTTGTAATTAATATTTTTCTTGTATGGTTCTTTATTAGACAAAATAAATCACGTGTTGGACGTGCGTTCGCAGCGATTAAAATGGATGAGAAAGCTGCAGAATCCATGGGGATTAACATTACCTATTATAAAGTTTTGTCATTTACTCAAGGAGCGCTTTTAGCAGGCTTTGCAGGGGCTTTATATGCACATGTTATGGCGTATATCAGTCCAGCCGATTTCGCTTATCACCGCGCAATAGAAATTCTAATCTTCTCCGTGTTTGGTGGTAGTGAAGTAATTTGGGGTGCCATATTCGGAGCCGCATTTATGACGATTTTGCCAGAAGCATTACGCGTGATTAGTGAATATCGCTATATGATTTATGGTGTTATTCTTATTTTAATGATGGCATTCCGCCCTCAAGGTATTATCGATGTATCGTTCTTGAAATGGCTTAAAAAAATGATCAAGTTTAGAAGGGGGACCGACCATGGTACTGGAACTAAAAAACATAACTAAAAACTTTGGTGGAATCTCCGCTTTAACCGATGTATCTTTTAAAATTAATAAAGGTGAAATATTTGGTCTTATTGGTCCAAATGGAGCCGGAAAAACAACGATGTTTAATGTGATTACGAACATGTTTCTTCCGACTTCTGGGGAAATTAATTTTCTTGGTGAAACGATATCAGGAATAAAACCACATAAAATTACCGATAAAGGGATTTGTCGTACCTTCCAAAATATTCGACTCTTCTCTCAAATGACGGTTTTAGAAAATGTCTTAGTTGGAGGTCATTGCCGTAGTACCTCAGGCGTTTTAAGCAGTGTTTTTCGCACCAAATCTCAACGAACTGAAGAAGAAAACACACGAAAAGTAGCAACGGAGCTATTGGAATTAGTCGGTTTATCTAGCTATGAAGATGTTATTGCAGAAAATTTAGCTTACGGGCAACAAAGAAGACTTGAAATTGCAAGAGCTTTAGCTAGTAACCCAAGCCTTCTCTTACTAGATGAACCTGCCGCTGGAATGAATGAAACCGAAACTGACAACTTGTTTGAATTAATAAAAAAAGTGCAGCAACGAGGTGTAACCGTGTTATTAATCGAGCATGATATGCCCTTTGTAATGAAACTTTGCGACCGAATTACAGTATTAAATTTCGGGAAAAAACTTGCCGAAGGAACGCCTGAAGAAATTCAGAACAACCCAGATGTTATTGAAGCATACCTCGGTTCAGAGGAGGACGATCAAATTGCTTAAAGTAACGGGCATTGAAACTTTTTACGGAAAGATACAAGCGCTAAAAGGCGTGAGCCTTGAAGTAGAACAAGGAAAAGTTGTCACGCTTCTTGGTGCAAACGGAGCTGGCAAAACAACGACAATGAAAACGATTGCTGGTTTATTAAAACCTAAAACAGGCACTGTTGAGTTTTTAGGAGAAAATATCACAGGGATGAGACCTGATCAACTACTAAGAAAAGGAATTGCCCTTGTCCCTGAAGGTCGAGCAATTTTATCAACGATGACCGTTTTAGAAAACCTAGAAATGGGTGCCTACCATCGGAATGATCATGATATTAAAAAAGACATTGAACAAGTAATGGAACAGTTCCCGATTTTAAAAGAACGTAGTGAACAGCTAGGTGGAACCCTTTCAGGGGGGCAACAACAGATGTTAGCCATTGCTAGGGCCTTACTTTCAAAACCAAAACTATTATTGCTAGATGAGCCTTCAATGGGACTGGCACCTTTAATCGTCGCTGATGTTTTTAGAATGATTAGAGAAATTAAATCTTCAGGAACAACCGTCCTTCTGGTTGAACAAAATGCAAAACAAGCTTTAAAAGTGGCCGATTATGGCTACGTAATGGAAACAGGAAAGATCATAATAAATGGCGAGGCAAAAGACCTTCTAGAAGACCCACGAATTGTTGAAGCTTATCTTGGGAAAAAATCTAGTTAATAAGAAAAACCGGGCAAAGTGCGCCCGGTCCTTTTAGGAAGAGTAACCATAGTAACCTGTTGATTTCCGCTACGGTGGACGCTTTTCGCGGGCAGAAAACATCTGCTATTTCCGCAGAAGTCGCCACCTGCGCTTCAATCAACTAATATAGATGGCAACTACGATTATAGGTTGGTTTAACTTAGAATCATTTATTCGTGACTAATCAATAAGCAATTGATTGATTTTCTTGTTGCTTACTACTCACTTCATGGATTGTAGTGGAAGGCGGTGTGAAAACATCTGCTCCTGCGGTTACTCGTCGCAAAGATATTGGACGAATTACAGTTCGTCCAATATCTTTCCAGCGGGATCAGCGGGACAGGTGAGACCCCGCAGATCGCGAAGCGACCGAGGAGGCTCACCGCCCGCCCCGCGGAAAGCGTCCGCTTGAAACGGAAATCAACAATATTAATGAATCGCTGGCGCTTGAAGCTAGACATAGTTACTCTAAGTTATATTCAAGAGAAAAACTCCGGGAACAATCGGAGTTTTTCTTTCTATTCTCATTTAAATGAAAATTCGGTAAATGTCGTTGATAGAACGTATGTAGTCACCTATACTAAGTAAAAGCTTTTCGAAAGGAATAATCCAATGACAAATTCTATTTTAAAAATCGACTATCCACATTCCATTCAACTATTAGAACAAATGGCTTCTGAATCGATTGAAAAAGGACCTTTTACATATGTAAACAGTGGTTCTGGTGCAGAGAGCACGTTAAGAGCAAATGTCAGTGCCTTTGAAGACTGGCACATTGTTCCCCGTGTTCTGAATGACGTTAGCAAACGGGATGCGTCAACACAAATATTAGGAACAACCTTCCCTTCTTCTTTTGCCATTGCTCCTGTAGGTGTACAAAGCATATTTCATCCAGATGGGGAACTTGCTTCAGCAAGAGCAGCCGCACATCATGATGTACCATTTATAGCTAGTACATTATCGTCTTATTCTTTAGAAGAAGTTGCAGCAAATCTTGGCAATACTCCGCGTTGGTTTCAGCTGTATTGGTCTAAGGATGTAGAACTAGCATTAAGTATGGTCAAGCGAGCAGAGGAAGCTGGTTATTCGGCAATTGTTATTACGGTGGATACTGCCCTTTTAGGAAATCGAGAACGGGACTTAACTAATGGATATTCTCCTCTGAAACTAGGAAAAGGATCAGCAAATTATTTACATGACCCAGTTTTCCTAAGTCGATTAGGAAGTAATCCTTCTAGTGATGATCCAGATGTAATTGGAAAAATAGTAGACGTGATATTTAATCCCTCATTAACGTGGGATGATCTGCGAACAATTAAAAATCATACCAACCTTCCTGTTTTATTAAAAGGAGTTCTCCATGAAGAAGATGCCCGTAAAGCTTTACATTATGGAGTAGATGGCGTAATTGTTTCTAATCATGGGGGTAGACAGTTAGATGGCTGTATTTCTTCACTCGAAGCCTTACCCTCTATTGCAGAGGTGATTCAAGGAAAAGTTCCTATCTTACTAGATAGTGGGATTAGAAGAGGTTCTGATGTCATTAAAGCGAAAGCGTTAGGTGCAAACGCAGTGTTATTAGGCAGACCTTTTGTTTACGGATTAGCAGTCGGTGGTGAACAAGGAGTCCGACATGTGTTAAAAGACTTCATACATGATATTGACGTTTCATTAGCGTTAACAGGTTTCTCATCCATGATACAAGTCGATCAATCCATCATTCGCAAGAAGAACTAAACATTTTCGGGTGTTCTTCTCCATGCAGAATTAAAGAAATTTAGCGTTTAATTCCCCTTATATATTATAGGATAAATTACCTAATTTCCCAATTGAAATATAAGACTACTATCTGTCTATTCAGGAAATAAAGGAATATAATATAAGTAATATGAAGGGGGTGTAGACGTGGAACTCGAACGTAAATTGGTAGTTTGGAAGAATGAAGGTTTTATCGATCAATCAGCGGTTGAACAGATCTTAACTTTTGAAAAACAACAACCTAAACCCACTAAACTTCCATTGCTATTAATTATTGGACTCATTTTCTTTTCACTGGCAGTTTTTAGTTTCATTGCAGCAAA
This sequence comes from Paenisporosarcina macmurdoensis, assembly GCF_042658845.1. Classification (NCBI taxonomy): domain Bacteria; kingdom Bacillati; phylum Bacillota; class Bacilli; order Caryophanales; family Caryophanaceae; genus Paenisporosarcina; species Paenisporosarcina macmurdoensis. The sequence goes on from NZ_JBHSRI010000003.1 coordinate 98,752, forward strand.
TTGGCAGGTAATGCCAGCTTTGCTCAAGATAGGATTATTCGTATTATTTATGTGGATGTTCTATGGTTTCGGCTATTTTTCAGAACGTAAAAACGTAGGCCGTCCGATTATTTTCCGTCTCCTAGGACTCGCCATGTTTGGAGCCAGTATTCTGGTAACCGTTCAGTCCTTCCATTTTTCTGTATCAAATTCATTACTACCATGGGCCATATTCATTGCTGCTCTCGCTCACTATTTTTACTGGCGTCAGTTCCCATACGCGGTGATTGCTTTTATAGCTGGCGTATTCGTTTTAATGACTTCTATCCCATCTATGGGTTGGTTAGAATGGGGCTGTTACATTGCCGTTACTCTTGTTTGGTTCTATTTTAGTCATTCCAATAACTCCATGATATTCAGTTGGTTGTTGCTTTTTGGATCAGGATTAATGCTATGGACACTCGTAGATTACGAAAGTATTTTATGGCCAATTTGGACACTGTTTACGCTCGTTCTTCTACTTCTAGTTGTACCACAAAAAGAACGTTTATTAGGTCCTTTGTATTTAGTAATTGGAGGCATTCAATTAGTCGTTTACTTGGCAGTTCGAGGAGAAATGCAAGATTCATTTGTTGAACTTCATCTGACAGAGTCTATCGTATTATTGGTTGTTGCTGTAGCTATTTTAGTACTAACTTATCTACGTTTCCGGTCAATTAGTTGGATTGCTGTTCTAGGTGCGGTTGGTTTGTTGTTCTTCGATGATACAGCGATTGGGCTCGCAATATTAGCTGAAGTCGTAGCCCTAGCATATTTAGTCCTATCTAACCGACAAGAAAAACCACTCACTTTCGGTTTTATCTATTTCATCGCAGTTCAATTTGTTCTTTATTTCGTCTATGCATGGGAAAGACTCGACATGTCTCTCTTCTTCCTACTTGGTGCGATTCTACTTTTCGTCCTATCAGGAATCGCTTGGTATGTTAACCGTAAGAAAGCAGGTGTAGCGTCATGAAATCGTTCCTATTCCCTGTTTTACAAAGTTTGTTTGTTGCGCTGATTATCATGAGTTTTTACGCTACTTCTTGGTTCGGTGAACAATTTACCTTACGAGCAGAACCCTTCGATCCATTTGATCCGTTTTATGGAGAATATGTAATGTTGCAGTATCCTGACCTAAAGCCTACTGACTCCTTGCAAAATGGGGATGTCTATTTCACATTAAAAGAAGGAAATGATGGCTATGCTTTAATCGACCGTGTTGATTCTTCTCCCTTCTTTGGATCAATTCATGGAACGTATTACGATAACCGCATCACGGCTCCACAACTTGAGCAATATTATGTGGAACAAGGCACTGGACCAAGCCTTGAAAAAGCACGTGATTTAGTCGTTACAGTCGATGTTGCTCCTTGGGGTACCATTCGCCCGGTGAATTTAGACGTGCAACAAGATTAATAGAAAAAAGAGGCTGTCTAATACGTCCCTAAAGAAGCAGGTAGAGAAAACGATTCGGTTTTCTCCACCTGGTTTTTTTATTTCTCTCGATAGTAACTGATGATGCTTACTACTTGCGAGCTGGCGCTTGGAGCTAGACATAGCCCTCTAAGTCCAAAGGTGTAGGTTGAAAAAACTTATACTATCTTATATCTTGAAAAGAGGACTGCTCTAAAAAGTCAATATGACTTTGGGGTAGCCTCTTTTTTGTCCTCTGAATATACCATTCTTGTAATCGCTTACAAATACTGACTATACAATGTATCATTTAAATTTTCTCCATAAAAAAACAAATTGACGCAAAGAACTAGAAAGTTTATTATTACGCTATTAGCGTCTATTAAGCGACAATTAAAAATAGTCTAAATAAAAATCGGACTTAAGAATGATACCTTGTCAGTGAGCTAAGCAATAACATCAATGTTTTGGGGGAGTTCAAATTGAAAAAAGAAATTTCTTTTAAATGGGCAATTATTCCACTCGTCGTAATGATTGTAGTAATGGCCTTTACGATTGTAGTGCTCGAGCAAGGACCACATATTCCACTGATTATTGGTACGATTACAGCTGCACTTGTTGCATGGCGTAGTGGATATAAGTGGAAAGAAATCGAAGAAGCCATGTATAAAGGAATTCGACTTGCTTTACCAGCTGTCATAATCATTATTTTAGTTGGTTTAACTATTGGGGCATGGATTGGTGGAGGAATTGTTGCCACTATGGTTTATTATGGATTAAATATCATTACTCCTTCCTTATTTCTAGTTTCCATTACTTTGATTTGTGCAATTGTATCTTTAGCAATTGGTAGTTCATGGTCAACTATGGGTACTATCGGGGTCGCAGGAATGGGTATTGGATTAAGTATGGGTATCCCTGCTCCAATGATTGCCGGAGCAATTATCTCAGGCTCTTATTTTGGAGATAAAATGTCACCGCTTTCAGACACTACAAACCTAGCAGCAGGACTTACAAATACAGATTTATTTGTACATATTAAACATATGTTATTCACGACCATACCTGGACTTATCATCGCATTAGTCGTCTATTTTGTATTGGGAAGAAACTTTGGAAAAGGCGATATAGATTCTGCTAATATTGATCAAACAATTAGTGTATTAAAGGATAGCTTTGTAATCTCACCTTTTTTATTGATTGTTCCTTTACTCGTTATTATCCTAGTTGCCAAAAAAGTTCCCGCAATTCCAGCATTAGTTGTTGGCATCGTGCTTGGTTTCTTATCTCAAATTCTTATCCAAGGTGGCGCAACTGCTGATGCAGTAGCAGCTCTACAAAGTGGATTTGTTATTGATACAGGCAATGAAATGGTCGATAATCTATTTAACCGTGGTGGTTTGGATTCAATGATGTATACAGTATCAATGACCATTGTAGCGATGACATTCGGTGGGATACTTGAGTACACCGGAATGCTACAGGCCATCGTAAAACAAATATTAAAACTAGCAAAAACATCAAAAAGTTTAGTTGCATCAACAGTTGTATCGTGTTTTGCGACAAATGCAACGTGTTCAGAACAATACATTTCAATTGTTATACCAGCTCGAATGTATTCAAAAGCATATCGTGACCAAGGACTCCACTCTAAAAATCTGTCTAGAGCTTTAGAAGATGGTGGCACACTAACTTCTGTTTTTATACCTTGGAATACATGTGGTGTGTTTATCTTCGGTACACTAGGAGTTCATGCATTTGATTACGCCCCCTATGCCGTATTAAACTTTGTTGTTCCTGTACTTTCAATTATTTATGCCTTTACTGGATTTACGATTACAAAATTAACTGAAGCCGAAATATTAACTTTGAAAAAAGAAGAAGACATGACTTTAAATACTTAAAGATAAAAGGAAAGTTCTTATGAAACAGAACTTTCCTTCTTAATTATAAATTAATATATTTAGTTTATAGATTGCCCTGGGTCTTCCTTGTTGATAGGTCATTTCTTCACCCACAACAAGAACAAATCCTTGGTCTGCTAATTTCTTAAGAATTCGCTCAGTGGAACGTCTTGTCACTTGTAAGTAATTGGCTAGGTCCACAGCTGTAAAATGGCGTGCGTTTTTAGTTTTACCAAATTGAATGATTTTCGAAAGATTCGCTGGACTTAATGTTGTTTGTTTTGCCATTTTCAGAAACTCGGGTTGGTCAATTGCCAATCGTTGTTGTTTATATTCTTGCGGATAAGGGCCGTTTAATTCTTTGCCTTCAGTAAGGATATAAGCACAACTCGCTTCTCCCTCTTTTTTTGCAAAGCGCAAAGCAATTTCAGCATTTTGACCAGCCTCAAAAATCGTTTCTCCATAACCAAGACCAAGTTTCACATGTTTCTGGTCTTTATTAAAAAAGTCACGTAACATATTATTATTTATTAAATTTTCAATATTTCCCTGTGTGCTATAGAGAGCGTATAAATTTGGTTTCATTTGTTGAACCGTTGCATCAATATGATGCGCAATTGCAGCAATCTTTTCCTTTTTCAATTCATGTGTGCCATTTATATAGATATAGCCAACTGCTACTTTAGCGGACTGACGTTGAACTAATTGAGCTTTAGTTTTAGAATCATGCAATCCTCTAATTAACGTATCACTAGGATTAATCATACGCATTACTGGTACCCCAAGTTGTTGTAATTGATCATAGACTGCATGCACGCTAGTTATAGCTAAATCGATTATTCCTTGATTCCAAAGAGTTTGATGATAGGTAATAATTCGATTTAAGTCAAAGTGACTTTCTACCATGTCTTGATAGTCCATAACATGTACTACTTGATCTTCACAATCTATATCTGCTAGTACATTCGTTACAAACGTAGCATCCATTAAATCAATTGATATCCGTGTTAACAAAACTTTTTTATGATAACTAACAGCAAGTAAAGTTGATGTTACGGACATTTCATCTTGAGCTAAATAATGTGTAGGAATGGTCAACTGCTCTCTCCACTCTCTAGAAAAATAGTAAGGTAATGCTCCTGAGAAAAAAATAATATCACACGGATTGATTGTTTTGACAAGTTGAGTAGCGTCTTGGGGTTCTTGATATACATATTCATCTATTTGAATATCCGAAATTTGCGTTGAAAGCGACTGTATCCGTTTTAAAAAATCAGCTGAACCAATTACAGCTATTTTAATGACCATTCCTGTATCCCCCGACTATTTATTAACGTCTATTTAACGACAAATATATCAAACTTTCAGACTATTTGTAAATCGAAAGGATGTTTATCATATGAAAATTACAGCTATTCACTTATACGCCATTCATTTACCTCTTCACGAGCCTTTTGTTATTAGTTATCATACATATACCTTTATGCCTTCCATCATTGTGAAAATTGAAACTGATGAAGGTATTACTGGCTATGGTGAAGCAGTTGCAGACGAACACGTGACAGGCGAAACATGGGAAGGCACCTATCAAACTATAAAAAACACATTGGCTCCTGCCGTTTTGGGACACAATCCATTGGAAATCGAAAGACTCCATGAGCTAATGAAAAAGACCATTTATACGGCTCCTACTGCAAAAGCAGCTATTGATATCGCATGTTTTGACATAATCGGAAAAAAAATTCAGCAACCCGTCTATCAACTCCTAGGTGGTCGTTACCATGAGCAGTTCCCTATCACTCATGTGCTGAGTATTGCCGACCCTGAAGTAATGGCCAATGAAGCTGCTGCCCATGTAGCTAAGGGTTACCAATCCTTTAAAATGAAAGTTGGCACGAATGCCAAGCAAGATGTCAAGCGAATTCAAGCTGTTCGAGCACGAGTGGGCGAAGATATTGCCATTCGTGTTGATGTAAATCAAGGGTGGAAAAACAGTGCCACAACCCTCGTAGCATTAAACCAATTGCAAAATTGCAATTTAGATTGGATCGAACAGCCAGTCATGGCAGATGACATTGATGGTATGGTAGAAATAAAATCAAAATCTTTGATTCCTTTAATGATTGACGAAGGCTTAAAAGGAACTCGTGAAATGATCGAAATCATCCAAAAACGAGCTGCCGACAAAGTGAATATTAAATTGATGAAGTGCGGTGGCATATATCCTGCCCTAAAACTGGCTCATCAAGCCGAACTTGCTGGATTAGATTGTCAAATTGGCTCAATGGTCGAATCGTCTATTGGCTCAGCAGCCGGATATCATGTTGCTTTTTCAAAAAAGAATATAACGACGGTTGAACTAACAGGTCCATTAAAGTTCTCAAAGGATATTGGCAATTTAGCATTTGAAGTCCCCTATATTCGTTTATCTGACAATCCAGGATTAGGTGTAGAAATAAATGAAGAAACATTACGTGAATTAACCATTTATCAGGATATTGTCCGCTAGTTAGGAAAGTCCATTTAATAAGTCCAAAATCTAAAAAAACACCTATGATAAAAGCGCCTTTAGTTAAGGGCTATTATCATAGGTGTTTGTTATTTCTTGCACGATCTTTCTAAGCTATATTATATTGTCATAGTTTTTTCGCAATAGGATAAGACTATATAACCATTTCCCGAAAAAATGTTTCGACAAATTTTTCATTTTTTCGCCTCTGTGGATAAGTTTATTAACATTATACCTACCTGTCCACATACAATCGCTCATTGTATCCACAAGTTAATCACAATTAGTCCACAGGAAGCTGTGGATAACCGAACGGTTGTTCTCGAAGAAACAATCTGATAGATTTAGATTACAGCAAGAGTACCTACCAATATATTCCTAGTTGGTAGGGATTAGAACTGAAACTTCACGAAATCGGAGGTGAATTACGTATGAGTAAACTATCAACTCAATTGTTGATGGAGTCTTATGTTAAAGCAAAAGACTTGAAACTTTGTCCGGATTTTATATGTCTGTTAGAAAATGAAATTCGCCGACGTTCTCTTTCCGTTTAACAATAGATTTTACTTAGCGCAATTGCCCAGGAGCTTTTCATATATGATTTATCATCAAGAGATCCAGCAGCTAGTATAGCTACAGGATCTCTTTTTTTATGCCTCGTTATGATTCTCATATAATAATCTAAACCCATTTCATAAAATTTGGGATAAGAAGAGTTTTGTTCGTTCATGTTGTGGATTATCAAATAATTCACTTGGCGTTCCAATTTCTATGATTTCTCCAAAATCAAAGAGAACAATTCGATCGGCTACTTCACGTGCAAAGTTCATTTCGTGCGTAACAACTAGCATGGTTATGCCAGATCCAGCTAACGTTTTAATCACATCTAACACTTCTTTAATCATTTCAGGATCTAATGCTGAAGTTGGTTCATCGAATAACATGATTTTAGGTTGCATGGCTAGAGCTCTAGCAATGGCTACTCGCTGCTGTTGTCCTCCAGAAAGCTGCCCCGGATATTTATGAGCTTGTTCTGGAATTCCGACACGTTCTAACAGTTCTAAAGCGATTTTCTCTGCTTTGGCTTTGGGCCATTTACGAACCCAAATAGGGGCTAGTGTAATATTTTTCAGAATGGTCATATGAGGGAATAAATTGAATGATTGAAAGACCATTCCTGTTTCTTTACGGATGGCTTCGATATCAGAAATATCATTGGATAAAGGAATACCATCAACGGTGATTTCCCCTTTTTGAATTTCTTCTAATCCGTTAACGGTTCGAATGAATGTAGATTTCCCTGATCCAGAAGGACCTAATATAACCACGACTTCTCCCTGCTTCACCTGTAACGAAACATCTTTTAATACATGCAAATTGCCAAACCATTTATTCACATTATTACAAACGACTATATCTTTTCTTCGTTCCAGTGCGATATCAGCATTAAAGTTTTCAAACATAATATGGTCCTCCTTAAAATTAAACTACATCTTTTATCGCTTGCCGACACCAAGCGCTACCTCTAATCTTCGGCTCGCATAGGACATCATATTGCAAAAGATAAGAAAGACGAGAGCAACGAATATAAATACTTCCATTTGTGTTCCTAAAAATTCAGGATTGGATATAATGTTCTTCCCAATACCAAGAATATCGGTTAAGCCCACGACCGCAACAAGAGAAGTATCTTTAAATATTCCGATAAACAGTCCCACGATTGCAGGGATGACTGCTCGTAAAGCTTGAGGTAAGATAATAAACGTCATTTTGAATGCTGTATTTAGTCCAAGTGACTCTGCCGCTTCAAATTGACCACGAGGAATCGACTGCAATCCTCCACGTATGTTCTCTGCTAGATAAGCTGCTGTAAATAGAGTAAATCCAACCATAGCTCTGACGACATTATTAATATCTATTCCATTACCCATAAACAAAGGCAACATCAATTGAGCTACAAATAATATAGTGATCAATGGAACTCCACGAATCAATTCAATATAGCCAATACTAAACCAGCGAACAATAGGTAACTTACTCCTTCTACCAAGCGCAAGTAATACCCCTAGAGGGAAGGAAAAAACAATCGCTACTATAGCTATTATTAATGTTAATAAAAATCCACCCCACAAATTCGTGCCCACATGATTGAATACGCCAAATCCACTTAATAAAAAAATAATCACTGGAAACATCAGAAACCATACGAAGAGTGTGGGCTTCTTTAAATTAAGACGTTTCTTCCCTATTACATATGCAGTAATAATCACAACAATATTAACGAACAACCATAAGCGAGTTTCTATTAGGACAAAGGGTAAACAACCCAAGGTGGTGTATATTCCACACATCGCTATTGTTAAATGACCGACAGTCCCTTTCCATAATCCCCAGGACAGTCCCATGAGTAAAGAAACAAGAGTTAAACAAATCCACAGCCTCCACAATTCTGCTACTGGGTATTGACCGACTACTAGCAATCTGAAATTAGCTGAAATAACATGCCAATCAGCACTGAAGAAAACCCATACAATCGAACTTTTCAAAATCAAATAACTGATGGACCCAAATATAATCGTTAGGAGTGTGTTTTTCCAACTACTAAATAAGTTCTTCTTGAACCAACTAGATATATCTTTTATTGGTTTAGGTGGAACCATCTGGTGCGCTTGAGACTGCGTTGTTTTTAATTCATCATTATTCACTTTTCTCACCTCTCTACTAGTTGCGTATATTTGTTAAATATATTCATTAAGAGTGACGTGAATAAGCTCATTGATAAGTAGACGAGAATCACGATTGAAATGACTTCCACACTTTTTCCTGTTTGACTTAGGACTGTAATTCCCACACCTACTAGTTCCTGATAGGCAACCGCTGCTGCTAAGCTGGAATTCTTTATTAGATTTAAATATTGACTAGTTAAAGGAGGAATAATAATTCGAATAGCTTGAGGTAATATAACAAGTCTTAAAATAGTTGGACTTTTTAAGCCTAATGCTTTTGCAGCTTCAACTTGTCCTTTTGATACGGCCAAAATACCTCCTCGCACAATTTCGGCAATATATGAAGCCGTATACATAACGAGTGCTACTAAAAGCGCACCAAATCCTGGACCTATTGTGTAGCCACCCTCAAAACCTCTTCCCGCGATCACCGGAACACTAAGCTGCAGTGGTAACTGTGATGTGAAGAACCACGGGATGATTAACCAAGTAACGATTGAACCAAAAGCCCATAATGACGGATATTTTCGCTGACCTGTTTCCACTTGTTGTTTGATTCTAACCTTCCAAATGATGAATGACAGAAAAAGTCCAATTAGTAGAAAAATCAACCATATGACTGAAGAGGTCGTCAAATCAAACCAAGGGATAACAGTCCCTCTATTACTAAAATAAAATAAGCCAAGTGTATTTATGCTTTTTTCAATAGTAGGAAAGCTTAAAAATACAGCATAAAACCAAATGAAGATTTGAACTAAAAGAGGAGTATTACGGAAAATTTCAACATAAAAAGTAGCCACTGTTCTTGCTAACCAGTTACTCGATAACCGAGAAATACCTACTATGAACCCAAGAATCGTAGCCAGTATGATCCCAATAAATGCTACTTTGATGGTATTTAAAATACCTACAAGGAATGCTCTCCCATAAGTATCTGTTGACGAAAACTCAATTAACTTATCTCCAATATCGAATGAAGCCATTTTGCCTAAAAAGTCATAGCCAAAACTCATTCCCATTTGCCTTAAGCTGCCTAGTGCATTGAAAAAAAAGAAAGCAGCTAAAAGTACCACCAGTACAGCAAATAGAACTTGCAGGAGAATGGGAATGACTCGTTTATCTCTCCAAAAAGGTGGTGACGTCGTAGATGAAAGTTTTTTCACTTATAATTCACCTCACAGTAAGTTTTACAACATTTATTTACATTCCTGTTTAGTTCCCTTTTAAAAAATATGGGCCTGCCCCCTAGTTTGAAAAGGTATGCAGGCCCAAATCTATAATCTGACATTCAATACTAAAAATTTATATATTAGCGGAAAGGTGGAGAATACATTAAGCCACCATTTGTCCAAAGTTCATTTGGACCTCGTTCTAAATCAAACACTGTATCTGGACCAAGATGGCGATCATAAAGTTCACCGTAGTTTCCAACAGCTTTAATGATTTGAACAACAAAGTCCTTAGGTAATCCAAGTTGTTCCCCTAGATCTCCTTCAACACCTAAGAAACGGCGGATTTCAGGGTCTTCACTATCCATGAAAGTATCCAGATTGCCTTGCGTAATTCCATACTCTTCAGCTTGTATCAATGCATATACAGTCCATGACACAACACCAACCCATTTCGAATCACCATCTTTAACTGATGGAGCAAGTGGTTCTTTAGATAAAACATCCGATAAGATAAAATGCTCCTCTGGATTAGCTAATGTAGATCGACGAGAAACAAGTCCAGAGCGGTCTGTTGTAAACGCATCTACACTCCCTTGCTCATAAGCAGAAATAGCGGCATCTTGATTATCAAATACAACAGGCTCATAAGTGACTCCCAGTTTACGCATCTGGTCAGCTAAGTTAAGCTCAGTTGTCGTGCCGGATTCAACAGCAATTCGTGTTCCTTGTAAATCTTTTAAAGTCTTGATTCCACTATCTTCACGTACCATCATCCCTTGCCCGTCATAAAATGTTACCGGTGCGAAAGCAAGACCAACCGACGCGTCTCGTGATGTGGTATGCGTCGTATTTCTCGCTAATACATCAACCTCACCCGTTTGAACAGCAATAAATCGTTCTTCTGCTGATAAGGGTCTGAATTCAACAGCTTCGGGATCTCCAAATATAGCTGCTGCAATGGCTCTTGTAATGTCGATATCCATTCCTGTATAACTTCCGTCCGAAGCTACATAACCAAAACCAGGTATATCCGCGTTAACACCACCAACTAATTTCCCTCTTTTTTTGATAGCATCTAATTGGGATTTGGCTTTGGATTCCTCAGTCTTTTCCTCTGAACAACCAGCTAAGACCACTGAAAATACGAGCAGAATGCTTAATAATGCGAATAGACTTTTTCTCATGTTTAACCCCGACCCCCTATTTTTCATTTCTAAATATCGTACAAAGTATCATATCAACTTGCCACCTACACCTCCTTATTTGAAAATTCAGAGAATAGTACAAGTTAAAGCTATAATATGATTCATATTCTTTGAAAATACCAAATGATTCTTAGAATGTATTTCTACTCTCTAAATATCTCTATACAAAAGACACCTTTATTCAAACCATTGGCAGACTGGAGGGTCTTCATTTCTATTCAATAGTTGAGAATGTTCTTGTAAATCTTCATGTGTGTTGCTTAAACAAATATAGTGGTAAAGTATTCAATGAGCCGCAAGCTATTTATGATTGTGGAATAAGATTCGACTAAAACGAGGTGCACAGATGAATATATTTTTACAACATAACCCGACGAAACTATATTTTGGTCAAGGACAAATTAGTCAATTATCAACAGAAATCGGAACGAAGAAAGTGCTTGTTGTTTATGGTGGTGGAAGTATTAAGCAAAATGGGGTCTATGAAGACGTCATGGAAGAGCTTAAAAAAGCACAAGCTACGATATTTGAATTACCTGGCGTTGAACAAAATCCACGTTTAACAACAGTCCATAGAGGCGTTGATATTTGTAAATCACAAGAAATCGACATCCTTTTAGCAGTTGGTGGCGGAAGTGTCATTGATTGCACAAAAGCGATTGCTATCGGCGCAAAATACGATGGTGATGTGTGGGATCTAATTACGAGGAAAGTTCCAATTGAATCAGCCCTACCTATCGGGACCGTTCTTACCTTAGCTGCAACTGGTTCTGAGATGAATCCTATATCGGTAATTTCAAACTGGGAAACAAAAGATAAACTTGGATGGGGATCCCCTCTTGTTTTCCCTCGTTTTTCAATTTCAGATCCAACTTATACGTTCTCTGTTTCTCGTAAACAAACCGTGTATGGTATTGTCGATAGCATGTCTCATGCTCTTGAGCACTATTTCCATCGCACGAAAAATACACCGATGATAGATGGATTTATTGAATCACTCCTCCGAACAGCGATTGAGACAGGTCCGAAATTACTAAAAGATTTAACTTCATACGATCATCGCGAAACGATGATGTACATCAGTACTACAGCATTTAATGAAACATTGTCGAATGGAACAGATGGTGGCGACTGGGCAACTCATCGAATCGAGCATGCCATTTCAGCTGTTTATGATATTCCACACGGTGGAGGCTTGTCCATTTTGTTCCCCAATTGGTTAGAGCATGTGCTTGAAGATGATCCATCACGTGCGAAAATGCTAGCCATGAATGTCTTTGGCATTTCAAGTGAAGGAAAAAGTGACCTGGAAGTAGCGAGAGATGGTGCCAAAGCTCTTCGTTCATTCTGGGACTCTCTTGAAGCTCCAAATCGTTTAAGCCACTATGACATCGACGATACAGATATCGAATTGATAATCGATAAAACATTTATCAAACCAGGTGTTGGTGTTTATAAAGAACTTGACCGAGAAAGTGTTAAAGATATCTTAATTCGTTCTTTGTAAAGTAACTGTCCTAATGCTTACGTTGAAGTAAAATGATTCTCAGGTATCTTCGGACAAACCTTTGTTTCACTATGGTCTAGAGAAAAAAGAGGTGGGCTTGTGACTTCGTCACTTGCCCACCTCTTTTTCCAAATCATCCTGCGGCGGTCTGCGTCCTTCGCTCCCTTGTAAACCTGAACGCTCACAGTTTAGATCTTTAGGTTTACTAAAGAAACGTTGCACTTTTTTATGTAAATATTCGGCCGAAGATATTATTTCGGCCTCTTCCTGCTTTTGTTATTTTCAAACCCACTTAGTACCTTGTTTGTTCCAATAAGTTAACTTGGATTTGAGATGTGTTTGAGCGATAAATCTTCAGATTGAGCGATAAATTTTTCACAATCGAAAGTACACTCCATAAACGTCTCATTAACCAAGTTGACTAGATGCGAAACAAGCTTGATCGAATTTATTATATTGTCCTTTCGATTGAAAGCAAAAGCATTAACAATAAGGTTTTCAGGAAGCTTTGTCTACTGCACCCTGGTACCTAGAAAAAGCTTATTCTTTAGATCACAATAAAAATAAAAAGGAGTAATCTCATCAACTGAGATTACTCCTTTTTGCATGCCCATATTAGACAACATCAATATGGTGATCCTTAAATTCAATTTCTGGTTTTGCAGCATCAAGCATAAGAAAGATTGCAGTAAGAATATGCATAACCATTCCAACAAACGGAATCCATGCGATACAAGAAGTGACTATTCCTAATATACTACCTGTTGAAGATCCACCACTATTTTTCGTCAAGACTAAAGTAACAATATGCAATGCTAACATGACACCTAGAGGTATCCATAAAAAACTAACGACAATTATGCCGCCTAATATAGGAATCCCTAAGAGGGCTTCTAGACCACCACTCACCCATTTTAAAATCTTAGGTGTAGACATTTCAACCACATCCTTTCTGAAGAATTTCTATTTAATATATCATTCATTCCAGTTACTTTATACGTAAATATGTAAATAATAACAATTTTCCCGATAAAAAATACCCATTATTTTATTAAGAGAATTTTTTAGACGCCATATGAGTAGTCTTTTTTGTACTAAACTTTCAACATCCTCACATACATTCTTAATAACGAATGCATAGGGGGTGGATAAAATGAATACTAACTACGATCCTAACTTGGATGCCATATTAAATGAACGTTATTATTTGAAATCCATTGAGGCTAGAGGTGCTCGAATTAAATACATCCCATCGAATCTGGGACAGGAATTTTCGAATTATAAAAAATGTATTAAGGACACCCTTGCTACAAACGTCCTTACCATAAATGGAGAAGTATTTAACCAAGAATTTTTTATTGATGAATATAACTACTACTTTATTAATTGGTGTATTCCTACAGCTAAGAGATTGATACTAGAAAACCAGCTTATACCTGAAGATATCGATTTAACAGGCATTATTGATCAAGTTAGAAGGAATGAAATAGATCAAAATTATTTACCATTTGCATTAAAAAATGAGCAACCAATTATTATGGCTTATTATCCTCTATGTCCTCAAGCAAAAGTGGTAATTGACGGGAATCATCGTGTTTTGGCTAAGTTCGACGCTGGTGAAGAAACAATAAAAGCGTTCGATTTGTTTCCTCATATTCACCTTCAGGCAATGACATCCAATTTAGATCGGTTATTGTACAAAATACATCACAACCTTACATGGATAGGTGAATCGATTGCAGGCCATTTATCTGCAGAAGATTTACAGAGAAAATTGTTTACCATTAATTAGAACTTACATTAACCACCTTCAATTCCTCTACCTTCATCAACCAATTTACTTCATAAATAGCATAAAAAATCGTAAAGCGTCTTCTAGCTCGACACCTGTGCTGGAAGAATGGATGGTTAATCACCTTTCTTTTTCCTATAAAGGGTCCCGCGAGCTGGCGTTTGGAGCTAGACATAGCTACTCCAAGTTCGAAGGTGTAGCATGAAGAAACTAATTCATATTTTATCTAGAAAAAGCGACGGCCTTTTAACCTAAAAGGGCTTGTCGCTTTTTGGGCATTTTACTGAGAAAAATAGGCTATGTTATACTTTATAGTGGTAAAGCATTAAAGTACTCAGTTTTATAGAGCTTTTCAACTACTTATTGTGGGTATATTTCATCTAGAATGGTTCGTTTTTACCAGACTTTTCTCACTCTAGAAAGGGAGGTATAACATTGGAAAAATGGTTACGATTTCTCGAGGTAAATGCACCTCGTATTTTAGAATTAACGATTGATCATGCAGTACTGGTTACTTTAGCAATTATCGTTGCGCTTTTAATCGGTGTCCCGCTTGGGATTTATTTAACTACGAACGAATACTTAGCAGGGTCAGTTCTTCAAGTTGCTTCTATTACATTAACGATTCCGAGTATAGCGCTCTTTGGTGTAATGATTCCTATTTTCTCTCTCATTAATCAAGGCATTGGTTTTTTACCGGCTTTCGTAGCACTTGTACTATATTCTCAGCTACCGATTATACGCAATACGTATACGGCCATTAAAAACGTTAACCCAGAAATGCGTGATGCAGCGATTGGCATGGGAATGAAAACTCATCAACGCTTATTGCGGGTTGAGATTCCGAATGCTTTACCTGTCATTATGGCTGGTGTACGCACCGCAGTTGTTCTTAATATAGGAATTGGCGTCATTGCTGCCTATATTGGTGCTGGTGGACTTGGTGTGTTGATTACGCAAGGAATTAGCAGAGGTGACAACTACTTAATCATTAGTGGTTCCATAGCTGTTGCGTTGTTGGCAATTATTGCAGATGCGATTTTATTAATGATTCAAAAACGATTCACGACAAAAGGTTTAGTCGAATAACTGTAAAGAGGTGAGCAAATGATAGCATTTAATCATGTAACAAAATCATATAGTGAAGATAAAATTGCGGTTAAAGATGTTAACTTCACTGTTGAAGAAGGAAAAATCGTGGTTTTGCTTGGACCATCTGGTTGTGGGAAAACTACATTATTAAGAATGGTTAACCGATTAGAATCCATTTCGGATGGAGAAATCATTATTGGCAACGAAAATTCAATGGATTTAGATGCGATTGAATTAAGAAGAAAAATTGGATATGTCATCCAAAGTAATGGTCTCTTCCCGAATATGACAATTGAAGAGAACGTCATGCTTGTCCCAGATCTTCTGGGTTGGAGTAAAAAACAGAAGAAAGAACGATTTACTTATTTAATGAAACTTATCGGTCTTGACGCTGCAGATTACCGAAAACGCTTCCCACATGAACTGTCAGGTGGTCAACAACAACGTATCGGAGTAGTGCGCGCACTTGCGGCAGATCCTCCAGTTATGTTAATGGATGAACCCTTCGGAGCACTTGATCCAATCATTCGTGAAAGAATTCAAGATGAGTTCTTGCAAATTCAACGAGAAGTGAAAAAGACGATTCTTTTTGTTAGTCATGATATTGATGAAGCAATTAAAATGGCTGATAAAATCGTGCTTTTACGAGACGGGGAAATTATGCAATATGATACCCCTTCAGAAATGCTTGCTCATCCGAAAAACGAGTTTGTTTCTCAATTCTTTGGTAAAGATCGTGCCATAAAGAGCTTAAGCTTACACACCGTTCAAAATTTACAAGAAATTATTGGGCTTGCTCCAATCGATGAAACAATTCAGGATACAAAAACAATTAATGTCAATCAAGATTTGCGTAATACTTTGTCTATGCTGATGAATCAAGAAGCTGATCAAGTTGTCGTAACAAATGACCAAGGTGAAAATATTGGGTCGATTACGATTGATCTTGTACAAAAGTATCTGCATTTTGAAATAAAAGGGAAACTATCCGTATCCCAGGAAGGGTGATTCGGTGAATAGTAAAAAATTAATAGCCAATATATTTAAATTTTCTATTTTAGCATTGGTAATTGTCTTCTTTGTCTGGGCGATTAAGAATCAATATTTCAATTATATCTTTAGTGACTCAAGCACCTTTTTAGTGTTATTAAGACAACATATCTCACTCGTTGTTGTATCCTCCCTACTCGCTCTTATTATCGCGTTGCCAGCAGGAATTCTTATTACCAGACCAAGGTTTAGAAAAGCTGAATGGCTTGTTTCAAACATTGCGAACCTGGCTCAAACTATACCAAGTTTGGCTGTCCTTGCACTGATGATAAGTGTTTTAGGTATTGGGTTTAAGACAGCCGTTTTTGCGTTATTTATTTATTCGATTCTGCCAATCTTCAGAAATACGGTGGCTGGACTTGATTCGATTGATAAAAACCTAATCGATGCTGCAAAAGGTATGGGTATGAAACCGCATCAAATTTTATTTCGCATTGAACTTCCAAATTCAGCTTACTCGATTCTTGCAGGAATTCGAACGGCGGTCGTATTGAATATAGGTACAGCAGCTCTTGCTTATGTAATTGGCGGCGGTGGCTTAGGCGTTTGGATTTTTACTGGGATTCAATTATTTGATAATGGTTTCTTAATTTCTGGAGCTATTCCAGTAACCTTATTAGCGATATTCGCTGATTACTTACTTCGCAAGTTAGAAAATGTGATTGTACCAAAAGGCTCTAGACGTGTTGCGAAACTGGAATGATAGGAGGTATTAATTTTGTGAATAAATTACTCAAACTAATCCCCCTAATAATGATAACGGTTATACTTTCGGCCTGTTCTAATTTTGGAGTTGCTGGAAAAGAAGTTACCGTAGGGGGTAAAAATTTTACTGAGCAATATTTATTATCCGAAATGACTGGCTTCTTATTAAAAGAAGAAGGCTTTAAAGTAAATCAAATGAATAACCTAGGTAGTAGTGTCGTTCGTTCTGCGTTAGAAAATGGACAAGTAGACTTGATGTGGGAATATACCGGAACAGCACTCATCACGTACATGGGCCAAGAACCTGTAACCGACCCTGACAAAGCGTATGAAATTGTTAAAGACATTGATAGCAAGGAAGGCATTCATTGGATGAACATGTCCAAAGTCAATAACACGTATGCCTTGGCATTAAGAAGTGAAACTTCCAAAGAACTTGGCATAGTGTCTATAAGTGACTTAGCAGACTACATCAATAAAAACCCTGGCAAGTTAACAATTGCATCGGATGCGGAATTTGCTAATCGACCAGACGGTTTAAAAGGTGTAGAAAAAATGTATGGATTTGAAATGGGTTCTAGCCAAATTAAACAAATGGATATCGGCTTAACCCAAAGAGCTCTAAACAATGAGCAAGTCGAAGTTTCCGTTGCCTTTGAAACAGATGCAACCATTAAAAACTATGATTTAGTGACATTGGAAGATGACCAACAATTCTTTCCACCTTATCGAGCAGCTGTTGCCATTAGCCAGGAAATGCACGAAAAATATCCTGAAATTGAAGAAATCACAGCTCAACTATCTGACAAGCTCACTAGTGACATCATGAGAGATTTAAATTATCGCGTTGATATTAAAGGCGAGAGCGTCTCTGTTGTAGCCTATGAGTGGCTAGTCGAAAACGGCTTATTGGAAGAAGAATAAGAATTATAGATAAATAAGAAAAACCGGGCAAAACGCGCCCGGTCCTTTTAAGAAGAGTAACCATAGCAGCCTGTTGATTTTCGCTACGGTGGACGCTTTTCGCGGGGCACGGCTTCAGTCTCCTCGTCACTGCGTTCCTGCGGGGTCTTCAGCTCATGCTATTCCCGCAGAAGTCGCCACCTGCGCTTCAATCAACTAATATAGATGGCAACTACGATTATAGGGTGGTTCTATCTCTAGCTTAACTTAGAATCATTTATTCGTGTCTTAGCAATAAGCAAGTGATTTTCTTTTTGGTTACCTACTCACTTCATGGATTGTAGTGGAAGGCGGCGACTCCAGCGGGATCAGCGGGTCAGGTGAGACCCCGCAGATCGCGAAGCGACCGAGGAGGCTCACCGCCCGCCCCGCGGAAAGCGTCCGTCTGAAGCGAAAATCAACCTCTACTAATTATAAAAGGGAACTGCCTTTAGTCATATTTTATGACTTTTAGGACAGCCCCTTTTTTCTATGGTAATATATATTCCCTCTTTTTATAGAGAACGTCGTTGAATTTTTTTACCATCAAACGAAAATATAATGGGTCTATTTTCAACGTACGTTTCTACATGCACAGAGCGTCCCCACAATTGATAAATATATGGCAGCACATTTTCTAAGTAGCGAGGATCTAGTTCAGTTCCCTCATAGCCATGTTTTAAATAAAGTTCTCCGTTTCGTGAATAGTCTCCATTTTCAACGACGATGTATGGAAAACTTCCATTTACCCGCATAGAGATGAGTTGGTCTCTTACATGTTCATAATCCTTATCGGTAACTTGATAATTCCCGCCCTTTTTCTCAAACAAATACAGATCTTCTTGCTTAACTAATTCCTTCGTTAAATAATTTCGAATGAAAGAAATGTCTGATTCAATTTCTCTTACTTCAAACATTTTATCTCGACCGGAATTCAACTTAACCCCATGTTTCATCATTTCTTTAGTTGGATGATTGTATCGCTTTTCAATGTCTTCAAAAATTTTCAATCCTAAATAATAAGGATTAATGGTAGTTTTCGAAGGTTGAACAACGTTCGCATTTAATGTAGCAAACTCAATCGTTTCATCAGTTGTTAAATCCATCTCTCTTAATATCCGTTGATGCCAGAATGTTGCCCAACCTTCATTCATAATTTTCGTTTCTAGCTGTGGCCAAAAATAGAGCATTTCTTCTCGCATCATGGTTAAGATGTCACGCTGCCAGTCTTCTAGTTCTCGACTGTACTCTTCGATAAATAGTAAGAGGTCTTTTTCTGGCTTCGGTGGGAATTTTTTTCGCTTTTGGATTACGGTCTTCTTATCGATTGGTGGTTGACCCACATTCCATAAATCATCGTACGGTGTCTTCCGTACAACTTCTTCTTCATCTTCTTCATCTAAACTGTAGTCTGGTAATTTAGGTCTAATAATGGATGGATCAATATGTTCTTGAATCGCTAAAACAGCATCTAAAAAACTTTCAACTTCATCTTTTCCATGGAGCATTTCATAGCTGGCAATTCGCTCAGCAGTTGCCGTCATGCTTTCCACCATATCACGTCTCGTATTGGAAAAACGGACATTGTTCTTGAAGAAATCACAGTGCGCTAGCACATGCGCAATGATGAGCTTATTTTGCATAAGACTGTTGGTATCAAGCAAAAATGCATAACAAGGATTTGAATTGATAACAAGTTCGTAAATTTGGCTTAACCCAAAATCGTATTGCAGCTTCATCTTATGAAATTGCTTTCCAAAACTCCAATGTGTAAAACGGGTTGGCATTCCGTATGCACCAAACGTATAAATAATATCAGCAGGACAAATTTCGTAACGCATCGGATAATAATCAAGGCCAAATCCAGATGCAATTTCCGTAATTTCAGCAATAGCATGATGAATATTTTTTTCCATGAACTCAATCCCTCCGAGTGTTTTTTCGTTGACTAGTGCATCACAACACCCGGATTATACTGGGGCTTTGTCTGGTTGAAAGAAGCTTTTCAGTGCATCATAAACATGGCTTTTATCTTTTAAAACATAATGACGAAATTTAGGATTGGCAATATTTTTATAGGTAGACATTAAGGTTGAATATCGGCTATGTGTATTCACTTCGCCATAACCAAACATGCTCGATACTTCCATGAGTTCATTTACAAGCTTTATACATTTCTCATTATCGCTTGGCATATTTTCACCATCCGAAAAGTGAACAGGGTAAATATTATATCGTGCAGGACTGTATTTTTGTTTAATCAGTTCTAATGCTTTCAGATAGGCGGACGAACAAGTTGTTCCACCGCTCTCTCCTTTTGTGAAAAACGCTTCTTCTGTCACCACTTTTGCTTGTGTATGATGGGCAATAAATTCAATTTCGACTGTTTCGTATCGAGACCGTAAAAATTTAGTCATCCAGAAAAAGAAACTTCTAGCCATATATTTTTCAAAAGCACCCATAGAAGCACTGGTATCCATCATCGCTAAAACAACCGCTTTGGATTCAGGTTTTACTACATCATTCCACGTTTTGAAACGCAGATCTTCATTATGAATGGGTGAAATTTGAGCTTTACCTTTCATTGCATTTCGTTTAATTGCCGTTAATATCGTACTCTTTTTATCAATATTGCCCATAAGCCCTTTTTTCCGAATATCATTAAAATCAATTTTATCTGTTGTAATCTCTGCTTGCTCTTTTTGTTTTAAATTCGGTAATTCTAACTCTTTGAAAAGAACCTCTTCTAATTCTGCCATAGTGACTTCCGCTTCATAAAAATCGTCTCCAGCTTGGTCCCCTGCTTTCTTTCCTTTTCCAGCACCATTTTCCCCATCATCTGAACCCCGAGCGACTACATCGCCTACTTGACTATCGCCATTACCTTGACCAACATGTTTTGATTTATCGTAATTGTATCGAATTTTGTATTCGTCCAATGAACGAATTGGGATTTTTATTACATCTCGTCCATTCGACATAATAATACTTTCCTCACTAATTAAGTCAGGCAAATTATTCTTAATGGCTTCTTTTACTTTGTCTATATGACGTTGCTGATCTTGATGCCCTTTACGATGGAGAGACCAGTTTTCCTGTGAAATGACATAATGATTCTCTTGTTTGTCGTTCATTTCTATCCACACCCATCTATTATTAGAAAGTTTTTAATTTCCTTATACTATGCTATGGCAAACAAGTTATTGCCATCACCTAATAAATAAAAAAACAAGACTAATGACAATTAGTCTTGTCTCAAGAATTTATCGATTAAGCAGGCTACCCACGTAGCGTAATAATTCATTGGCTGAAATAGAATTATAGCCATGTTCATCAATCAGTCTTGCCACTACTTCGTTAACCTTTTTAAGATGTGATTCATCCGGCGTTTTGGATGAAGTGGTAATTTTGACAACATCTTTTAAATCCGCAAACAGTTTCTTTTGAATCGCTTCACGTAACCGTTCATGGGAATTGTATTCAAAACGTTTTCCTTTTCTCGCATAAGCAGACAGGCGAATGAGGATTTCTTCTCTAAATGCTTTTTTCGCATTTTCAGAAATACCAATTTGTTCTTCGATAGAACGCATTAATTTTTCGTCTGGATTCAGTTCTTCTCCAGTTAGTGGGTCTCTGAGTTTGTTTTTATTGCAGAACGCTTCTACATTATCAAGATAGTTATCCATTAATGTGATGGCAGACTCTTCATACGAATAAACGAAGGCTTTTTGAATTTCTTTTTTAGCAATTTCATCATATTCTTTTCTCGCAATGGCAATATAATTTAAATATTTGTCGCGATCTTCTTGAGAAATGGACGCGTGTTGATCAAGTCCATCCTTCAGTGCGCGTAAAACATCGAGTGCATTAATCGATGGAACATCTTTCCGAATCATGGCCGACGAAATCCGGTTGATGACATAACGCGGATCTATTCCGTTCATGCCTTCGTTCGGAAACTCTTTATTTAATTCCTCAACGTCAATTTGGTTAAACCCCTCTACGGCTTCACCATCGTACAGACGCATTTTCTTCACAATATCAATCCCTTGTTTTTTAGGGACTTCAAGTCTTGTTAAGATTGAAAAAATCGCAGCAGCTCTAAGTGCATGTGGGGCAATATGAACATGCGTCATGTCACTATCACGAATCATTTTTTCATAAATACGTTCTTCCTGACTCACTTTCAGATTATAAGGAATGGGCATAACGATAATTCTAGAGTGAAGTGCCTCATTCTTTTTATTGGAAATGAATGAACGATACTCTGTTTCATTGGTATGAGCTACAATCATCTCGTCTGCACTAATTAAAGCAAACCTGCCAGCTTTAAAATTCCCCTCTTGTGTCAACGATAATAAATGCCAAAGAAACTTCTCATCTAGTTTCAAAATTTCTTGAAATTCCATGATGCCACGGTTTGCTTTATTCAATTCACCATCAAAGCGATATGCTCGTGGATCTGATTCTGATCCAAACTCAGCTATCGTAGAAAAATCGATGCTTCCTGTTAAATCAGCGATATCCTGTGATTTCGGATCAGACGGCGTAAAAGTTCCAATCCCAACGCGTTTATCCTCAGAGAATAAAATACGTTCCACCAGCACATCTTCAATACATCCTTCATATTCCTTATCAAGCCTCATCGTATTCAATGGAGATAAACTACCCTCAATACGAATTCCAAATTCTTTAGTAAATTCATCCCGTAAATGCTGAGGAATTAAGTGTAGAGGATCTTCATGCATCGGACAGCCCTTTATAGCGTATACCGCTCCGTCATCTGTCTTAGAGTATCTTTCAAGTCCTCTTTTCAGCAATGTCACAATGGACGATTTACCTCCACTTACAGGTCCCATTAATAAGAGAATGCGTTTCCGAACATCCAATCTTTTGGCTGCAGGATGAAAATATTCTTCGACAAGTCTTTCGATTGATGTTTCGAGTCCAAATATTTCTTCCCCGAAGAAATGATACAATTTTTGCCCGTCTCTTTCTGTTAAACCAGAGCTATTGATCATATTATATACGCGAGAATGAGCCATCTGGGCAACAACTGGTCTTTCCTTCACAATGGCTAAGTAATCAGCAAACGTGCCTTCCCACTTAAGGTTGTTTTCTTCTTCACGGTAGCTCTTCACCTTACTTAAAATATCCAATCTATTCCCTCCAGTCAGGGTTTGGTTTCTTCATAGTATGAAAATAGACAACTTATGATACCGATACTTAGAGATATTACAGGTAGTTAAATATAAATTTTTCCATTAGATTTAGGTATTATGTACATACGTAAAAAAGGAAACTAGCAACGAGTTAGTTGCTGGCTTCCTTTTTTAATACTGATTTGAGTCAATTCATCATTCATAAAACCGAATGAAAACACAAACATTTTATAATACAGAATCTGTCGATTTTCGTTACGGGGTGGTACTACCCTTAAATTTAAATGAAATTCTTAATAAATTCAAAGTCATACCACTTCAAATATTCATTAAGATCAATACATATTTTTTATTTTTTTATTTGAATAACAATTTTTCCACGAGCATGATGTGTCTCGCTTAATGCATGTGCTTCTTTAAGACTTTTTTCATTAAAGTCAAATGATTTACCAATCACAACTTTAAGTTCTCCAGTTTCATACATATGAGCTAAGTGCTGCAATTGTTCACCTTTTGGTTCTAGCCAAACAAATCCAGCATCCACTTGGTGTCTTTGTGCCTCTTCTTCTGAAGGTGGTTGAGCAATCGAAACTAATTTGCCGTTTGGTTTTAACACCTTGTAACTATTTGATTGAATATCTCCACCCATTGAATCTAAAACAATATCAAAGTCAGTAAGAATTTCACTGAATTCTTCTTCTTTATAATTAATGACCATATCTGCACCCAATGACTTAAGAAATTCCATATTTTTCTCACTAGCCGTCGTTGCCACGTAAGCACCGAATGACTTGGCAATTTGTATAGCAAAGGTTCCAACGCCACCTGCTCCTGCATGAATCAAGACTTTATCATCTTTTTTAATTCCACTAAAATCCACTAAACACTGCCAAGCAGTTAGTCCGGCTAGTGGAATAGCTGCCGCGTCTTCAAAGCTCATGGCAGATGGCATATGAGCAAGTAAGTTTTCTTCTACCGCAACATATTCAGCATACGTTCCTTGTCTTGTCGTCGCCGGTCTACTGAATACTCTGTCGCCGACTTCAAAATTTGAAACGTTCTTTCCTTTTTCAGCAATAATTCCCGCAGCATCCCAACCAAGAATAATTGGAAACTCAAAAGGAAGCATCTCTTTTAAATAACCAGCACGTAATTTCCAATCGATTGGATTAATCGATGTTGCATGAATTTCAAGAAGGACTTGGTCATCTTGAATAATCGGTAGCGCGATTTCTCTTTCTTGTAGTACTTCTTTTTCACCGTATTGATCAATAACAATTGCTTTCATTTAAAAACCTCCATTTTTTGTATTTCGAATAAAGAGTAAGTCTAACAAACATAAAGAATCAAGTCATTTTATATGATTGGCAAAAAATTTCTTTGTATACCTGCACAAGTTTCACAGTGAAACCAAAAAAAAAATTAATTTTTTTTCATAATTTCTTGTACATTATTGCTTCATTTTGAAGCATGTTAAGAAGGTACGAAAAAGTTGAGAGGAGTTTTTTCATGGACAAAGATAAACTAAATGGTGCTTTTAAAAACTCAGGTTCTATGCAACAAACGTCACAAAAGCCACAGTCTAATCTAGGGAGAGAAGAGATCTCTCTAGAATTAGCTGAAATGGGTAATTTAAAACCTAAGCATGAACCCATGACTCCGAATCAGCGCAAAAAGAGTGAAACAGAAAAGACGTATTTATAAAATTGATAATACGTAAAAAACACTCTCAGTCATCTTTACAGATGATTGGGAGTGCTTTTTCGAATAACAATTGGTTTTAGAAAAAAATTAGCATATCTTATTTTCGATCAATTAAAGTTTGAAGCATACTTTTTAGTTCTCCAACTTCTGTTTTAAGTTGTTGGATCTCACTAGTATCTTCTTTAATTTCATTCGTTTCCGACTCAATTTCATCAGTAATCTTTTGCGCATTATTGACAATTTCTCCGACAATCAAGTTAATCATGATAAACGTTGCGATTACAATAAAGGATACAAAATAGAGCCATGACCATGGTACTACCTCAAAAATGGGACGAAAAATCCCACTCGCCCAAGATTCCAATGTGAACACTTGGAACAATGTAATGAATGACAAACCCAAATCGCCAAAGTATTCTGGCTCAACTTCCGCATAAAAGAATGTCCCGATTACAGCGTACACATAAAAAATAATTGACATCAGTACCATTACACTAGTAATGGTAGGTATCGCCATAAAGAGAGCAGTTACAATTCTGCGTAGTGAAGGAACTGTCGTTATCGTTCGTAAAACTCTTAGAACTCTAAAGATCCGAAGAACACTAATAAATGATGATCCGTATAAAATCAAACTTCCCACAACTATGATAAAATCGAAATTATTCCATCCATTTTTAAAAAAGCTCGTTCTGTATACCATAAGTTTTAATAATAATTCAACTGAAAATAAGCTTAAAATAATAATATCGAGAGTCACGAGCCATGACCCGTATTGATTTTCAATGCTTGGATATGTTTCTAGTCCCACTAATAATGCATTGACTAAAATTAACACTGTAATAAAGTGATTAAACTTGGCACCCTCAATAAGGCGTTTGATCTGCTCCATGATAAAATAGTCGACTCCTTATTGTTCATTAAAATTATTCATATCATTTAATATAGATTATTGATTGTTAGTGTATTCTACCATGAGATTGAACTTGCCTATTAAATTTTAACAACTTGAATTATTCTTTAAAGTAACATTGAATCAATGTCCTTCATAAATTTATTCTATATATGTCAAAAGGACACCCCAATAATCTGTGGATTATTGGGGTGTCCTTTTGACATATAGTTGTTTACATTTAGGCTAAAAACCTCTTCTGCTAATTTTTATACGACTAGTTGTTCATTCAAGTGAGTAATGATTTTCTGACGATTATTAACAACAAATTTGTACTCTTCTCCACTTTTCACTACAACCGATATTCCATTAGGTACGATAAAGAATGTATTTCGTTTGTCTACTTCCTTAATATCGCTAATATTGATCGTTAATGGATTGCTTTGTACATTGATTTTATGAGGAGTAAAGATAATTTCTGTATCAGTAATTTTCATTTTCCCACCTACTGATTCCAGTCCTCTAAATAAGTTTGCAGCAACATTAAACTGTTCTTGGTTGGTCTCATGTATAGTCATACGTGTTTCCTCCATTCATCTGTTTATTGTTAATTGTTAATTGTTAAATTATCTCATATTTTTCACTAAAAAGGAAACTTACAACTGATTCCCCATTTTCTCATCAAGCAGTTTAAATACTCTTTTCACTTTTTCTATTGGCAGAGCCGCATACTGATCGCCAATACTTACTTCGTAGGAACAGTCCACATCACTTGATTCTCTTAAATAACTAGTTAATCCAATAGATGTCTCCTCATATATTTCAATTAATATGGGTTCAATTTTCTCTCTAGATGCATGGAAATGAACGTGGAACATATTCGACACTGGCTGAAGTGGCTTAGTCGATACGCCTTCGCATGAGTTGAAAAGCTCAGCAAGTTCTTTCGCATTTTCGTAATACTGTCCCATTTTATGTGAGTGCTGATCAAAATAGTAATTCGCACTGATTATGTAAGGATACAGGCTGATTAAGTCACCACCGTGGCGTCTTTTCCAAACTTTCGATTGCTCGGTAAAATCACGATCACCTGCAAGAATTGCTCCTGCGATTCCACCAATTCCTTTGTAAACCGACACGTAAACGCTATCAAATAGGCTGCAAATTTCAGCTGCTGTTTTTTGGTAATAGGGTACAATTTCGAGTAGACGAGCACCATCTAAATGCAGCTTAATGCCCTTTTCACGACAATAACTTGAAATCTGTTCAAGTGTTTCGTATTCAGGTAATTGACCACCAATTTCACGTTGAGGCAATTCGAGCAGTAAGCAAGCAATTTCTTCTTCCATACTTATCACGTCTTGCAATTCAATAACGCGACTCTCATCGGCTAGCAACACTGGCTCAATGTGATGTAATTCCTTTAGCCCATCTTCTTCATGAATCTCTAAATGACATAATGGATGATACGCAACTTTTTTAATACCCTTTTTATCACACCAGATGCGTAACGCGATTTGTTGAGCCATTGTTCCACTTGGGAAAAATACGGCCGACTCTTTTCCTAAATACGCAGCCATTTTGTCTTGGAAATCTTCGATAACTTTCCCTCTACCGTATATATCACTTCCGAGTTCTCCATCTACTTCTTGAAATGCGTCTTTTAGTAATTGAATTTGTCTTTTCCCATGACCTGCCACCTGATACTTCGTTTGTATAAACGCTTCTAATAAAGGATCCTTTTTATTCATCTGAATTATGACCTCCATCTTTCAATTAGGTTACAACAATAGTATTCAAAAGACTAAATAAAATAACACAAAGAAAAAGAAAGCAACACTTCCTGCGACTACAAACAAATGCCATACTGCGTGATGATATTTAAAACCTCTCCACACATAGAATACTGATCCTAATGTATATAATAGTCCACTACATACCAATAAAATCAGCGCTTCTTTTGATAGATTTTCAATTAGTGGATTCCATGCAAATATAATAATCCAACCCATTACTACATATAGTACGGTCGATAGGACAATAAATCTTTTTACAAAAAAGGCTTTAAACACTGTGCCAGCTATAGCTAAAAACCATATGATTCCAAACAAAACCCAACCTAAAGCACCTTGAATGACTAACAACAAAATAGGCGTATAGCTCCCAGCAATATAAAAATAGATGGCTGAGTGATCTAAAAATTCAAAGAAATCTTTTGCTCTGCCATTTGGAAAACTATGTAGAAGTGTTGATGACATATACAAGAACGTCATGGTAACACCATAAATAATGAATATGACAATATCCCAACCATCGCCTTTCATAGAGGCGAAAACAATGAGAAGGACTAATGCTGCTATGCTTAATATGACGCCAAGTCCATGGGTGATGGAGTTGGCAAGTTCTTCTCCTCTTGAAAAATCTTTATCTATTTTTTTAATGGTTACTACCTCCATTACATTCATAATTGATGAATGTATATACTAGTTAAACGCTCATTATTCGGTTCTTTGTTATGAATTTCTATACGTATATTATTTTATCACAGTGGCCATCGTGCTATATCCTGAAACCCCCAGTACCGAAGTCCTTTTGTTGTTAAACATGAGTTATGGGTTTAAATACGAGTAGACTATTGTTTATGAACCCATTCAAAAAGCACCTCCCTCTATGGAAGGTGCTATTATCATATTTACATTTAACATCCGCTTAGTCCGTCACTTAAGGAGGTGTGTAGTAGTATGTCTTCACTTTACACAATGATGCATTTTATTCTATTTCCACATCATTCTCTTCAGCTAAGGTAGAAAGTTTCTTTTGATAATCTCTAATCATTTTCCTAGCATCCGTTAGTTTGCCATTAGCTTCGTTGATTTTCTCTGAATCTTGCTCTTCTAGTGCAGTAATTATTGTTAGAAAAGCGCTGTTTTGGAGGTTTGCCGCTTCAATATAAAGTTCATGTATTTCATTTAATTCATCGGTTTTTACTTCAATCTTCTCTAAATCATCGATAAAATCTCCATATTTCGGTATTACTTCATCAAATATTGTGTAATACATCGTTTCGTCATCAATATAGTTGGGTCCTGAAACACTTTCGTACAATTCGATTGCCTCAAGTTCTTGCTCAGCAAGTGCCGGCAAGCTGTCATTAATATACGTAATCAAATCATCCTGTACAGGGTTACTTCCACAACCCACTAACGTAGACATCAATAACAAAAACACGACTAATACCTTATATTTCATCAACATCCCCCTTCTACAATTTCATATTATTCTTCAGGTAATCAATGTGGAACTGTCGGCATGAGATTTCCCCTAATAATCAATGGACATGCTGAACATTTTTTAAAATTAACCACAAGAAAAACCGTGCAAAGTGCGCCCGGTCCTTTTAAGAAGAGTAACCTTAGTAGCCTGTTGATTTCCGCTACGGTGGACGCTTTTCGCGGGCATGGCTTCAGTCTCCTCGTCACTGCAAAAACATATGCTCCTGCGGTTACTCGTCGCAAAGATACTGGCTTTGGCTAGTATCTTTCCTGCGGGGTCTTCAGCTCATGCACCTGCGCTTCAATCAACTAATATAGATGGCAACTACGATTATAGGTTGGTTCTATCTCTAGCTTATCTTAGAATGATTTATTCGTGTCTTCGCAATAAGCAATTGATAGATTTTTTTGATGGTTACTACTCACTTCATGGATTGTAGTGGAAGGCGGCGGGAAAAGCATATGCTCCTGCGGTTACTCGTCGCAAAGATATTGGACGAATGACAGTTCGTCCAATATCTTTCCAGTGGGATCAGCGGGACAGGTGAGACCCCGCAGATCGCGAAGCGACCGAGGAGGCTCACCGCCCGCCCCGCGGAAAGCGTCCGCCTAAAACGGAAATCAACAATATTAATGAATCAATCTTTTTGTCCAAAACGCCTGAAATACTGGATTTATGGAACTAAAATTATATACTTTGTCTTTTAAAAAACGCCAAGTTGAACTACATCTTCCTGGCATTTTATAAAACCAACGTATATAAATAACAGATTGTATGCTACTGTCGTTATAAACAAAAAATTTAGATTTTTTATTTTGGAGGTAGACAAAGTGGAGAGAGAATTTATTAAAATCTGTAAACAATCATTCAATTCCGATCAAATAACGTCCAGCGAAAATGAATTATATCGCCATAGCCATGATGAATCACATCATCCCAGTGTAGAACCTGATCTTGTCTTTTTCCCTGAGAGTGCTGATGACGTTGTAAATATTGTGGGGATTTCTCGTCAATTTCAAATTCCCATAACTCCATTTGGTACTGGGTCTGGCCTTGAAGGTCAAGTGATTCCAGTAAAAAAGGGGATTTCTGTTAATTTCGAGCGAATGAATCAAGTGATTAAATTTTCACCAGAAGATATGCTTGTTACGGTTCAACCAGGTATTACTAGAATGGGATTGAATAGTATCATTAATAAGCATGGGCTATATTTCCCCATCGATCCGGGTGCGGACGCATCAATTGGCGGCATGGTTGCAACAAACGCTAGCGGTACTACTGCAGTTCGATATGGCTCTATGCGGGATCAGTTGCTTGATCTCGAAGTCGTATTAGCAAATGGAACTGTTATACATACAGGTACAAAGGCAAAAAAATCTTCTTCTGGCCTACATTTAACTGGCTTATTTGCTGGGTCTGAAGGCACGCTTGGGCTGATAACGGAAATCACACTTAAACTACATGGTATTCCGGAGCATACCATTGCGGCCACATGCACTTTTGACACTCCTCGGGCTTGCACTGAAGCTGCTCATGCGATTTTATTGAGTGGTATCCCTATTTTGCGCATGGAATTTGTTGATGCTTTAAGCATTAGTTTTGTGAATGCATATGGAAGTTACGGTTTACCAGAAAAACACTCTCTGTTCTTTGAATTTGCTGGAATGCAGAAAGCAGTAGAGGAAGAAAGTCTACTTGCCGAAGGTCTATTAAAGGATATGGGCTGTGAAAACTGGGCAATTGCATCCGACTCCGGAGAACGTGCACGGTTATGGAAAGCCCGCCATGAAATGTCTTACGCATTTCGTCATATCAAAGGAATGACGTCAACTGGAGGAGACGTTTGTGCACCTATTTCTAAACTTCCTCATCTAGTTGATTATGCAAGGGAACTTATAGCCGAAAGCGGCTTAACGGGCGGCATATTTGGGCATGTTGGTGACGGTAATTTCCATACCATCATTATGTATGATACTTCTAGTACAGATGAACTCGCTAAAGCTGAACAGATTAATGGGAGACTCGCTGAAAGAGCCATTGAACTAGGGGGTACATGTACTGGAGAACATGGAGTCGGAATAGGAAAAAGGAAATATCAATTTGCTGAACACGGTGCGGCACTTGAAGTTATGAAAAGCATGAAGCAATTGTTCGATCCAGAAAATTTACTAAACCCAGGTAAAATTTTTTTATAAGTAAAACCCTCTAAAACATTTAATAATTAATATATTTTTTATTGTTAAAAATCCAACATCATCTTACATGTTGGATTTTTTCCTTATGCTATTGTCAGTTTAATCTTTCGACATTTATTATTTTTCGAAACATTTTTACTTTTGTCGATTCTGAAGTATTCGGATAGTTGGGTCACCCGAACATTTCGTGTATTTAGCTCGTGATAAATTCTTCTGCTATTCCGAAAAGAAACATATTGGTCTCTCTCGTTTTGAATCAGCTCTTCATCGAAGAAGTACGTTGTTTTAAATTCTTTCATGACACTAATCCCCTCACGTTTTGTTTAATTGATTACTCCCCGAAAAGCCAGGAAATTTCGTCTTTTCAAAACCTTGGTATTATTCTTACGCATATTTCTTGTTTAAATGCCCAACATAAGTGGTATGTAGAGTAATAAGAAACAATTAATGGAGGGATTACTTTGACAGTAAAACTAACAGTAGAAAATGCAGTACAAGCGAAAACAGAAATTGAAAAATTAGAGGCACAAGGATTTACACATGATGATATTTATATATTTGCACACGACAAAGATCGCTCGAAACATATAACAGATGCTTTGGATACGGAAAATGTCGGTATGAAAGAGCAAGGCTTTCTCGTCAGCATGAAAAATATTACAAGTTCTCGTGGTGACGAATTGCGCACTAAAATGGCTTCGGTCGGTTTAACCGTTCAAGAAGCGGAACAGTATGAAAAAGAACTCGATAAAGGGAAACTTGTTCTTATCGCACACAAAAAATAATAAATGAAATCGAAAAGGACATCTCGCGGCAAAAGCCTGAGATGTCCTTTTTCGTTATGAATGCGATTTCGAATCACAATAGTACCCTCCTTTTGAAGAATTGAGTAAATATTTCATCACATATAAAAATGGAATCCCGTAGCTATCTAAGCTGCTGGTTTCCATTTCACATTTATACAAACGTCATTATGAATTATCTTTACAAAGATTGCTGTTTTTAAGCATAGGGGAACGATGCTATGGTTATTCATCACGGTCATCATCATAATCATCTCTCTGTGCAATCTTAAGAAGGGAAAGAAGTAAAATGTGCTCATTCCTTATGCAATTTCAGAAAATGATTTAAATCACCTTCACTACATCATAGTGAAAATTAGTCGAAATAAAACACCTCCCGTTATGGAAGGTGCTCTATGATTTGTAATCTATTTCATTAAATCTTTAATTCAATCTTCGCATCTGCTTTAAGCTTTTCAACGTGAGCAGCGAAAATTTCTTGTTGTTGTTCTTGTTCAAGAATTCCTTTGATTTCCACTTTTGCTTCTTCCAAAGGAGGTATTTCTTGTTTAGCTTCTTTTGCTTGAGCTACAGCTTGATCATAATATTCTTGAATTTGTTTATCTGTAACTTCTTTCGCAGGAGCTACTTTGTCTTGATATTTACCAAAGACAATAGAGTCAGCAATTTGTTCTTTCAAAGTCTCTATATCCATTTTTTGTGCTTCAAGAGCTTTAGCCATTCCTTCTTCTCCACCAAATTGTTCTTCATATGTTGCATACTCTTTATTCACTTCTTCTTCTGTAGCAGTCAATTTAGCTTCAGCTGCTTTTTGGCGAACCAATGTTTGATTAACTAGAGAATCAAGCGTTTGTGTTTTTATTTGTTCAGCCGCTTCTTTGCTTGTTGGATCTTGACCCATTTGTTGCATTTGACCTTGTATTGACATCAACGCTTGATTATATTGATCCCCTGTAAGTTCTTCTTCATTTAC
The DNA here is from genome assembly GCF_042658845.1 of Paenisporosarcina macmurdoensis. NCBI lineage: Bacteria > Bacillati > Bacillota > Bacilli > Caryophanales > Caryophanaceae > Paenisporosarcina > Paenisporosarcina macmurdoensis. Next base: position 131,789 of record NZ_JBHSRI010000003.1, read on the forward strand.
AACGGCAACAGTTTCACTCTTATCTACTTGTTGCTCATCTAGTTTAGCCTGCATTTTCTTAGCATCTGCTGCAGCTTCTTTTTCAGTTGGTGCTTTAGCACTTTCTTCTTTAGTATCTTTTGCTGCTGTTTCTTGTTTTGGTGCTTCCTCTTTTGCTGCTTTATCCTCATCACCACAAGCTGCCAAACTTAATGTTAATGCTCCTGCTGCTAATGGTAGTAATATTTTTTTGAATTTCATATCAATGTTAACCCCTTTCAAATCTTAACTTCTCTTTTTTAATTAAAGCCTAGTGTGCATCTTAACGAATATTGTCGAAAAGTGAAACCAATAGCCCTCCAAGTCATCAAATTGACATCTGTTTGTCATGTTGGGAAATTGAATTCATTACAGAAATTCGGTTTCGAACTAGCTTCCAATTAGATAACCTTCAGTTATGCCTAAATCCTTTTATCCACTGTTGAAATGGTTTAAATCAAAAAATCCAGCAAGTAGTAATTGCTGGATTTTGACGATTTTTATCAAGATATTATGAACTCAAGTACTATTTTAGCTGTTAATTTCTTTACCTTCATAAAGCTTAACTTCTATTCTAGCTGCTAAATATTGTGGGGCTTTACTCGCAAATGCAGTAAAGTGATCGCTCTTATTATGATTTTCTACAGCCACCATATCTTCCCAAACTTCAACCATCGTATAGACGCTTTCTTTTTCTGTATCTCTCATTAAGTCATATGCCACATTGCCGTTTTCAGCTCTAGAAGCTGCAATCAATGGGTAAATTACTTCTAAAAATTCAAGTTCTTTGTCTGCTTGCAAATGAAAACCAGCGTGAATAATAATCATCGTATGTTCCTCTTTTCATTAAATCTTGAATAAGTTACATTCTCTTTATTTCCATTGTGTGATGGACTCTACAGGAAGACGGACTGATTGGTAACCCATATCTTTGGCTTTACCAATTGAAATAAGCATCACAGGATAGTAACGCTCTTTATCCATGTCAAAAGCTTCTGCAATTTGATCCTTTTCATAGCCACCGATTGGATTCGTGTCATATCCATGTGCTCGTGCAGCTAGCATCAATTGCATGGAGACTAAACCAGCATCGATTAAATTCATATCCTTCATTTGTTCAGGCGTCAAAGTGCTGACTAACCCTTTAATAGCCGGTAACTGAATATCTCTTACTTCAGCAGGCATATACCCTGCATCCACTGCTAGTCCGTAAATTTCATCTGCAAAATCAAGACTATTCATATCAGCAAATACAGCAATCATTGCTGCAGATGTCGATACTTGAGTTTGGTTGAATTTTGCTAAAGGTGCTAATGTAGCTTTACCTTCTGGACTGTCAATGACAACAAAACGCCACGGTTGTAAATTTACAGACGAAGGAGCAAGCGTTGCTTTTGTTAGTATTTCAGTCATTTCTTGTCGACTGATTTTTACGGTTGGGTCATAATTTCGGATAGAGCGGCGTCCTGTTACGATTTCATTAAAGTCATTTACTAGTGTTTGATTCATTTGTTATTCTCCTCTATATCTAATGTCATTTGTTATTCTTAATCGTTTGGATCAATATTTTTAACATTGTCTTGAATTCGAGTAAGCATTTCCAAAAGCGATGAACGTTCCATTTCATTAAAGCCTGCTAAGACCTTAGAAATGAATCGCTGTTTCTCGTCTTGGTAAGCAACTATTCTTTCACGACCTTCAGCTGTAAGTCGAACAAACGTAAATCGATTATCCGCGGGATTCTTACGTCGTGTAATCATTCCCTTTTCTTCAAGCTGCTTTAAGTGTCTAGTTACAGCTGCATGATCTATGTTTACTTCTTTTTGTAAATCCGTTTGACTAATTTCATCCACTTTAAATAGCTTGTTCAAAAGATCTAAGCGTGACTGACTGATTCCCGTACAGCGCTCAAACTTCGGACTTGTTTGCTTACTTATCTCGTATAGTCGATACACAATTTTTCCTTCTTCAGAACATGAGTTGGACAAAAAATTCACCTTCTCTCAGGTAATTGATGGGTCAATCATTGACCCGTCAACTAATATATAACACTGGATACAATAAATCAACTAATTGAATCGTGGTCGGATTTAAATTAATATTTCATAGAGAAAGACTTTGCTATTTATATTAATATCCTAAAAGAACCAACAACTATAAAGGACGTTGTTGGTTCTTTTAAGGTATGCAATTGTAGAATATATCCAAATTGTAAGCGAGTACAATTCATTTAACGATGCACCGTTTGATAGCTTTTTCTATCAATGGGTGGTGACCACGTTTTCAAGAACTGAATGGTGCTTTTGCGTCCACTCTCCATCAGGGCAGCTTTCGTTTCCTGACTTAAATCAAACTGGGTTGTACTCGTATCATCCACTGGAATGAAAATAATATCTTTTTCATGTTTTCGAGAAATGTACTTTTCATCATGAGCATTTTGCATAGTTGAAAAGAGTGCTTCGAACAAATTCAATCCGTTGTTGATTAAATGTGCTGGCGAATCCTTATGCCCACGGCTAATCTTCATGCCTAGAACTGGTCGTTGTCTCTTCCCATTTGGTTCGTCAAACAACCACATTGGAAAGTTGCTCAATACCCCTCCATCTACTACAATTGTCTCCCCATAACCCACTTTCAATTTAACTGGTTCAAAGAAGAATGGAATTCCACAACTCATACGTAAAGCACGTGCAAGAGGAAAGGTGTTTGCAGATATCCCAAACTGGGCTAAATCATCAGGAAGAACTAACATCTTGCCGTTCGTTAAATCAGAAGCAATTAGCTTCAACTTGCCGTCTGGTAAGTCTCCAAACGTATAGACTCCTTTTGATGTCAGCTTTTCCATGAACCACTTCTCCAATGCATTGCCTTGATATAAACCCATTCGCCAATAAAGTAAAAACCATTTCAACACCGGTAATGGAAGGATGGTTTTACGCGGGTCAAGAAGCGTTTGAAAATCTTGGTCATTCAACATTTCTTCAATTTCTTTACCTGTATAACCAGCAGCTATGAAACAGGCAAGAATGGCACCTGCACTTGTTCCCGCTACACGATGAAAGCGAAAACCCTTCTCCTCTAACTCCTGATAAGCCCCAACCAATGCAAAATCTTTCAATCCACCACCTGAAAACACCCCATCAATTAACATGCATAACGCTCTCCCTTTTCTTAACGTTATTACACTGTAGGAGGTTAGAAAGAAAATTAGAACTCCCTACTTAACAAAAGGTCACTTAACTTATTCAAAAAATCAATTTGCTGTTGCAGTTGAGTAGTTCTTTTAGTCGCCATAAAACATTTTAGCGACTAGTTTCATAGTAAAATGGAGAGCTAGTTACGTTGATTAAAAATTACCAGTTCTTTTAAAATCTCAAAAACGGCCGAGGTACACTCGGCCGCTTTTGAGATTTCTATAAAGTTTTCACAACCCTCCTGACAAGTAGTTAAGGAGAGAACACAAATAAGGTAATCTTTTTGAAATAATTTAAACTTCCAACTTGGGTAATAATACTTCTACAGAAGTCCCAACATTCACTTGGCTTTTGATATGGATAGAACCTTTGTGTGATTCTATGATCCTAAAGCATACTGTCATTCCTAATCCAATCCCTTTTTCTTTTACGCTATAAAATGGCTCCCCAATATGTTTTAATCGGGATTCTTCAATTCCGCAACCATTATCCTCAAATTTAATGGCGAAATGATCCTCATTTTTATCATATATTGTAATAGTTACTTCACCTTCAGTAGAGATTGCTTCCAGAGCATTTTTAATAATATTCATAAACACTTGTTTTAGTTTACTATCATTACAATATGTATGGAATTGATCTTGTTCAATCACATTTAATTGAGTACTTTGTAAGGCTGCTTCTATCGATAACAATTGAACGACTTCGCTCACAATTGTATTAATGTTCTTCTTAGAAAAAATAACATCTGTTGGCTTTGCAATAACTAAAAGTTCATTGACAATCGTATTAATTCGATCAATTTCATCAACTAACACATCAATATGTTGATCAAGTTTAATTGTTTTCTCTTGACCCATTTGCATAAACCCTTTAATAGTAGTGAGTGGATTTCGTATTTCGTGAGCAATACCCGCAGCAAGTTCACCTAAAACAGACATTTTCTCTGATTGTCGTAACATACTCTCTGTTTCTTTTAACGCGGTAATATCTCTCCCGATAACGACCAAACCTTTTCTAGACCCATCATCATTAAAAATAGGCACTTTAAATGCATCAAAAGTTTTGCTTGATCCATCCCTTAGAGGAATTATCTCTTCACAACGACTTACCTTTCCTGCCTTCCACGCTTCTTCGTCTGTATCTATACAATAAATCAAAGCATCATGGTAAAATTCAGTGTATTGAGCCATCTCTCTGTCTGTTTTACCTTTGTAATCGACACCTTCAAGTTCGAATAACTGAGCGCCAAATTTATTTATTTGGAGCCACCTTCCCTCTCCATCTTTAAATGAAATAGCGTCGGGCATTGTATCGATTAATAAACTTAGCTTCTCTTTCTCTTCCTCGATTTGTTTTGAATTTCTTAAATTCCTTATTAAAAAAAATAAAAGAATAGCTGTGAAAAATACGAATAATAGACTTTTGGATATATGTAAGAAAAGGACTTTTTCAGCAGAAAACTTAGAAACACTTAATAAATAATCTGCTCCAATAAACCAAATTGGTCCTATTATTAAATATAAGAATGGTATTATCCGAAAGAAATTGGTGCGAATTTTCATTGTTCTACCCCTTAAAATGATTGTATGCTTGTTTGCAATTAGTTATATTGTCACATATTATCCAATATTGAGCAATACAATCAGTATAGTAGAAAAATACTTATAGCCCTATTGTAATATTCTTTGTAAATATAACCATAAAAATATCATTAGAGGCTACGCAGACGATCAGACATTCCATGCATATACAAAGAGCGGCAGAAGATAAAACTTCGGCCACTCCTTGATTCATCATTCAATTGTTACAAGATTATTTAGTAGTAGGACTGAGAATTTCTTCCCAGTTAATCGTGCCATCTTTAATTTGTTGACGCAGTTCTTTCGTCATCGAATCTTTTGGTGCGCCACCACCTGGCCAATCTCCAGCATGATCTCCCCATTCAGGTCGATCTTGAGAGAGAACGAAGGCAGCAAGATTACTTGCTTCCTGATCAGTCAAGGTTTTCTCCTGACCTTTAGGCATATTGTTTTGAATATATCCTGCCATTCTTGAGAAACGAGCTATACCAGCACCATCATTAAATGAACCTTCACCCCATAAAGCAGGACCCGTATTAGCTCCAGTACCTGCACCATCCTGGGCATGGCAAGCAATACACGATTGTTGGAACATCGTTTCTCCAGCAGCTACATCTGGAATTGGCACTTCTTTCATATCATTCTGCCCCAGCCATGGAAGCTCAGCTCCAACGGGGATTCCTTCTGAAATGTATTTAAAATAAGCCACCATTGCGTCCAAATCTTCGTCATCTTCAGCAAAAGGTTGACCATTCATACTTCTTACCATGCACCCATTAATGCGTTCTTCAAGCGACACGATTTCGTCATTACGTGAAATATAATTCGGGTATTTCGCAGCTACTCCCACTAAAGGAGAAGAGTCTTGTTCTAATCCGGCACCAGCATGACAGCTAGAACATGATAATTCGTTCACACGCTGTTGGCCATCTTCTGCAGAAGCAGCATCAGCTCGCAACTGGTTTGATGTATCGTCCACTAGCTCATGTCCTCTTAAAATTGCTTCACCTTGAGGTCCATCAGGAACATCTTCAAGTGAAGGTGGATTAAAAGTAGCTTCTGAGGCTAATTCACCAGAAACAGGTTGCTGCACATTAGTGGAGCTTTTATCTGCTCTCTCTTTTTCATCCCCGAGCTTATTACCTAAAGCACCAATAAAAATGAGTGATAAAATAAATAAAAACCCAATTGTCAAAGTTATACCTCTACTCATACTTTGCACATCCCTCTCATTACAATCCATTCACAATAACAATAGGATTGATTATTATATCCATTACGATCCCCTAATTATATACCCCTAACCCTATTTAATAAAGCTTCTATTTACCCTAAATCTCAAAGAATTTCAAATTATTTGAAGTTTTCCGTATAGCATTTTGCCTAAGTAGTTTCTTTCTATAATGATCAAACTTCGGTCTGCATAGATTTTGCATAATTATTGGGTATACTCTTGTCATTAGCTGAAGGAGTGACTTATTGATGAAAAATACTTATAGAAAAATACTACTGGTTCCAACTCTAGTGCTAGCGCTAACGGCTTGCTCAGATTCATCTTCTGAAAAAGATGAAATGGATGATATGAATCATGAAAACACGGATATGGAATCTGGTTCCGAAGAAAATATGGATATGAATCACAACGGATCAGGTGAAGTTCCAGAAGATTTGAAAGTTGAAGAAAATCCAACTTTTGAAGTCGGAAGCAAAGCGATTATTAAGAATGGTCACATGGAGGGTATGAAGGGTGCTGAAGCAACTATTGTGCTCGCTTTTGACACGATAGCCTACGCTGTTTCGTATACTCCGACAACAGGTGGAGAAAAAGTGAGCAATCACAAATGGGTTGTCCATGAAGAAATCGAAGATGCTGGTGATGAACCATTAGAAGCTGGAGCCGAAGTAATCCTTGAGGCAGATCACATGGAAGGAATGGATGGTGCAAAAGCTGAGATTGATTCGGCCGAACAAACGACTGTATATATGATTAATTTCACTCCAACTACTGGTGGAGAAGAAGTGACTAATCATAAATGGGTAACAGAAAGTGAACTATCCGCAAAATAAAGGAAATATCGGAGCTGTCCTAGATGTCATGAAATATGACGAAGGGCAGTTCCCTTTTTATTTAGTAGGTACAGTTGAATTTTCAGTTCCCTTATCTATAGGACACATGCAATAGAAAGGGTAAAACTACAAAAGCACGATCACTAGACAACTATGTCAGTGATCGTGCTTTTGTATTACCATTTACATAGAAACTTGGCGTGCACATTTAACTTGCGCTCCCTGTTCAAATGGTTCGTCGCCAGCTCCTTTTACTATACCTTAATAATCCATTTATGTTTTTCAATTCTTTCTCCATCCACCAGTAATCAGGGGATACGAAATAGTTATGTAAAGTATAAGGAGTATTTTCCAATACAAAAAAAGGAATTAACTTTTTTAAATTTACTTTACTACAAACTGACCGATCATACCGTTCTCTTTATGACCAGGAACTGTACAATAAAATTCATATACTCCAACTTCATTTATCGTAAATGAAATATTACTTGTTGTTTGAGGTTCTGCATGCAAATGTATCACGTTCTCCTTAACATCATGCTGATGTGTAGATGTACTCATCACATTAAATGACACGCCTTTAATTTCAATGTCATGCTCTATTTGATCCGAATTTTTTAATACCAATGTAATGGACTTATTTCTCTCCACAACCACTTCCTCTGGTGAGTAATTCATACCTGATGTTTCAATAACAATATCTTTTTGTGTTTCAAAATCATTATTTCTATCTTGTTCGTGGTCATGAATTAACGATTTTGATTCTGCCTTCTCCATACTCAATGAAATGCCGAAAAATATAACCAAACCACTCAACAACAAAGTTGAAACGGGTTTTAAGAACCAGCTCCTATTCTTAATAGTTGCCTTGTTCGGCGTGGTAAGAATAATCAATAGAAAAATCGTACTCATTAAGATGAGCAAAAAAATCTTGATGAACACATTTGCTTGTTCAACCGCAACCATCTCTCCTAACATCGCCCCCATCATACCGCCCATCAAACCAGACATTAACCCTTCGAGAGATGAGAGTAAGCCAAAGCAACTTCCGCAAAAGGAACCCGACAGTATACCGAAAGCCATTCCTAAAATCGTTGAAAGAAATAAATCTCCTTGGTATACAACACCGAACGTAACTCCAGCAGTTAATCCAACATTCATACCTAAGAACATTGAAACGATCATTCCCGACATATATGTGAAATGACTCTTCCTCTTTAGAGCTAATATTATGGAAATAATAGTGATACCACTTATTAAACAAAGAACATATAGATGAAAGTCACTCAATATCAGTTCCCCCTATGGGTAAATACTATGTACATGTAAATCAAAAGATGCATACATACTATGTACTTTTATACTTTGTTTAATTACCACTTTTTCAATAACCAAAAGAGGCTGTTGAATAAAGGGATTAAAAAGAATGACATCAAAGTAGGCTTTTTTTCATACAATATTTATGGGGTGAATAAATGCCAAGAGTAAAATACCGAAGTTCAGATGTTGATTTAATGGCAAGGATGATGAGAGCAGAAGCCGAGGGTGAAGGAAAGCAGGGAATGTTATATGTCGGAAATGTAATTGTTAACCGTGCTATAGCAGACTGTTTAGACTTTAAGGATGTAAGAAACATTAATGATGTCATTTTCCAGGTACAAGGAAATAATTATTCTTTTGAAGCTGTTCAAAAAGGTAATCTATTTTATCAGAGAGCGAGAGAAATTGAAAAGAGATTAGCCAAACAGAATTTGGATTCTTGGAGACAACACCCAGGGAAATATGCTCTTTGGTACTTTAATCCATATGGTCCTTGCCCTCCAACATGGTACAATCAGCCTTTTTCAGGTCAATATAAAAATCATTGTTATTATGAACCAATAGCTGGAACATGTGAAAGTGTTTATATCGGTTAGATTGTCTAGGTGCTATTACAAATTCTAGACTTTTCAAACTCCCATTTTGTCGTAGGTACTGGTAGCAAATCATATTCATTCAATGCAACTCCAATATGGTTGTCGAAACCTTAACCGCATCCTATTTTTCCAAACGTTTTTGGTGTATTAAAAAAGGGAACTCCTGGTTAGCAGGCGTTCCCTTTTTTATATCAATCATTTAGTAATGTGCTTTTAGTTATTAGTCTTACATTCCCAAAGAAACAGAACCAGGTAGGCTGAATGCAAACTTCACTTCTCATCTACTTCTATAGTATTTCATGGTACCCTTGTCCTTCAAAAGCAATGAATTATTTTACGAATACCGTATGTTTTACGATGTGTTCTAGTTCTTCATAATTACTGATTTCAAATGTTGGATTAATACTTGTAAGATTCTCTTTTTTAGTAGGATTAAACCAACAAGTATCGATTCCAAAATTATTGCCGCCTTGGATATCTGATGTTAGAGAGTCCCCAATCATTAATACATTTTGCTTCTCAGTATGACGCAGCTTTTCAAATACATATTCAAAAATTTCTGATTGTGGCTTTTGATATCCGATTTCCTCCGAAGTAACAATCACTTCAAATGTTTGATGCAGTGGCGAAAGAGCAATTCTTGCATGTTGAACATCTTTAAAGCCATTTGTTAACAGGACAAGTCTACAACTAGAAAGATTAATCAACATGTCCTGTACCCCATCAATCATATGTACTTCTCTACCTAAGTTTTCCATATATGTTTGTCCAAATTCTTCTGGACTAAGCAGCAGTTCATGTTGAAGGAACAAGCGCTTGAATCGTTCCACTTTTAGGTCTGAAAGCGAGATACGTCCTTGCTCCAAGTCAAGCCACAGTCCTTTACTTATCTCTTTATAACTAGCTCTGTAATCCGTTAAACCATTAGGGAAACTAAATGCACGAAATGAATGATCGAGCGCATGCTTTTCTGTTTCACCGAAATCAAATAAAGTGTCATCTAAATCAAATATTAATACATCATACTTCAAGTCTACTCACCCTTTTTGTGGTTCTTTTAAAACTTTGGTACAGCCAAATCGTTTAACAATCATCCGGGAGAGAATTGTAGATGGACACCCAATTTCCACCATCTTATTATCTCTCCACTTGAACTCTCATACTTGTTAATCGTCAATCTAATAATATTAGCAGTGATTTTACATACTTATTAACTAAAACTTCTTTATCTTCATCATTTAGCTTGTAATAAGGTAGCTCGTTAGGAACGACAATGTGGCTTAGAAAAATCCCTACTAATTGCCTTGCACAAAGTTCACTGTCACAATTTTGATTCTTTTGAGCAAAATGGTGGTCTAATGCCTTTTTCAGATGAGCATGAATGATGACAGGAAAATCAATGTCGGGACTCAAATTGCCTTTCAAACTTTCCGAGATCAGCATCTTTACTAAAGATGCATTTTTGGAAAGTGTCTTTAAGCGATTATCAATCGTTCCCTTAAGAAATTCTTCTGTATTTTCTTGATCAGCTAGTTGCATCACCTTAGAATTGAATTGTCTTTCAAGCACATTTTTAATAACCGTTTTAAATAAGTTTTGCTTAGTAGAAAACTTACGATATAAAGTAACTTCGGCAACATCCGCTTCTTTGGCAATTTCCTGAGTGGTTGCCTGAAGCCCTTTATTAATAAATATTTTTACAGCTGCTTGCAAAATTTGTTCAGTTTTATCTTTTATTGACTCCATCTCCCTAATTTACTACTATATCCTTTTCTCTTCTAGGTTTTGTTTTTACAAAACGATCTAAAATAATCAAGACAGCTGGCATCACGATAATCGTACTGAATAAAGCTAGTGAGATATTGATTAGGGTCATCATACCAAAATTACTCAAGATGACAAAATCTGATACAAGCAAAGCACTAAAGCCACCAATAGTTGTAATGGCAGATGCAAAAATGGATTTTCCCGTTTTTTGGTTTGCTATTCTGATGGCATCGATGCTTGAACTCCCATTTTCACGTTCTTCATAAAATCTTTCCATGATTAAAATGGTGAATTCTGTGCCAATCCCTATAATCAATGCACCTAACGTCGCCGTTAGAGGAGTATAGCTTATTTCAGCAAAATACATCACGGCTCCGGACCAACCAATGATTAAAGTAATCGGTAACAAAGGGATCAAAGCCTTAATCGGGTGTCGGTAAACGGCGAGTAAACCTAAAAATACAAGGGCCATTCCAAGCAAGGTCATTTTATATCGCCCGGTTGTCAAACCAGAAACCATTTCGACATCCAACACAGATTTCCCAGTTACCATTGTTTCCATATTAGCTGGCTGGTTGTCGTTAAGGTATTGATTCAAATCATCAATAAAGTTTTTCAACGGCTCAGCTTCCAGATGTTTGATGCCGACGGTGATTACCCCTTTTGTACCAGACTCGTTAATAAGGAGCTTCTGTTGTTGATCCGGAATATCTTCCATTAACTCTTTTAACCCTGAGCCTGTTGGAATTTCCCCGTCATTCAATTTTTTGAACACTTCTGTAATTGAATTTGACTTAACCACCACTTGTGAAAACTCTTTTCCAATATCGGTTGTTGTTGCATCTACCCAGTTAAGAGAACTTGGAGACAAGATATCATTCCCCTCATACACGATGGAAACTTGATCAGTTGTACCAACAATACCTCGTAATTTTTGAATATCTTTAAGTACTTGGGTATCCTGCGGCATAAATGTCTCAACATCAGTCTCTGCCTTAGCGTCTAAATCGACCCAGATACCAAAACCAGCTGTAATCGTGGCTATGACTATAATCCAGCATCTGAGAGCAACCACCTTTTTGGTAATACCATCTAGTAAATTTTCAAATCGTGAAGACTTACCTGTCTTTTTCGAGCGTTTAATAGAAGCTTCATATGAGAAAAAGGAATCCCTTGTAAAAAGGAGTGGTATCAATATAAAAACACCGACTATGAAACTAATAATCATTCCAATAGTTAACATTTTTCCAAAGTCTTGAATCATAGGGACGGGAGAAGTATATAGAGAAATAAAACCTAGTGAAGTTGCTATTAGAGCCGTCAAGACCGCTGGCACCATTTTCGTAACGGTACGGTATAAACTTTTATGTGCGTGACTAGTAAACTTTTTATTCTGCTTCATACTGATCCTCCCCTTCTTCCATTTCTTCGGTATATCGACTTTGAAATTGGATGGCATAGTCAATACCTAAACCGATCAGGATAGGAAATACTGCCATCGACACCATGGTAATCGGGATGCTAACCCAGCCCATAATTCCAATCGTTCCAACTATTGCTATCAGCACTATCCCTAAAGGTAAAACGCGCCATCTTGTTTTGAATGAAATCATTAAAACAATAATCATGACGATGAGAGCAAGCATCATCATTTTTTTCATACTATCCTTCATAGAAGATTCTATTTCCCCGTCCAGTACCGGCTTTCCAGATACAAACGTTTGTGTCGTTGTTAATGAATGCTGATCAAGATAGGAGTTAATCGATTCTACTACCTCACTTTTGTCGACATCACTTACTTCTCCTTTGAATTTAATCGACATCATCATGTATCTGTCATCCATAACCAGCTCATTGAACATATCTAGTAACTGGCCATCGTCATCGTAAATCATATAATCAAGGGTCTTTTGATTTTTAGGAAGTCCGGGAGATAGCGTATCAGAGTATTTTTGCATATTGTTCATGTTCAAACTGATAGATTCCAACTGATTTCCCATTTCCTTTAACCCTGTGCTCAGTTCCTTTAATTCAACTTGCTGTTGTTCTTGTGTTCCTTGCTCCGTATTTGTCGTCTGAAGTGCAGATGTTTTAGACTCATTTTGTTTCACTTGTTCAGATAGTTGAATGAGCTCTTGACTGTAATCCTTTAATTGAGTGATTTGTTGTTGTAATTGAGGTTGATCAGTCGTCATGTCGGATGTCGTTTTATTAATTGCTATCCCGAACTGTCTGATTTTCTCTCCATATAAGTTCTCTGTCCCATCTTGTGGCGACTGACTACTTGACTCGGTTTTACTGATGAGGTTGTCTCCGATTTCATGTAACTTTCCACTCATTTCATCAAGACCAGTGATTATTTCAGACAGTCCTTCTTGATACTTACCTGCCTGTTTCTCGGACATCTGATTTATGAGCATCACGGGGCTGATCATACTGTAGATATTTTCATTTAATGCAAGTTGTTGTTCTAAGCCTTCCATGTGCTCTAGATTGTTTATTGCAAGTAAGGACTTTTGATCATCACTTTCGTACATAACGATGATTGATTCACCGCCGAACTCTTTTTCTAAGGCCAGATTGTCTTGATAGACATCCGATTCACTGCTAACTAAAGTATCATTGCCAGTTGCCATTTCTACATTTTGTGCACCAACTGCTAAAACTACGATAAGCAAAACAGTAAATAAGATTGTTTTTACTGGTTTTTTCTTTAATAACGAGGCCAACCGCTTAAGAATGAACATAATTATTAACTCCTTTTCATGAATAATTTTATGTTAGTGAGTACTAACATACATATTACACTTATTTTAGTTTTATTCAACTGAATAGTTTGGAGAATAAAATCTTTTTATGTCGTAACCTTCACTTTTAATGCAATAAAAAAAGCCACCCTTTATAGGCAGCAGATTCTTCAACTTGAGCATCAGATAGGTAACAAGATGTGGTTAAGTTCGGTATTTAACTTTTTAGTGCTAAATTAATAGTTATGTACGAACTGGTACGATCAGTTGTAAAACAGCGTCATCATGAACAGAATTTATGATGAATGGTCGCATGGCTCCTATAAATTGAACTTTCACATCTTGCCCACCAACTGCTTTTAAAGCATCCATCATGTATTTCGCACTGAATGAAATATTCAACTCTTCGCCTTCGACTAATGTGCTTTGTATTTCTTCTTCTACTTGACCGATTTCAGCTGAGCTAGAAGATATTTCTATAACATTATCTTTTAATGATGTAAATCGAACGATATTATTGCGTTCTTCACGTGCTAATAAAGAAGCTCGGTCTATTGCTTGAAATAATGCTTTTCCGTCAATGGTGACCTTCGTAGTAAATTCATTCGGGATTAATCGAGATGTATCAGGATAGGTACCTTCAAGTAGACGCGAGTAGAAATATACAGCTGATGTTTTAAAAAGCACTTGTTGGTCCGTCATCACGATATGAACTGGTTCTGACGAATCTCCAATGATTTTGCTTAATTCATTTAAGCTCTTCCCAGGAATGACTACGCTGTATTCTCCTTCAGGCATTTGCTCCAATATCGTTTTTCGACGAGCAAGACGATGACTGTCAGTGGCAACACATACGAGTTCTCCATTTTTCACGCGCCAGTGAACACCCGTTAATATAGGACGACTTTCAGAAGTAGATATCGCAAACACGGTTTCACGCACAATTGATTTTAACAAATCAGCAGGTATGACAAATTGACGGTCATCCTGAATTTCTGGTACCAGTGGATATTCAGAAGCATCCAGTCCAATTAAATGGAATTCTGATTTTCCTGATCGTATATGCGTTTGAAAATGCTCGGTTACTTCTAATTCCACATCGTTCGTTGGTAATTTACGTATAATTTCATTGAACATACGTGCTTGTAAGACAATCGACCCTTCTTCAATAACCCGAATGACTTGTTCTCCATTTTCTTCGGTTTTAATAAATGTTTGAATGGTGATATCAGAATCACTACCTGTTAATCGAAGTCCTTCTTCTGTAACTTCTATTTTTATTCCCGTCAAAATCGGAATGGTTGTTTTGGAACTCACTGCTTTCATTACATCATTTAATCCCTCTATTAATCGGTGACGCATAATTTCAAACTTCATCTTTTTCCCTCACTTAAAAATTAGTATTTGAACTCCACTTGATATATGGAGTAAACCAAATTAAATCATTTTTTCGAATACTTATATAATTTCAACATTGATTAATATAACACGATGAAAATCGAATTGCACTAGCTTCTTTTTACAACAAAATACCCTCGAGGAGAGAAATCTACATTTCTAGAAAATAATTTTTATTGCCTTATGTCTCTATTAACGATCACAGAAACGACGAGTCGTATTTATTTTAATAATGGTATAATTACATATAATTGGAATATTAATAATGTTGGAGGTTTGACATGAAAGAAACACTTACGATACTTCATACGAATGATTTGCACGGTCACTATGATTTAGCTATTAGACAAGCAGCCTTAATTAAAAAAAGAAAAAGAGATCTACTGAGTCAAGGTGAACATGTAATTGTCTTAGATGGTGGTGACCATATGGATATGAGCATGAATGAATGCTTGGCCACTTCGGGTACTATTCATCTAGACATGCTTAATGCTACTGGGTATGATGCGATGTCTGTTGGAAACAACGAACTGTTGCGTTTACCTAAAGACAACATTAGGCAGCTAAGCCACGATTCAAAAGTTCCTTGGCTCCTCTTAAACCTGGAAGAGTCCGATGGTTCACAAATAGGTGGAACAAAAGAGACCCTTTTGCTTAAGGTTGGTGACAGGTTAAACGTCGGGCTTTTTGGAGCAACTGATCAATTTGAAGATATATATGAAAACAAACATGGGTTTCGAAATCGAGATACCCTTAATTCAATAAAACAAGCCGTCGAGAAATTAAGAAAAGATGGTGCTAACCTGATTATTTTCCTTTCGCATATGGGATATGGGGCTGATATAGAACTTTCTAAACAATTATCAGGGCTCGTTGATGTCATTGTTGGTGCCCATAGCCATACCGTGATAAGTCAGCCCGAGGTTGTGGAAAATGTAATCATCGTCCAAGCAGGATCATACGGAAAATACGTGGGCGAACTAAGAATTACTGTGGATATCGAGGAAATGAAAGTCGTTGAACATACAGGTCACTTAACAGAAATATCAATGGATGATAAGTGTGATACTGAACTAAGTGCAGTCGTTGAAAAAGGACGAGTAGAAACCGAGAAATATTTATCTGAAGTTGTCTATTATTCGGACAGGGCTATTACGCATGAGGAGTTAGTAGAGTTAATGGCTTGTAGCGTCAAAGATTTTTGGAAGTCTGATGTAGGAATTATGTACGGTGGAGCTGCAACAAATGGGTTGGAAAGTGGTGAAATCACAAAAGCTAGTGTATTAAACACTTGTAAAAGTATGCAGGCTGCTTCCTTAATTGAGCTAACTGGACAACAAATAGCTGGTCTTATTCATGAAACATTCGACAAAGAAATTACGAATCGAAAAGTATATGGCAGTGGATTTCGTCCTCAGGGGATAGCTATTGGGAAATTACAATTCTCTGGTGTGCGCTGGACAGAGCACGAGGGAAAAGTATCTGACATCCTAGTAAATGATGAAACGATTGATTTCACTAAGAAGTATACTGTAGCCACTGGCTCTTCACTTATATACGAAGAAGTGTGCGGGTACCCTAGTGTCAAAGGAAACACACTAATTGATTATTCGAAGGAATTTATGGTTAAAGATGTTTTTATGGATTACTTGAAACAACAATATACTAAGATGAAGAGCAAGATACTTTAATACTAACTAAACCAGAATAACCAATCCTCTTGAGTTCGAATACAAGAGGATTGGTTATTTTTATGATTAAAAGTATTATTTTTTATTGAACTGCAAACTTTTAGTGCAGTATCAGTTGCTAAAGTAATATAATCTTTGATTTCAGCCTAGAAGAACCTTGTTGATTAGGTATTTCAAGCTTTTCAAAGACTTGATTAGCCATTATCAAATGCATCATTCGTGACCCCATTTTGAATTCCCTTTGAAATAATGTTTATGAATGAGTCAATTTCATAATTCATGAAACCGGATGTAAACACGAAGATTCTAAAACAGAGATTCTGTTGATTTCCGTTACGGGCGGACGCTTTCCGCGGGTGGTCCGTGTGCCTCCTCGTTCGCTTTGCTCTCTGCGGGGTCACACCTGGACACACTTTTCCCGCTGGAGACGCCGCCCTTCACTCCAATCAAATGACCGAAATTATTAAACAACTCCAAGGAATAAACTTCAAATATTCGTGTATCATTAATCAAACGTCATTTATAAAATTGACTCGAATACTAACTTTATTTTGACTTTCATCCTAAACCAGAATGGCTTTCCATGTAGAGAAAAACCTTTGCTCTCCTCCAACTTTCTTACTTTTTACATGCAAACATTAAAAAAAGAGGGATTCTCATTCGACGTTTATATTCACTTTCACTAGTAAATTCTTCCACTCTTGGAGTACCTTCTCTAATATCTTCAATCATGAATCCCGCTTGTTTTAATAGTTGAAAATATTCTTCAATCGTACGATGATATTTAACAATCTTTTTATCAATCCAAGGTTCTACTCTTTCCCCACTATTAAAATAATCATCTACGATCCAATCTGCTTTTGAGGAAGAAGCAGCTGCACTTTTTATTGACGAAGTTAATACAGGATGCTGAACACTAAATATAAATTTTCCATTACTTCCTAGTGATTTATGTGTTTCTTGAAATATATCCCTTAATTCGGATAAATAATGAAGAGCTAATCGTGAAACAACTAAATCATAGCTTCCTGTTTGAAAATCCCACGTTTCCATTGGAGAAAGATGGACGTTTCCCACTGTTCCAGTTAAGCTTTTCGTAGCTTCTTTTGCCATATTTACTGAACCTTCTACTCCGTCGTACGAAGCGCATCCTTTTTGTAGAAGTTCAACACCAAATTTTGCATCTCCACACCCCAGATCTAAAACCTTTTTCCCTTTTACATCACCTATCATTTCAAGGAATATGGGCTTTTCAATCATATTGTTTGGACTTTCCTCACGATTTCTTCTGGTCATGTAATTCTTGAAAAATTGATCATCATTATAAGCTGATGCCCCTCTATACTCCATCAATTTCCCTCTCTTCTTGCTAAGTAATACACCAAATGTGGTACCTCATGCTTAATGAAACCAAAAACAGACTTCATTGTAAAATCCTTTTTCACTCGCTATATTTCAATCAAGAAATTTCCATATACCCAGAATAAGCGTGTTCAGAATTCTCCAGGCGACTCGATTGAATACCCTCTTGTTTCAAGCAAATCGACAATACTATTTTCACCAGCTAAGTGTAGAGCACCTACTACGACAAAATACGTTTCTCCGTCATCCGCATTGAGAAATCCTTCTATTTTATCGGCCATTAATAAGTCTCTTTCGTCCATGGCTAACTGCTCAGACCCTTCACTCAAATCACGCAGCTGAGCGATTACATCAATGTTGCCAGAACGCCAAACACGAATCAATTGCGTTAATTCTTCCTCATATATATCCATTGAGTCTAGTGTGATTTCGAGACTTTCGATTTGCTCCTCAACAGGAGCTGAACTAATTGACGCAATCTGACTTTCGACAGATTCCAGACTTATGATGGGTAATTTCTTTTCAGTTGCACGAGTAATAAAGTGTTTGTCTACCCCATTCTCACTAGTTAAATTAGACTTCCCTAAAGCGACTTCAGAGAGCATCATCGTAACAAACCAAGGTTGAAATTGATTAATCATTTCTTCATTCAAACCCAAATCTGATAAATAGCCAACCGTATCCTTGAAAACTTCATCTTCCACAACGGTTGAGAGGGTTGTGCCGTCTTGATACAGTCCTTGTTGCATCATAGTCTGCGAGGCTTCTGTTTCATTAATATCCTCTATATTGATTTCAACAGCTAGATGATCGGCTTCCTCAAACGCGACATCAATCTTCTGGTTTAAGGGATATATGGTTTGATCGCCTATATGAATGGATCCTAATAAGTACACAGTTTGATTATCTTTTTGAACTCGGTGAAAAATACCTTCCGACGGACCATCATATTCTTCAAATGACAGTCTTGAACGAACATGAACCTTTACTCCTTTTTTCTCAAGGTTTTCTATTACACTCCCTACGGTTTCATCCGAATCACCAGTGAAATAAATGTCCCCCAACTGAACTTCTGATAATTTTTCCAACGATAATAAAGGGGATAGATCATCAATATTATTACCTGTAACATCCAAGTAATTTAGAGAGGTTAATTTTTCAATTCCTTCAAGATTAGTGATTCCAGCTTCAGGTGCTTTTAATGATTGAATAGTTGCAAATTCTTTTTCCGATACCTTTGGATTTTCACTTTTAAGTTCTTTTCGTACAACGATTTCCAAAGAACTATCTTGAAAATATTCTTCAAGTTTTACCGTTTCTGATGTCAGTGAGCAGGCTGTAGTGGAAATTATGAAAATTCCTAATAAAAATATGTATTTTGTTGTTTTAAGCAATGGAAATCCCCCTTTCAATAATCAATTCTTTCATCAGTAGATATTTACGAATCGGACTAGAAAAAGTTCCACCATTTGGAATAAAAGATAACATATTTTTCAGTTTTCTGATAATGAATGGCAACCTCAATTAATCACTTCCTTATTGTCTTCTTAATTTTATTGGTATAATTTACAATAAAGGGGAGTATAAAATGAAAAAGTTCGTGATTGTTAATCATAACAAATTAGAGGTTTTACAAAGGGGTTCCTATGGTACGCCAATAGTTTTCCTTACTGGAATGGGTTGCTCATTCGAAGAATGGTTTGAGATTATAGAGACATTAAGTAAAACAAATCAGGTTATTATGTATCACAGACCTGGTCTTGGTGAAAGTGCTATAGATAATAGTAATCGAAATACACAGACTGCAGCTGAAGATCTTCACTCCTTGTTAGGTCTATTGAAAATATCAGAGCCTGTGATCGTAGTAGGTCACTCATATGGTGGTCTAATTGCACAGCATTTCACAAAGCTTCATCCAAGCAGTGTACGAGCATTAGTTTTAGTGGACTCTACTTCAGTGGATCTGAACATTTTGGACAAGTTGGATTTGCCTATATTAAATAAAGATTCTACAGATGATTTTTGGATTGAAAAATCTGCAACATACTCTCTTATGAGTCAGGAACAATTAAGTGAAATAATAAAACCTGTTCTAACAGAAAAACAAAAGCAATTGCCTGATTCAATTAAACAAAGACTAATCGAGTTTCATCAAAAACCTCTATTATATAAAGCAATGAAGTCTGAAATAGAGAATTGGAATAAAGATGCTGAGACCATTAAAAGACTAGGAGGAATTGAGGATATTTATTTAGTAGTGATTGGTAGGGATAAAGAATTTACGATTAGAAACGGCATTGAAGAAGGTTTGCCAGAACGTGAAATGAAATTATTGGAAGAAACTTGGCAAAATCTAATAAAAGAACAAATCCATCTTTCTCGAAATAGTGAACTAGTGTTTGCCAATCATTCAAGTCATTCGGTTCACATGGATCAACCTGATGTTGTGATTAATGGAATACTTAAAGCCATCGATCTGACTTCTTCATGAACTAGTAGGAAGATTTTATACATAAACGTAACCACTCATCCAAAAGGGGCAACATTGAAATGGATATGAAAAGATACTTTATTCATGATGGTGATATGAATGTATATATTACAGAATGGGGTTGTACGACAAATTCCGTGATTTTTTGTCTTCATGGATTAGGCAGCACGGGTCTTAGTTTTATTGAGATTGCTGAAGAATTAAAAGAAGAATATCGAATTGTTTCAATAGATGCCCCCGGACATGGCCAGACCCCACCCTTTTTAGATGCAGAAAAATATGAGTATCCACAACTAGCTGTATGGATTAATAAGATATTAGATATTCTTGAAATTGAAACGTTTTATTTCTTATCCCATTCATGGGGAAGTTTTGTAGCCCTCTACTATTTGATTCAATTCCCAGGGAGAACGCTTGGAACAATCCTTATAGATGGTGGATACCAGACTAAAAGGCGTGGGGAAAAGTCTATGGAGGAAGAAATAGCCTATTACGAAAAAGATTTCGAAGACTACGTTTTTAATAACTGGAGAGATTTCTTTCGCTCTGAAAAAGCAGCTTACTCTAGATGGTCTCCACTATTGGAATTGGCTGTAAAAGACCTTGGTATCGAGTTAAACAATAAAGTCATTTGGCATGCAAGAGGAACAACAGCACATCATATTATTCGAGCCATGCACAAACACGAAACTGAAGAC
This sequence comes from Paenisporosarcina macmurdoensis, assembly GCF_042658845.1. Lineage (NCBI taxonomy): Bacteria > Bacillati > Bacillota > Bacilli > Caryophanales > Caryophanaceae > Paenisporosarcina > Paenisporosarcina macmurdoensis. The sequence goes on from NZ_JBHSRI010000003.1 coordinate 152,721, forward strand.
ATTTACGACCAATTGCCATCATATATTAAATTATTGAGGGCGACATTACCAAGTACAATGGATGATCAACGAACCATTACTTCAGAGATATTTAATCAGAAAGCCAGTGGCCAGATCCAGGTGGTTCCGAATACCACTCACATGTTACATTGGGATAAACCCGATGTTGTAATTAATGAGATAAGAAAGAACTGGATCAACTAAACATACTTCCAAATATTAAGCTCAAGTAAGAAGGGACTTTTGTGTACAAGTCCCCTTAAAACCTGTTCATTCAGCCTCTTTCAAAAAATGAATAATAAATAGTTAAATTGATAACAATATTACTATTAAGTTTAAGGAGTTACGAGATGTTATTATTTAAATATTTTAAGGACGAGGCTGGAGAGTATTTAGGGATTAGAGATGAATATGTATACTATGTGTTCATTCCTGCTTCTACCAAAAAAGAACAAATCATCACGTTATTTGGCTTTGCAATGGATAAAATCAAAGCACATTATCTAGAAAACAAAAAAGAAATACATCAAATGAAAATGTATTTGATGGCAGATCCTCTGATTGTAGAAAGAATCAATGCGGTTTCTACCTATCAAAAAGTATTTATGGTAAGTCATGAAGAATTTTTAGAGTCTTACCTTGGTTGAATAAAAAAAGGGACTTCCGCTTAGGAAGTCCCTTTTTTTATTTACATTAGTGACTATTTCAACATAATGGCTTTGCTTTTCATAAATAGTTAATCGTATTTCCGATGAGCCTGCCAGTTTATGCACTGTCGATATTTTCGTAAATTAAGTTAAACCAGAGTGCCATTTTTAGCCTATAGGGAAACAGGTTTGATTTGATCCCTAGTGATCAAAGTCAGCAATAAGGATGTATCGGTCTGGTGCACTTCCTATGAAATCAAATGGATAACAAGTGGTTACGGTTAATACTGAACTATCTGTTGGCGTAATAATGGTTTTATCGTCGCTATCAACAATTTTAATTTCTCTGATTACATAAGTGAATGTACCTGCTGTTGTTTCTACAATTAATTGATCTTTGATTTGTAGCTGACCCAATTCCCTAAATACAGTGTCCCGATGTCCTGATAAAACAGAATTGTCATTTTCCCCTGGAAGAACGCTGCCAGAAAAGTGACCAATACCTTTCTTTAATTCATCCTCATCAGTGCCATGAAAGATTGGTATCACTTGATTTATTGCTGGAATCGTTAGGTTTCCTATATTTTCACCATCCGTTGGTCTTATCGGATACAGGATTTCATCTGTTACTTCATCTGTTTTTACATCTTTAGTTTCAGGGGTGAGGGTAACCGTATCGAATTGTTCTTTTTTTAGTGTTATCGGGGCAGATGTTGGGACAGAATAACTATAAATTTGAAATGATGCCCAAATAATAAAACTAATCCCCAGGATCAATAATCCCGGGGAAAGCATATGAGCAATTTTAAACTTACTTATAAATGAACGTTTTCTATGCATAAAATTTTCTTCTTATCAAGACCGCTAAGCCTATCATAGAAAGAACAGTTCCAACAAGAAGGAGGTTATACCAAGGTGTAGATGTATCTGGAAGCTGTCCCCCTGAAACAGTTGGTACAGACACGGTAAACGAACCAAGATCGATTACTTCACCATTGTCATCCGCTATAAATTGTACACTTACTTTGTAAGTTCCAACAGGCACATTATCTGCAGTATAGGTAATATCTTCACTACCTTTTGCTTTGTAAGTTTTTCCACCAATATTGAAAATCCAAGTACCTGTTTCTTTAACGTCATTAGGTAACACGGCACGAATAATCATGCTTCCCTCAGAGTTAATTTTCACATTCACTGAAGGAGAATCATCTTTAGTCCCTGGAACAGTTGGTTGTTCTGGTGTTGGTTCCGGTTCTGTACCAGGCGTTGGTGTTGGTGTTGGCGTTGGTTCTATTGGTGTTGGTGTTGGTTCTGGTGTTGGTGTTGGTGTTGGTGTTGGCGTTGGCGTTGGTTCTGTTGGTGTTGGTGTTGGTGTTGGTGTTGGTTCTGGTTCTGGTTCTGGTACTGGTTCTGGTTCTGGTACTGGTACTGGTACTGGTTCTGTTGGTGTTGGTTCTGTTGGTGTAGCACATGCTTGTGGCACATTGATTCTAGTATTGGCTGCATTAGCTGTAACTGCGGTCTGTGCCAACATTCTGCCGTTAGTCAAAGAGCCCGCACCCAGTGTTATAGCTGATTTACTCATTAAAGTTCCCTCAAAAACGCTGTTTGCTCCAATGGTTGCTACATCGACTACCCAGTAAATGTTACATGCTTGTGCTCCACCTAATAATCGAATCTGTGTATTGGCAGCAGTAGTAAGTGCTCCACCAATTTGGAATATGTAAATCCCATTGCCGTTAAGTGTCATACTTGATCCGATTGACACAGCATTAGTAAATTTATATACTCCTGGTGTTAATGTTTGACCTCCAAGGTCTGATGCTGATGGAGTAAATTCAGCTAGTTGTGAATCAGCGTTGGACATAGCTGACTTGAAATCTGTAAAGGCTGAATTATAAGCTGCATTTGCAACATCTGTAGAACCGGTAACAGTAGCAGTTCCTGTAGCCCCTCCACTTCCTATACTACCCAATATTTGAGTTGATTCAGTTACAGTCGTAGTTGCACCTAAAATTCCATATGGACTTGCAGATCCAAGACCTGGCGCTACAGCTACTGCACTAACAGGCAATGTGAAAACGATAAACGAAAGAAACAGAATAAGGAAGAAAGATGTCGATTTATAATTATTCAATTTTATAAGTCACCTCTGTATTTTTATTAGATATCTCCATCTAATATACTATTTGAAGAAATTTCTGTCAATTCAAGATGGAGTTAAACATGCTAAAAACTAGGAGATTCACATAAAGTATGTTTGAAAAATCAACAAAGTAATAGCTTCAACTATTAGAAGCGGTAGGTTTTTTTCCATCAGTAATCTTCTCAAAACTCCTTGATTAGTTATAGAAAAGGGTCTCTTTCAGTAAAACATCCGGAATTGAATATTTTGTCAATTAAGCGGTAGTGAGTTTGGATTTCCTACAGTAAAACCCTAAGACTTTAATGGCTGGTTGGTAAATAGGAATAACCCATCTGAGCCTAAACTCAAGATGGGTTATTTTTTATGATTAAATGAAATACTTATTAGCAAAATGATTATTCAGACCATTTCAGAACAAATCAGACGCCTTGTTTTTTTGTTGCGTTTTTGGTTGAAGAATTGTTGCTCTTCCCTGCTAATGACTGTGTCATTGCTGTTGCTAATGGCTGCGTCATTGCTGTCGCTAATGGCTGCGTCATTCCTGCTGCTAATGGTTGCATCATTTGTTGTAAGTTCGTTGCTTTTATGTTTTTCGGGAAATTCTTAATTAATTGTTGAATATTCCCACTCTTCATTCCTTTTACAACACCAAAAATAGCAGCTCCGACAGCACTCCATGCAAAAAATCTCATTTAATCATCCTCCTACATTCATTTACTGAAAATTTCACAGCTTCGTTAGTATTCGGAGTCGGTAGTTTATTATGCGTATTATTACTTTGTAACTTCCCGTAAATAATGTACTCCATATTAAATGGATTTAAATGGCATGTAATAAAATAGACAAATTTGGAAAAGATAAATGATTGAAGGAAGAATAAAATTAAAGGGGCGGCTACAGCATGTCGATGGAATGGTTTAACAGAGTAACTAGTGAGCTTCAAGATCATCTGAATTCGATTTGTGAAGAATATGATCAAATCGGTCAGATGACGATTGATCAAAGTGCAAAACATCCACGAGTCGAATTTTTTGTCGAGACGGAAGGTAACGAAAGGGATTACTTCTGTACCCTCCTCTTTGACCCACATAATGAAGAGTTTTATGTAGAAACTTTTGATTATGAATTCGAACAACCTGCTAGAATTATTCTCGCAGATATTGAGGATGTCATTGACGCTGTTCATGACAGCTTCCATGATTTCATAAACGGTGACAGCGATATGTTTGTAGCTGTTGATGAGGTTGAAGATGATGATGATGAAATTGATAACGAAGCTGACTACCTTTTAGAAGCTGACGATGGCGAAGAATATTACGTCGGTGAGATTCTAGAAGACGATGATGAAACCATTTTTAAAGAGGTTGAGATTGAATGGGAAACACCTGAAGTTACTGCATTCCAAATCGAGGACGAAGTTGAAGTAACCTATCAATTTGGTGTTGTCAGTGCTACTGGAAACGGCGTTCTCCAACGAGTCAATCGATACTGGTCAGAAGACAACGAGTTCTATAAAGAAGAAAGTACTTTATCGTTTACAAAAGAAGAGGCGAGCACAATCATTGCTATGATCGCGAGTAATATGGACAAAATGTCTTCATACGAAGATCTGTAAAATCTCAGCTTTCCGATTAATATACAAAACAGGTATTAGGGTCACCTATCCTAATGCCTGTTTTAGCATTTCCATTTACTTTTCACTAAAGTGTTTGAATCAAATAAATAATTAACGGCCCCAACATAACAATAAAGATGGCAGGGAATATGAATAGCATCATCGGAAAAATCATTTTTACTGGTGCTTTCATCGCTTGCTCTCTTGCCAATTGTGTTCTTTGCTCTCTTATTCTCACTGTTAATGAACGGATAACTTTTGCCATTCCCACACCTAAGATATCTGCCTGAATTAACGATGTGATAATACTTTGAAACTGATGAACAGGTACACGACTTCGTAAATCAGCATAGGCTTCTCTTCTGGACTTTCCAAGTTTCATATCATCTAACGTTTGCAGGAACTCTTCGGAAAGAGGGCCTTTTGTTTGATTACAAACTTTTAATATTGAAGCATCAAGACCCATTCCCGCTTCGATAGAAAGATTGACCATATCAAAAAAATCGGGCATCATTTTTTGAATCGCAAGTCGCCTCTTTTTAATGATTACACTTAAAAAAAATGACGGATAGTATATGCCAAGTGCCGCTATACTACCAGCAAGCAACAAGCTCGAGAGAATATTGGTATCTAATTTAATCAATAGTATGATGAGAATAACGAAAGGAACAAACCCAAGTAGCAGTTGGAGAAAAAGAAAATCAGTTGACGATAGATTGAGTGGATATCCCGCTTCACGCAACCGTTGATCTAAATTCTTCTTTTTTGATGGTGAGGTTTTTTGATCAATCAGCTTTTTTGCTTTATCATTAATTTTTTTCACTAATATAAGATTGTCTTTGGTATTTCTTCGTTTTTTATCTAGTTTCACATTTACTCCTGCAACGCCAAAGTAAGAGGTTGTTCTTCTGGATATGGCTATTTGCTTACTAAAAACATGCGTTAAAACTGCTCCGAAAACAAACATAAAAAATAGTACAGTAAATAGGAAAGTTAATAAAGTAATCATTTTCTACACCTCAATTTGAACAATTTTACTGATAAAAAACCATCCAAGCATGATGCTGATTGACCCCATAATAACCATTGCCCAACCTAGTGGGTGGGTAAATAATAACTGAAAGTACTCTGGATTGACGAACTTTAAATATAGTGCAAGTGCTAGTGGTAAGATCGTAATTATCATGGCCGACATTTTCCCTTGAGCTGTCAATGTTTTCACTTCATCTTTAACTCTGGATCGGTCAAATATTGTTTCTTGCATGGTCTCTAATAAAACAGCTAAATTCCCACCAGTAGCACGTTGGATGATTAGTGTATTTAAGACAATTTCGAGTTCTTTATCTGGTAATCTCTCTAGCAAATTATGAAAAGCTTCTTCTACCGTTATGCCATAATTAATTTCTTGTAATGCTTTTAAGAATTCAGGTCCTAGTGGTTCTTCAACCTCTTTTGCCACCATATTCAAAGTTTGCATGAAACTAAAACCTGCTCTAAGTGAATTTGCCATCGTGCCTAACGCTTCTCCCAGTTGGTTCGAAGCCATTTGCAGGCGCTTTTTTCGTTTTTTCTTAACATATATAATGGGTAGATGGAATCCGATTATCCCACCCATGATAGTAAATATAACGTGTACTTCTAGAAAATACCCTATTAATAAACATATAATGAAAAGCATAACTCTGCCAATAAATAATTCTATAAGTGATCGTCTTACTCCAGATTGTGTGAGCAGTTGTTCGTGCTTAGAAAGATTGACTACACTTTCAATCCCTTTACTTATTATCTTTAATGAAGAGTTTTCCAGGTATTGAGGTGCTTCCTTATCTTTTTTCGATCGCCTATAGTCATTGATATCAATATACTTTGTTAATCTTTTTTCATATTTAGTTTTTTCAAATAGCTGTGATAGTGCAAATTTGAAGATGACTGTGGTGGTGAAAAATGTAAGTAATAACAGATAAATAATGTGATTTGTCATACCCACTCATCCTTAAACATCGTTTGGATGTTATGTCCTGCTATCGTAAATTTTTCGATACAGTTTGGACGAATTCCGGTAGTAGTAAACTGATGTTCACTTCTACCTGTAGTTGGATTTTTACGCTCATTGTAAACAAATATATCCTGAAGAACAATGGTATCTCCTTCTAAGCCTAACACTTCAGTAATTTTTGTTATTTTCCTTGAGCCATCTTTCATTCGTGCTTGTTGAACGATAAGATCTAAGGCAGCAGAAATTTGTTGGCGAATGGCCTTCACAGGCAAGTCCAATCCCGACATTAAGACCATGGTTTCAAGTCTTGCTAACAAATCCCTGGGGGAGTTTGCATGTCCTGTTCCTAGACTTCCATCATGACCTGTGTTCATCGCTTGAAGCATGTCCAGTGTTTCTCCACCACGTACCTCCCCAATAATAATGCGATCAGGTCGCATTCTGAGAGCATTTCGGACAAGGTCTCGTATGGTGATTTCACCTTGCCCTTCAATGTTTGATGAGCGAGATTCTAAAGCTACAACATGTTCTTGCGATAGTCTTAATTCAGCAGCGTCTTCTATTGTCAAAATTCGTTCATCATTAGGAATAAATGATGAGATGACGTTTAATGTACTTGTTTTACCTGAACCAGTTCCACCACTTATAAAAATATTAAGTTTGGATTTGACAGCTACTTTTAAAAACAGTGCCATGTTTTCACTTAAAGATCCCATTCGTAATAAATCGTTTATCGTAAATGGAACTTCTGAAAATTTCCGAATGGTCATCGTAGGTCCGTTAAGTGCTAGAGGAGGGATAATGGCATTGACACGAGAGCCGTCCGGAAGCCTGGCATCAACCATCGGAACACTTTCATCGATTCGTCGACCTAATGGTGCTACAATTTTTTCGATGACACGTAACACATGTAAATTATCTCGAAAGTGGATAGAAGTTTTTTCGATTTTTCCGTTTACTTCAATATAAATATCGTTCGGTCCATTGACCATTATTTCTGTCACAGAAGGATTATCAAGAAGCGGTGAAATAGGTCCATATCCTGTAATCTCATGTGAAATGTCATGTTTTAGTTGCTTCTTTTCCTCGAAGGTAAGATGGTTTCCTTCTTTCCCCAAAAAATCATTCGTTAGCTTTTCTATTAATGGTTCCATTTCCTGTTTTTGATTCATCGGTTTTTTCAGTTCATCAACAAGGAAGCTATGAAGTACCACTTCTAATTCATTTGAGTTTTTACTCGTAGTTAAAGGTTTTATCGTGATTTCTTGTTTGTTCTCTAAACTTATCTGTTCACCACTTAAACGTGATAATAGGGACATTAAATAAGTCCTCCTACAGGATCCAGTTGTTCGTCATCGTGAATTTCATTTGTTGGTTGGCTTTGAGGGCTATATAATGTTTCAGCCATTTGAAGAATCCTTTTTGACACTTGTGATTTTGGGTGCGAATAGCTTAAAGGCTTTCCTTCATTCACTGCTAATAGCATAGCTTTTTCCATTACAGGAAGGGCTGCAAAAATTCTTTTGCCGATTACCTTTTCTATGGTGCTTGTTGTGATGCCCAAGACTTTGGTTTGTCGATTTAAGACAATCTTAACTCGTTCCTCTAGACGTAAAGAAACTAGCGTATCTAGGAGCAGCTTGCTGTTTTTTAATGTGGGCAAATCGAGGTATGTCAGCAACAAAATATCGTCCGAGTTCTCTAAAGCGACGAGTCCAATTTCATTCATATAACTGGATGCATCAATAATCACCACGTCAAATAGTTGCTTAAGATTAGTAAGTGCCTTCCTTACATCATCGCCTGTTATTACTTCAGCAAATTCAGGTCGTTGTGGTGCCGCTAAAACCGAAATGCCATCTCTAAAATCCGTCAAATAGTTCTCGATTTGTTTACCTTCTTTATCCTCTTTTACCCAATCATATATTGTTAGCTCTGGCTTTAAATCCAAAAACATAGCTATATCACCGAATTGAAGATTTAAATCCATGACTGCAACTGTGATTGATTTCTTTCCATAGGACGCTGCTAGATTTACAGCGATTGTCGTTTTTCCAATCCCACCCTTTGTACTACAAACTGAGATTACTCTTCCATTTTTTTTAGGTTTCAATAACTGTTGAAATAATTTGTTACCACTGTTTTCTATTGCTAGATTAATATCTTCTTTTATTTTATTTAACGAAGTAGAAAGGAAAATAACATCATCAGCTCCTGCTCTTAATGCCCTCTTCATATCGAATTCTACTTCTACATTAAATACCAACAGTATCGTTACTAGAGGAAATTCCTTTGAGATTTTTGAACATAAGCTATATATTTCATACGACTCTGAATTTGGTAATAGCACAATACATTGTTTAACCGATTGTAATTGCTTATATAGTCTAGACTCGTTTGCCACCCAATTTACCATGTTTTCAGGATTTACTATGACATCTATTTTTGAAATCCAATCATAATTTTCAGACACGGAGAATATTTTCACCACTATTTAAACACCCCTTCGTGTAATTCATCTTCGTGAATATGAGTATGAGCGGGTTCAATCTTGTCATCACCATCTTGTCTAAGCATTAAATACAGTTCATATCTTGTAGAAAACCCTAAAATAAGTCCCTCTTTTGGTGTCACTTCAACAGTAACCATCTGATACCGTTTCGTTGTCTCTTCATCATCCGCAGAGTGGCCAATCGCTAAAATTTTAACGTTTTGCAATAGAAGTGTAGCGGAGTCATGCTGGGCTTCCTCTTTTTCTTCCGGTCCTTCCATGACTGCAATTACATCTACATATGAACCTGGGATTACGAATCCCGCTACCCCTTGAACGTCTGTGGTCGCTATAGTTATCGCACGTTTTCCTTCTGAAACTGGAATCATTTTAGGCACGATTTCTACTTCAGCTTTAGCTTCTTCTTTTTTCTCCTTGTGCTCTATTACTAACGGCTTTTCTTGTTGGATAGACGGCTTTTGACTTTCTGTAACCTTTAAGAACAGCAGCACAGAAGCGAAGATTCCAAACACCATAGCAATTATCCAAATTTTCTTCGTATTGATAAATTCACCTGCTCCATTTTTTAGTCTCTAATTTACAAGTTTTATTCCATAGATTCCGAAATGTTCACCAGGTCCGAATGTTCCTCCACTAACGAATTCAATAAATCGACCAATTACTGCTTTATCATTACCATTGGGCTCTACTTTTTCAACCCAAAATGCTGCGAATCCAATAATCTTCACACCTGATCTACCATGTGCATCGTCCCATGATTCAATTATAGGAACAGTGACGATTCGTCTACAGGTTTTATCAGCTGTTTGGTATGACGAACAGTTTAGATTTCCTTTATCCTTGATTATTCTATCTTGAAATCCTTCTCTTACTTTGCCCCAATTCAAGCCGGGTTCGGTTTCTACACTATTGCCTACTTCAACAGGGGTATTAGCGCCGTTACTAATTCCATCATGAAGGATATTTGCACCTCTCCCATCGATTGCTAGAAATCCAAAATTCCCTCTGATGTTTTCACCTGGTTTAGAATGCATCATATATTGTTCTCCAAAACCCGCACTTTCTAGGACTTTACGTTCAAAAGCGACAGGAATAACCCCTTCTCCCTTGAGTAGTGTTTGGACTGTTTCTGCTCGAGCCGAGGCACTAATATCTGTTTGATTAAAGCCCAATATTCTAGCAAATGTTAAATCTTTTGTAACGGACTTTTGTATTTCAATAAAATCGGTTCCAGCAGTTACTTCATTCTCGCTAACTATAAATCCATTCTTTTCTGCTAGTTTAATTGCTTCGTTCGTAGCATTAACTTTCGAAATCTTTAACTCTTGAGCACCACCTAGGACAGCAGCATCTAATGCCTTTTGAAGAAGGCTTTTTTCAAGATAGAGTCCACCTACATCCACAACCAAAGCTGTAAAACCAATTATCATGAACATACAAAAGGCAACCAATAGCATAGCCACTCCACTTTGTTCTTTAAGGAGTGATAAATAGTTTTTCCTCACTATTCCACCCTCATTACTGTTGTGTCTTCCAAATTGAAAGTTCCAATAATTTGTCCAATAAATGGAGTTAAAAAATCAACTGTATAGGTCAATTCAATTGTCACTTCACTTCCGCTCACTCTGTTTACTTTACCTCCGGGTGTTATGGAAATTCCTAACTTATTTTTATCAAGACCACTTGTATCATCTATTATTTTCAATTTGATTTCAGAGTCTTCTGAACCAACTGAAGCTTCCCGAGCAGCTTCACGTCCAGCATGGTCGAGCGTTAGATATACATGAAAAACCCTACCAAAATCCGCAATACCAAATAGAAGCATCAAAATAATAGGTATAATTAACGCGGTTTCAACAAGCGATTGCCCTTTTTGTGATTTCATTGGAATGTCTCCATTAAAAATGTAAGTAGTGCGCCTAATGCTATTGGGATTGCGTATGGAATCGAAAAAGAACCATGCACATCATCTTTAATCACCAAATATCCTTTAGCACTTTTTATAAAAGCTACTGAGAACAACATACGTTTTAGTGTGAAAACAAGCTCTCTTCTTTTAAGAAGAATTAATAGCGCAATGAGACCACCAATGATTCCTGCATAAATACTTGTATAAAAAATGAAAAATGTCCCATTCCATGCTCCTATTGCCGCAAGTAACTTTACATCTCCCGCTCCGATTCCACCCATTAAAAACGGGATAATTAACATACCTAACCCGGCTAAAAAACCTTGCCCACTATATAAAAAGCCTTCTACACCAGACGTAAAGAAATGATAGATAAAGGCAGCGATTATCGATGGAAGCGTCACAATATTTAAGATTTTACGATCACGGAGATCGGTGATAATAGAAATAACGAGAATAAGAATAATTACTAAATTTTGCATAAGGTTTTTCTCCCTTACTTTATTAAAAAAGCCCCACGGTTACGTAGGGCTACTTTAATAAAGTTATTTATATTGCATCTCTAATTTTTGCGAATATCGTTACTAATTTTGGTCCTATAGCTGCTAAAACCGCGATAACTCCAATTGCAATTAATCCCACTAACAACCCATACTCCGTTAACGCTTGTCCGTCTTCTTCCTTGAAAAGCTTCTTTAATTGATTCATCTTTAATTACCTCCAAGTGTTTGATTGTTCGGTTTAACGAACTTACATGAATATATTAAATTTGAACAACATCTAGTACTTAAGAATTAAATTTTTTCGTATAGTGGATTATATGAAATTGAGGAGTGATTACTTTGATATACAAAAGTAAAACAATAAACCTTACAGTGAGGATTAAACATGCAACTACTTTTTGGTCGAGATTTAGAGGTCTTCTATTTTACAAGAGTCCTATAGTTGATGAAGGGCTCTTAATCACGTCATGCAACTCGATTCATATGTTTTTTATGAGATTCCCAATTGATGTGGTCTTTCTTAATCAAAATAATATAGTAGTGAAAGTAGTCCTAAACTTGAAACCATGGCGAATTGTTTCACCTGTCCACTCGGCTTATTCCACACTTGAGCTACCTAGCGGCACAATTAGTAAATGGAATATTTGTGAGGGGGACACGATTGATATATAAGTTCTGACTATGGTTACTCTTTACTCACTATCTACACAAAAGGTTCAACAAATGTGTAGTATGGTTCTTTTCGAACCTATGGCACAAAATAGTGCCGTCTTGTTAAAGTAAAAGGTACTACGTATAATAATTTTCATCTAGAAAATACAACATAGAAATTGGAGAGATTAGAAATGACATATCCAAGAGCGTTTTCACACATAGGATTATCAGTCACAAATTTAGAAGAGGCCATAAAATTCTATAACGAAGTAATGGGATGGTATATCGTAATGGAACCATCAGAAGTAGTTGAAGAAAGTGATACAGCAATTGGTCAAATGTGCATAGATGTATTTGGAGAAGGTTGGAAAACATTTAATATTGCTCACATGGTAACGTCAGATGGAATAGGAATAGAATTATTTGAGTTTAGAAATAGTCAAAAGCCAGAAAATAACTTTGAATATTGGAAGAGTGGCGTATTCCACTTCAGTATTCAAGACCCTGATATTGAAGGAATGGTCAAGAAGATAGTTGCAGCTGGTGGAAAACAACGAATGCCTATCAGAGAATATTATCCTGGGGAAAAGCCATATAGAATGTGTTATGTAGAAGATCCGTTTGGCATAATATTTGAGGTATATAGCCACAGCTATGAAGTAACTTATTCAAAGGGAGCATACTAAAGTAAAATCATTCTCCATTTACTAAAAAAAGAAGATGTAAGCTAAGTGATTATGTTACTTAGTTCACATCTTTTTCTTAAAACTTGATGTCTTTTCACTTTTTCACTTCGTAATGAAGTTCCACGAATTGATTGAAACGCCTCGTTCCTTTTAAAGAAAGTTCCAGTTGATAATCATCCTCTTTAAACAAGGAAATACCTGTTCCAATTAAGGTAGGTGCAACTGTAAGTATAAATTCGTCTACTAATTTCTCCTTTATAAAACCGTGTAATAATTCTCCCCCACCGACAATCCAGATATTTTCCCCTTCTTCGTTCTTTAGCTTATTCATAAAACTAACTATATCTTCATTAACAAATTCCACATTTTTGTTTTCACCATTAACTGATCTTGAAAAGACGAAACATTCTTTATTACTATATGGGAACGCCTCTGGTTCATGGTTCAGAATCCAATCGTATGTTTTTCTCCCCATTAAAATGGTATCCACAGTCTCATAAAACTCTGAATAGCCATTATCACCTTCACCTTCAACCTTAAACAGCCAATCTAATGATTCATTTTTTGTCGCAATATACCCATCTAAACTCGTAGCAATGAACAATACTAATTTCCGTTGACTACTCATGAAATCCCCATCCTTATATGTTTTTCCCCATTGAAATAGCAGCCGTCTTGTAGCCAAGTTTTTTATAAAGAGAATAAGCATGTTGATTTTGACCAAAAACACTTAAACCAAGGGATGTTATTCCTGAACTTTTCACCATACCTTCTAATTCTAGAAGAACAGAACTGGCATATCCCATCTTTCTGAACTCTTCATTAATATAGATATGATAGATATAGGCTCTATCAATATCCGGCTGAATACTATACCAAATCATCCCTACTTTTTCTTTCTGTTCAGTACAGTGAATATTGTATAAAAATTGACCATCTGAATTTTGCTTATTTGGAAGTAAATCATTCATCAAGTCTTTAGACTCTTCCATTGCTTTGTCTAAGGGAAGAACAAAATTCACAGAAAGATCTTGAGCATAGTCTGGTATAAAAAATTCTAGATAATTATCAAATTCCTCTTCATTCATTTTTTCAAATTTCAGCTTCAACAAAAACACTCCTTTATCATTGCAATTTATATACGGCCGTAAAGTTTGAATCAATAATAAAGCAACATATAATTCCTCCTATTTAAAAGCCATACTAAAATCAATGAGGATACTTTTATTTAGTATGGCTATTCTTAAAATATCCGTTTTAAAAATGATTTTATCATATTGATGTTTAGATTCAGTTCATAAATTAGGACACATTAAGCAGATTCCAATATAAAGCAAAGTAACCTACCATAACAATTAGTGAAAATACTGTTCCCCATAGTGCATTTTCTCCTATGCTTTTTCTTCTTATCGCTGAAAACAGAAAAACTATTAGGTTAGGAGACGCTCCAATTGCTGAAAAAACTAATAAAAATTTAATTATTTCGATTTTAGGGGGACGACCCGTTGCTGAACCAAAACCCATGACAGCACCGAAATACATCATAAAATGAAAGCCAACTAAAAGTATATTTATTAGCAAATACTTCTTAAACGTTTTCAAAAGTCCCCCTCCTTTTTCATTTCACTATGTTAGTAATTAGAGGGAAATACTTTTTACTATGTAAATTCTAACTACATAGGCTGTCCTGATTGTTTCAAAAACAATCACGACATCCTGAGCAGCTCCCAAAATACTGTGAAATAACCTACCATAACAATCAATGAAAACACTAATGCCCATAGCGCATTTTCTACAATATTCTTCTTTTTAAATAAGGAATATAGAAAGATAAAAAGGTTAGGAGAAGCTCCAGTAACAGACATCATAAGAATTGCTTGAAAAACCACAATTTGAGGCGGATTAGAGCTCACACTTCCAAAACCCATGGCTGCTGTGAAGTACATCAAAATATGAAAGCCAATTAAAAGGATATTACTTAGCAAATACTTCTTAAACGTTTCCAAAAATCCACCTCCTTTTTCATTTCACTTTGTTCTAGTATTGATAGGATAGATTTCTAGTTAAATAATGTCTTTTTCTCTATTTAGTCTTTCCACTTCGTTTTCCAAATAATTTAGACGTCTATTGATTCTATAAATAATCGGCAAATAGGCAATTACCACAAAGATTAACCATCCCATGTTCTAAGCTCCCTTTTGATATCGATAAGTTAATTAAACTTGATCTCCCTTACTTATAAATAGGTCTAGTACTTTTGAGTATATTTCTGGTTGATCAGAATGAATTAAGTGGCCTGCAAAGGGAATGATTGATACGTGCACATTCTCTTTCATTAACGGGTACACGATAGCTCCTTTTGTTTCGTCTTTATTTACTTCACCAACCATATATAGCACAGGGCACGCAATGCCATCCAAATCTTTTGTCTCTTCAAATGGATACCATTCTTCATTTCTCCCCATATAGAGGAACTGCTTCCAATCAGATTTATGTACACGATCAAAGTATTTTACCGATTCTTCATGATGTAATAATTGAGTCTGACCTTCTACGTTTTCATTGTGTAATTCCAGCCAGTTATCTGGTTTCTCCGGTAAAACACCAGAAATGCATAAACTTTTTGCGTTTTGCGGGAACATTTTAGCAAAGTATAAGCCCACTAATGCACCCAAAGAACACCCAACAATATGTGCTGATTCCACTTCTAAATGATTGAGAGTTTCAAGTAAATCTTTTGCAGAGTCCTCAAAGAAATTCGAAATATCATCTTCAATTGATTTACCATGTCCTCTTAAATCCGGAAGAATAACTTTAAAATTATTTTTAAAATATTCTCTCTGATATGTAAAATCAAGTAAACCAGTTTGTAATCCCGTATGAAGGAATACAAGTGGTTCCCCATCCCCAAAAACTTCCGTATGTAATAACAAAGTCATCCCACTTTTCTAAGTTGTTTTTTTATTAACTGTTAAATTAATTTAAGAGCGCCATATTCTTTGTCATAGTGGTTACCCATCTGAACTCATTACCATTGCCAATAGCATAAATAATGTCCACCCAATGACTATTATGAAGGTAGTCTTAATCAGTATCATTCTTAACCATCTTCACTTAGGTAAGAATGATAAGAAATGTGCTACGAAACTGAGGATTATACTTTATCTCCGTATCTTCAATAATTATTACATTCGCTAAAAATGCTCATATCCCTTTAAATCCCAATTTCGTTTTATTCTTTCACACCTTTGTTACTCTAAAGATTTCCTGATATTAAACAAAAGAAAAGCAGCCGAATATGTACTTTCGGCTGCTTTTGAATTTAGTATTAAACTGAGATGGGCTAATTCTGATTAAATTCATCTTTCAGAACGCCCATTAAAATGGAGTCATAATATTGTCCATTATAAAAGAGTTCATCTCTGACTATTCCTTCTTGTTTAAATCCAAGCTTTTCATATGACTTCTTTCCTCTAGTATTGTAAGAAAAGACATTCAATCCTATCCTATGTAAATTTAATATTTCAAATCCGAATTTTAGTAGCAATGACATCGCTTCAGTACCATAACCTTTGCCCCAAAATTCACGATTGAATATAGAGACTCGAACTACAGAGTTTCGATTTTTGTGATCAATATCCAACATGGCTATATCTCCAATAGGTTGATCATTTTCCTGCAAAAAATTATTATGTCTACCCTGCTACTATCTTCTGATATGTTTTCAAACCATTTTTGAACTCCTAATCGACTAAATACAACTTGTGTTCCTGTTAGTCTCCTAACCTCCTTGTCCCAAAGAGCTTTAGCATAGAACAAATCTAAGTCTTCATTT
This sequence comes from Paenisporosarcina macmurdoensis, assembly GCF_042658845.1. Lineage (NCBI taxonomy): Bacteria > Bacillati > Bacillota > Bacilli > Caryophanales > Caryophanaceae > Paenisporosarcina > Paenisporosarcina macmurdoensis. The sequence goes on from NZ_JBHSRI010000003.1 coordinate 169,224, forward strand.
TCTATTGGTCTAAGATAAACTCTTTTACCCTCTAAGAATTTAATTGCTTCGTATTTTTCTGGAACTTTCATGTTGATCACCTTTTTACCATTTATTTTCCACGATGTTTAGGAATAATTACATACTCCCTTAAAATAGTTCTTCAACTGCAACGTTCTGAAGTCACTTCATTTATTCTCCCGACAACTTATATACATCCTGTCTAGAATGAAATCCATCGGCAATAATCGTATCATCGATATTTAACTGATCCACTGCAATTGGCGATAGTAGAAACGATGGCACTTCTATTTTTCCGTTATTCACTTTTTGGTATTCTCCTACGGTTTCGCCTTTTGCTAGTGCGACCGCAAGCCGTGCTGCCTCGTCAGTTAGCGCTTTTATCGGTTTATAGACGGTCATTGATTGAGTACCTTCAACAATGCGTTGTGCGGCTGCTAGTTCTGCGTCTTGTCCAGCTACTGGAACTTTCCCTGCAAGCCCTTGTTCCATCAATGCCTGAATGACACCGCCAGCTGTTGCGTCATTAGCAGCGATGACTGCGTCAATTTGATTCCCATTCGCTTTTAATGCTGATTGCATGTTTGCCAATGCATTAGCAGGTAGCCAATCCTTCGTCCATTGGTCATATACAATCTTAATGTCACCTTTTTCGATTAACGGCTGAAGCACGTTGAATACGCCTTTCTTCAATAAATGCGCATTATTATCCGTAATAGCCCCTCCGATAAACACATAGTTGCCTTTTGGAACCAACTTGGTCATTGCTTTCGCCTGCATTTCCCCTACTTTCTCATTATCAAAAGAAACATATAAATCAATATCCGCGTTTTTCACTAAACGATCATACGCGATGACTTTAATTCCTGCCAAGTGAGCTTTATGAACGATTGTTGCAGTCGATTCAGCGTTGTGAGGAACAAGAATGAGAAGATCAACACCTTGGCTAATAAGGGTTTCTGCTTGAGAAATTTGTAACGCATCATCGCCGTTTGCTGCCATAATCACAACTTCCGCTCCTAACGCTTCAACTGACTCTTTGAACAGATCCCTATCTCTAAGCCAGCGTTCCTCCTGTAAAGTATCCATAGAAAAACCAATTTTGATTTTTTCATTAGTAGACGCTTCACTTTGCGGAGGACTAATCCGCTCCTCTTTCGTGGGTTTGGCTACTTCTTTTGCACAAGCCGAAGCGATGAACATGAATACCAATGCGAGCAGGAGGAGTCTCCCTTTGATCAATATCTGTCTCATCGGCTTCTCTCCTTTTGCGGTTATGTTTTTCCTTGTCAGTCCTTTTTGCCCAAAAGACTATTTCGGTATTCTTTCGGGGAAACACTACACATTTTTTTAAATACCTTACTGAAATAATTGGGTTCGTGATAACCGACTTCAAAGGTGATTTCTTTTAAGCTTTTCTCGGGATCACTTAGTAATTTCTTGGCTTTTTCAATCCTACATTCAGTTAAGAAATCGATGTAATTGATGCCCAGCTTTTCCTTGAACATTTTACTAATGTAAATCGGACTCAAATCTACTTTTCTTCCTAACGCGTCTAAAGAAATATCTTCATGTGAATGGTCGAAAATATATTGTTTGATTTGATGAATCTTATCCACTTCTACTTGATCATAGTGTTCTACATATGATTGCTGCATTTGCCCAAGTAAATGTTCGGTCTCTGCTCGAAGTTGTCGATAATCTTGCGCTTGGAAGGAATAGAAAGGTGCATCCGTTTCAATGCCCATCTCGCTCATGACGCGCGTTGTGATCCAAAGTAGTTCCAGTACACGTTGTTGTGTTTGCAGTAAGATGGCACCCTCGTTTTCGTAACGATGAGTTAAATCCATCACTCTTACCCTTACTTGCTCCCATTGCCCGAGGCGGATTTGTTCAAAAAACTGTTTTTCCAATTGTTTGGCTTCTTGACCGTCGCTTATGGGATTCAATGCTGGCACATCTGAATAAAAGCGATATTTAACGGGACGTGTTGTATCCATTGTTGCTATTAATGATTCCTGATAGGATTGTCTAATTTGGTCCAGCGAATCACAGACGTTGCCAATTCCAATAAACCATCCTTCTACTAAATTAGATTTCTTCGCTATAGAGAGAATTTCATTAGCAAGGAAAATCACTTGAGAACGGAACGACTTGTCAGGCTGGCGAAAGACAATAATGGGGAGTTGACGACCGTATAAAGCCCCTACCCAGCCGCTTCCCGTCTGCCTAACCTTATCTTTTATGGCAGAATAGTATTTTTCTGAACCTGAAGGTAACAAGATGACCATAACAAATTTTTCATTCGTCGACCGAATGTCCAACATCTCAACGAGCATGTCTATATGGACTTCATGCACATGATCAAATAATAATTGAGTGACAACGTCGGTTTCAACGAGTGTCAATGCATTTTGCATGGCTTCTTGTTGAAACTTACTCGTTGCTAGTGAATTCTGTTCGATTTCACTTTGCTTTAGCACTTTTCCAACCGTGGCGACGATTTCGCTGGCTTTACTAGGTTTCAGTAAATAGTCTTTTACACCAAGCTTAATCGCTTGTCGCGCGTAATCAAACATATCAAAAGCTGTCACCATCACGAATTTGATGTCTGGATGATCCGCACTTATTTGCTCTACTGCTTCAAGACCGTTCATCCCGGGCATCATAATATCCATTAAGATTAATTCCGGTTTAAACTCACCGGCCATTTCGACAGCGACCTTGCCGTTTTTCGCTTGTTTAATCTCGAGCTCTGGGTAAGCTTTGTGCAAGATTGCTTGCATTCCTTCCCGCTCGATTGGTTCGTCATCTACGATCAGGAGCTTTCTCATTGTTCTCGATTCTCCTTACTTTCGGTAATTTCAATACAACTTTCGTACCGCGACCTTCTTTGCTTTCAATATGGATTACGTCCTCATAGCCATAGAACAGACGTAGTCTCTTGACGACGTTACTAAATCCAATTCCAGTTGAGTGTCCTTCCGATTCGACGAGACGTTCCTCTAGAATTTGCTTGATTTTATCCTCCGACATGCCCACGCCATCGTCTTCGATTTCAATCGTCACCCGTTCGTCTCCATCAAACACTCGGAACCAAATGCTACCCCCATCTTCCTCCGGCTCGATAGCATGGATGACTGCATTTTCTACAATCGGTTGTAAGGTTAGACCAGGAATTTGCATTTGCAGACAAGACTCGTCTATGTCCATATGAAACTCTAAACGGTCCGTAAACCTGGCTTTTTGAATCTCCATATATTGCTGTAAAACGATGACTTCTTCGTAGAGTGTAACGGATCGGTCTAAACGTTTTAAATTGTAGCGTAGCAAACCGGCAACACTGACGAGTAAATCACTCGTTTCTTCAGCACCTTCTAGATATGCCTTCTTGGAAAGTGTGTTTAGCGTGTTAAACAAAAAGTGTGGATTAATCTGGCTTTGCAGACTGCGAAGCTGACTCTCTTTCAACAGAAGCTTATTCTGCTGCAACTCATGCTCAAGCTGAGCCTTTTGTTGAATTTCTGAAATTAAGTTATTTATATTGATACGCATATGATCGAATGTCTTTGCGAGAAAAGCAATTTCGTCATTAGACTCTACCTTGATTTGCATATCGAATCGGCCTTTAGACAGCTCATTGGCAGCCTTCGTCAATTGATGCACGGGTCTTGTAATGGTTAACGAGAACCAATACGTCAGCAAAAGAAGCGACACGATTATTAATAGAAGCAACCAAACACCCAGCTTTTTAAATTCGACGGATTGCTCAATGATCCCTCGATAGAGGACGTCATATGTCTTCAATTCGGTGTCGATCACAGTGAGCGTCATTTCGGAAATATACTTAGAGATGCGCGTCGCTTCAGAAAATTCTTTTGCGGATGCCTCTACTTCTGCTTCTGACTGAAACATCAGTGATCGATTGGTCGTTTCAATGAAACTGTCAATCAAATTAATATAGTTGGTCAATGCAAACTCATTCTCTTCGTTGACCAAATTGTAGACTTCGTATTTTGCATATCGAATTTTCTCTTGACTCACATTAATCTGTTCGAGATTAGCAAGTGACGGATTAAGTAAATAGTTGTTAAGATCCGTAATAACTTTTTGGCTTGAGCTTGTTACTTCATTCATGATTAAATAGCGTTGTAAAATATCATTATATTGATTTTGCGTTTTCTGATTGTAATAAGTGAAAGCCAGCCAAATCGATACCATGATAAATAACACAACCGTCGCGAGCATCCATATTTTCTTCTGAATAGTATTCATTACATATCTGTCGCCTTTACTATACGAATGTCAGTAAGATAACCATCCATGTTTAGAGGAACGGTTACATCTGTTAGATATTTCATGATTAAGTTCACACTGAGTTCACCCATCTTCTCTGGGGATTGTTCAATCATCCCGTCGAGTTTTCCTTGATTTAACAACGACAACGATTCTGGTCCATCATCAAAGGTATAAATATGATACGGTTCGACTTGAGAACGCCTGCCAATTTCTTGTATCATGGCCCCTGCATTATTCGCATTAACTGCGATAAATGCATCCACATCAGGCAGCTGGTTTAGTAAATCCTGTGTAGCGGCGATTACCTGCTCCTTCGTATCCGTTGTTTCTGCATATAAGGTTTCGACATTCGGGTAGCCTTTTAACACGTCTTGGATTCCTTGAAGACGTTGCCGTTGATGATACTCCTGTTCACTCTCACCTAAAATGATGACTTTTCCTGATTGTCCCATGTCAGATATCAACTGCTTGGCTATCATCTTCCCGGCTAAAATCTGATCTGAACCGACATAGGTTTTTCTAAGACTTTCCTCAACAGGCACGTCATTCGCTACTGTAATAATCGGGATTCCAGAAGATGCAGATTTGACTTTCGTCAAACTTTTAAACTCTTCCGTATCTAGTCCCTGTACGATAATTCCGTCCATTTTAGAATGAATCGCAATTTCAATTTTTTTCAAAAAATCATCTTGGTTATTGCCATAACTTCCCCATACTTCCAGGCTAACCCCTTCTTTTTGAGCTTGCTTAATCGCCCCTTCGCCGACCTTGTCCCAAAATGGTGTTTCAAGTTCTTGGGTAATGAGAACAAGTCGATATTGTTCCTCATTAGGGGCTGAAGTTTGAGGTGGTTGGAAATCGGAGTTAAAGACCTTTTCTGCTGATACAAACGTAAAATAACTAAGAATAGCGAATACGCAACAGAGTATAATAATGCCTATTTTTCGCAATAGAAGTGTCTCCTTTTTCCTACGTGAAACTCTTTTTATCTTACCATCTACGGGAGAATCTTCAATACTTTCTGACAACTTATGAGAGGTATCAAGACCTTTCAATGTACAAGAGATCCATAACGGAATAATCTTTGCCAATTTCTTACGAGTTTAGTAGGAGTAAAAAGGATGAATGTTAAGATGAGGAGGTTAGAAAATTGGGGATTCATGCATCTTGTTAATGAACGAAGAGACACCTGAATATAATAGATGTCCCTTCACTACTTATTAAAGCCTATCCTCTTTGTTTACGTGTCATCACATCAAAGATAACTGCTCCGGCAAGTACACCGCCGCGAATCATGTACTGATAAGAAATTCCTACACCTAGTAAATTCATTCCGCTAGATAAAGAGGCCATAACTATTGCACCGATAATGGCGCCAGTTACTTTACCAACTCCACCTGCAGAAGATACACCACCAACATAAGCAGCTGCGATAGCGTCAAGCTCGAATAATGTACCGGCAGTCGTGGTTGCTGATTGAAGACGTGCCGTGAAGAGAATACCGGAAAGTGCTGCTAACATTCCCATTGATCCAAAGACGATATACGTAATTTTTTTCACGTTAATCCCGCTAAGATGGGCTGCCTCTGGATTACTCCCAACGGCATAAATATGTCGACCAAGCACGGTTTTTGTTGTAAGGAAATGATAGACAACAACGACCAATAGCATAATAACCACAGTCCATGAAAATCCATTATAGCCTGCTAGAATCCACGTAATATAAGCAATAATGCCAGAAACCATTATCAATTTCAGTGTGAAAATGCCTTTTGAAACAACTTCAAACTGATACTTGATCTTACTTCGGCGTGTTGAGATTTCACTGTAGATGTACAATAAAATACCGACTAAACCAACTAGTAAAGAGAGTAAATGCAAGCCGTTTATTTGTAGAATTGATGGAATAAAGCCGTTACCTATCGCATTAAAGTTGTCGTCCTTTATGATGATCGTCCCTGTTTTTTCAGTCACTTGTAGAAGTGCTCCACGGAAGATAAGCATCCCAGCTAAAGACGCTACAAACGAGGGAATTCCAATAGAGGCAACTAAAACACCATTAAATAACCCAACAACAACTCCGAGTACAAGAATAATCGGTATGGTCAAATAAATCGGCAGGCCGACTTGTGTGAGGAGGATTGCAGCGATTGCACCAAGGAATCCAGCTGCAAAACCTACAGATAAATCGATGTGTCGAATGACGATTACCAGTGTCATCCCGACAGCTAGTACGGCAATATAACCTGCAGAATCTAATAGATTACTAATATTTCGGGAAGACATAAACAACCCGTCCGTCATGATGGAAAAGGTTAGCATAATGACAATCAAGGCAATGTACATACCATAGTCACGAATATTCACTTTAAATAGAGATTTCGCTTCATTCAAAAAGTTCATCGGTTTTACCTCCTATTGCGTAGCAAGTTGCATAATATTTTCTTGAGTGGCATCGGCAATCGCCATCTCGCCTTTTACTTTACCTTCTGCCATGACGTACACACGATCGCTCATTCCTAATACTTCGCCAAGCTCTGACGAAATCATGATAATACTCATCCCTTCGCTAATCAGCTTATTCATGATTGTATAAATTTCAAACTTCGCTCCTACGTCAATGCCACGCGTCGGCTCATCCAATATCAATATTCTAGGACCAGCAAACAACCATTTACCTAACGATACTTTCTGTTGATTGCCACCGCTTAAATTGCCGACAACTTGTTCCAACGAGCTAGCTTTAATGTTTAACGATTTTTTATAATCCGTTGCAACTTTAACTTCTTCATTCATATTAATAATTCCATTCGCTGAGATGCCATGCAGATTAGCTACAGACACATTGTTCTTAATATCCTGTATCAAAAACAGTCCGTCACCTTTTCGATCTTCGGTCACATAAGCGATTCCCGCCTTGATTGCGTCCCTTGGGTGTTTGATTGGTTTAGATGCACCATTGACGACTAAATCACCCTGCAATTTATAAGCTTTTGGATTACCAAAAATGCTCAATGCGAGTTCTGTTCTACCCGATCCCATTAAACCTGCTATACCAATAATTTCACCTTTTTTCACGTGAAGATTGACATCCTTCACGACTTTTCGGCCTAATTGGACGTCAAATGCTGACCAGTTCGTTAATTCAAGAACATGTTCACCAAACGTTTTGTTCGCACGCTTCGGATAAATATCATTGATTTCTCGACCCACCATGTTTTTAATAATGACACTTTCAGAAATCTCGCCTTTTGACGCATCGAGCGTGCAAATGGTTCGACCGTCCCGAAGCACAGTTGCTTTATCCGCAATCGAAATCACTTCTTTTAACTTATGGGAAATCATAATACAGCTAATTCCTTGATTCTTAAGTTCAGTCAACACCTCTAATAAGTTCTCGCTATCATCCTCATTAAGTGCAGCAGTCGGTTCATCCAGAATGAGTAGCTTTACTTCTTTACTCAAGGCTTTGGCAATTTCGACTAATTGCTGTTTCCCTACACTTAAGTCTTTAATGAGCGTTTCCGGCGTCACATTCAACTTAACTTTTTTCAGCATTTTCTTAGACTCTACGATGGTTTGGTTCCAGTCGATGAATGGACCCCGCTTCACTTCGTTACCAGCGAATATATTTTCGTAGACGGTAAGATCCGGGAACAATGCAAGCTCCTGATAAATAATGCCAATGCCTACCTTCACACTGTCACTGATTTTATTAAACTGCTGAATATTCCCCTCAAAAACGATATCACCTTGATATGTACCATAAGGATAGACGCCGCTAAGTACTTTCATTAGCGTTGACTTCCCAGCGCCGTTCTCCCCGATTAAACAATGAATTTCACCTTTTTTTACTTTGAAATTCACATTGTCGAGTGCTTTGACCCCTGTAAATTCTTTAGATATTCCATTCATTTCTAAAATATATTCACTCATTTGATCGCCTCCTTAACAAAACAACTAGTACAATGGCGAAATAGTGATAGACGTATCTATCACTATCTCCCGTTCTACTTATACATGATTGTTATTCCAGACCTGTAAATTCGCTTGCTTCGTAATATTTAGATTCAATAAGCTCTTTCTCAACGTTCTCTTTATCCACTACAATTACGTCTGTTTGTTTTGCTTTTACTTCTACTTCTCCGTTGTCATATGAACCAGTCGTTTCAGGTGTTTTGTCATCCAAAACTTCTACTGCCATACCCATTGCATCTTTAACAAGTGTACGAACATCTTTGAATACAGTCATCGATTGTTTGCTGTCTAAAATGTATTGAATTGACGCTTTTTCAGCATCTTGACCAGTTACAAGGAAATTTGAAACCGCACTATCTGAACCGAATACATCGGCGATTGAACGAGCTGTTCCATCATTTGGTGCAAGAATTGCCACATCACCTTTTAACTCATCACTTACGGCAGTTAAATGTGTTTGTGCTTTGTTTTTCGCGTCGTTTGCATCCCAGTTCGTTGTAATTTGACCAATGATTTTACTTTGTTGATCACGTGAAAGGTCAGCTGTATCTTTTAACGCTTCAGCTTCGCTAGAGTTAGCAATTTTGAATGTACCATCAGCGATTTTTGGTTGAAGCACTTTCCAAGCTCCTTCAAAGAATAAAAATGCATTGTTATCAGTAGCTGCTCCAGCGTATAAGTACAATGGAACGTCTGAACCTTGTGCATTGTCTATTAAGTATTGTGCTTGAGCTGCCCCAACTGCCAAGCTATCGAAAGTAACATAGTAATCTACTGCATCAGTATTTGTAATTAGACGATCGTAAGAAATAACTGTAATACCTTCTTTTTTAGCTGCTTCTACTGCAGCTGCAGCAGCGTCACCGTCTTGTGGACAAATGATTAATACATCGATTCCTTTACTAATCAATGTTTCTACGTTTTCTTTTTCTTTAGCAGATGAACCTTGGCTGAACAAAATCTCACTTGTGTAATCTGTTTCAGCGATTGCATCTTTAAATCTTTGCTCATCTTGAACCCATCTTGGTTCATCTTTCGTTGGAAGTACGATACCTACGTTTACTTCACTACTTCCTCCTCCGTCAGTACATCCTGCTGCGATAAATGTGAACATCATTAGAAAGATTGATAACAATACTGCCTTCGACTTTTTAGTCATTTCCATGCCCCTTTTCCCTTTGTTTTCTTTGATTACAACTAAATTATAGCTGTGGAAATTGTTTATGAAAGCGCTATCAATAGCACTCTTTTGGTATCACCTATACTTTTTTATCTTTTCTGAATTATGTGAGTGTTTTTCGGGAAATTCCTACGTCAATGGCGATTTTCCCTACGTGAACCCCTTTTTTTACAACTGTGCTACCGCTCAGTGTCAAAAATTGACCTGAATAGATGTTAATTGCCTATGTTCTTTTGGGTATACATCCATATAAACCAAAAAGAACTTCGGAGGGTCATACATATGTCGATTTATCATTATAATTTTGAAACCAACTGGAAGTTTGAAGCAGACATCGAACAGATTTGGGACCTTATTAATGAATTTAACTACGGAGAATGGTGGAAGGGGTTGGACTCAACAAGAGTGAAGAAAGAGTCAACCAAACTTGCGGTTGGGGATCGATTTACGTTGTTTTTCAATACCAAGTTACCTTATAAGCTAGCGTTCGAATCTGAAGTAGTAAAACTGGTAAGCCCCACCTACCTTGAAATTAAGGCATTTGGCGAGTTAGAAGGACAAGGCATTTGGACATTGTCTCAGGAAGGGTCAATCACTCACGTACAATATATTTGGAAAGTTAATACCAATAAACAATGGATGAATAAGTTGGCTCCTCTATTGCGGCCAGCTTTCGTATGGAACCACAATCAGGTGATGAATGAAGGTGCGAAAGGGATATCAGATTCATTGGGGGTTAAGTTGATTTCACTGTAAAAATGTATTCGACAGGTGTCTAGTTACAATTTCGTAGAATCAAAAAGAATGAAGGAGTATCGGAACCCCTTCATTCTTAATTTTATACAGTTTCCAATTAGCTAAAGATGCATCTTTAACCCTTCGTGTGATGCTTTAAAGCCTAAACTTTCATAAAAACGTAAGGCATCTTCTCGTTTTTTATCCGTGGTGAGCTGAACCACGTGACAACCTCGCTCTTTAGCACGTTGAATGCCAAAGCGAATTAGTTCGGTTCCCAGTCCTTTGCCACGTTCGGAGGAAGATGTTCTCACGCCTTCAATCGTAGCCCTCCATCCACCTTGATGTGTGATATAGGGTGTAAATGTAATTTGTTGAACTCCAATAACTTCATCTCCCCGACAAGCTACTATCAACTCATTGTTCGGGTCAGTTGAAATAGCCTGATATGCTTTGATGTAACTGTCAGGTAGTGGTCGCTCGTTACGCTCTCGCTTGCTACCTAAAACATCATCAGCCAGCATTTCCACTATTCTTTCCAAGTCATGTTTTGTTGCAATTCTAAACCTTATATTTGGATCCAATAATACCCCTCCTGTGTAACTAATAGTCTTCTATAAAACAAGTAGATATGTAGTAGTAGCTTAATTTCTCTAATTCATTGTTCCTAACACATCTGTACTTGGAGGTTCATAACCTAGGTGACGTGCCATGGCTACGATCTGACCCTTGTGATGGAATTCGTGAGTGATTGTATGCATAAGTAATTTACCAGGCGTAATTGATAGTAGTTCTTCATCTGCTCTCCAAGGTATTCTTTTTTGAATTGGCTCATCCATGTGATTCGAGAATACTTCAAATACCTCTTTTACATACAAATCCACTTGATCAAAACGAACTTTTATTTCATCCAAACCCATTTCAGCCAAATCTTCCTTTGTTGTAATTGGTTTCTTCGTTTTCAATAAAACATATGAGCCTAGCCAAGCATGATAGCAGTCTGATATATGTACTAGAGAATCTCTCATACTTTGAAACCCGAATCCATCCACTTGGCGACTAAAATCTTGTGGATCTAGTTCACGACAAAAATCAAAAATGAGTTCTCGAGTCTGTTTGACCCATTCATATTCAGTTTGATTCACTCCATACACCCCTTTAAGTACTTTTCCATACGCCCCAAAAATATTTCAATTAATTATAATGACGTGTTATTAGTAGATTCTACAAAGTATATTTATTGTCCTGTAATAAAACTCCGATTCATCATTACTTCTTTTTACTTTTATCCACTCTGTGATACTCAGAAATTTGGATGACTCGAACATTTCGTGTATCCAGTTCATGATAAATTCCTCTGCTGTCCGTAAACGAAATGTATTGGTCCCGTTCACTTTGAATCAACTCTTGTGCTTTTTCTTGGGCCTCCATATAGATAAACCTTCTGATGTAATGCTCTTCATCGAAGAAATATGTAACTTTGAATTCTTTCATATTAATGAACTCCTCACCAAATGGGCATTATTGAGATGACAAATTGAATGCATCTTTCACTTCGTCAATAAACCATTACTTCCCTGCAACACGATCGAATTAACCCATCAAAATAAATTTTCTGATTTCTCCCGTTGGATGGCCATTAATTTTATGTTAAAATATGTAAACAAGTATTGCTGCATAGTTATATAAAAACGGTCATTAAAATATACTATTTTAAAAAGTGGGGTTTTCATTTGAAGTATTTATCAGCATTCCTTGTCCTTTCATTATTACTACTCACTGGTTGTACGAAGGAATCAAAAGGCGATGCAATAATTAAAAAGGTAGAGCTGACAAAGTTTGAAGAAGGTCTTGTTAATCTAACGACTGACCATTCCTTTATCTTTGATTTGGAAATAAATAATGATGAAATCACGGAAATGATTGGGACAGTTGATTATTATGAAAATGGGAAACTTGTGCGTCAGGTTTGCAAAATGAGTTCAGGGATACAACAAGAAAATATTGATGATACGATAAGAGTTGCCTTCATTCAACAACCAGTAAATGAAAATGAGGATAAATGGTTAATATCGACCATGACAGACGATGGTCAAACATCTGGATCTTTTAAGAATAATATCGATGGAAAAGAAAGAATGAAATTCGGTTCAACCTCTGAAGGTGTAATTGAAGGTCCCTTGATTATTGGAGAAAGTAAAGTAATTGGGGCAATTTCATACTTTGTTAATGGAAGTTCTACTTTTAGTATAAAAACAAAAGAAGATATAAAAAGAGCCACTGATTATGAACAAGTGTATCTACTATCTGTTGAATTAAAATAAACTCTAGGAAACCAAACCTATAGATAGAAAAAATGAGCGGTGACTATGTCATCGCTCATTTCCCATTTCTGCTATTTGATTATTTAAATATCATTCAAAACTTCCAAAGTTTCTAAAACATGTTCAAGGAAATCTTCAATGTCATCCATATGCTTCTCATTAATTTTATGAGTAAATGCCACTTCAATGGTGTTTAAGTATCTTGAGGCTTCTTGTCCGTATAAGTAGCTCAGTGTTTGAGTTAGCTGGACGTCAGATTCCCAAATCTCTGTTAGGGCTTGCTCAATCTTTTTACACTGATCAGTTACATTTTGAACACGTTTGTTAAAGCGTAATACCAGGGTACAACCAGGATTCTTCCCAGGTGTCTCCAATATCTCCGCTGACAAATCTTCTATAGAAGCTTCTAATACAATTTCCGCTGTCACGTCTTGTTGATCGATGAGTGTAAATTGAATGGCAAAATCTCTGGCCATAACGGAGAGGTCCATTCGATCAACCCGGTTCGTAATATTAATTTTGGGGATTACATTGTGTAGGTCATACACATGATTTTCAAAAGATACTTTTAAATTCTCAAAAATGGTTGGATCATACATATAGATTCCTCCAATTTATATCCCTTGATTTTTTCCCCTACTTACAGGAAGTATATCATTGAAGGTTGATTGATATGCGTACCTATTCTTTTTTTAAGGTATCGATAAAATGTTTTAACACCCGTGCCGTTAATCCCCAGATTGTATACTGCTCATAGTCATAAAACCATTCCTCTATAGATCGTGGTCTCCATTGGTAATGATTGCCGTTCGCAATTTTATCGTAAGGGAAATCGGTTAGGGGCATGGGTTGCATGGGAACCAAATGTTTATATGGCTGATGATTTAATAGCCAGTCGACTGGCACTGTGAATACTTTCTCTACTTCTACTTTGTTTAGTTGATAATTCAGATGGTCATCGATAATACCGACAAATGGATAAACAACAAATGACGACGTTGGTATAAATGCGCTCATCTGACCCAAAATGCGGATGCTCGAGGGATCAACACCTAACTCTTCATGCGTTTCACGGATGGCTGCGTCTACTGGAGATGCATCTGTTGGATCAATTCTCCCGCCTGGAAAACTGATATCACCTGGCTGTTTCCTCATTGTAAGTGAACGAACTTCAAAAAGGACATGCCACTCTTCATTCACTTGAACAAGCGGAATCAAAACCGCCGAACGCATCGCCGTTTCCTCTCCAATAAAAAGAGGTTGATTTTGAGTTAACCCATTCTTGATTTTTTCCAAGTCCATAAGATAACCCCCCATCGTCTAGTTTCATATACTCCTATGGTAGCATGAAAAAAATTCGAATGATAAAAGAAGATGCTAATTCAAATTTAAGTTAGTCGCACAACTTAAATTCCCAAAAATTTTCACTACAACCCAGTCGAAGAAAACAGGACAATCCTCCATCCATCAGGATCTTCGATTGTAATTCCGGCATTATCCCAATAAGGATTTTCCGCTTCAACTTCTGGATACCCCATCTCCTCTAACCTGCTTGTTACCTTATTCATTACATCCCAACTCGGTAAATAAAAAACGAGCAAATTGTCTTTGGTTGGAGCGGGGCAAGGTGAACCTACTTCATGAGCCGTAAACTCTAGATGAAAATTCGTGTCAGGTAGCCCATACATCACACCATCATAGCCATTATGTTGCCAGAACTCACCGACTCTTTGCAGTCCCAATCCTGTTTCATAAAATTCAATAATCTTGTCTAATTGATCTGTCGGTCTTGCGATTCTCATCTGAACCACAGGCATTTCCCTGGACCATGACTTTTTCAATTTCACGGTAAAGGGTAAACTTGAATGCTTCAAAACTTGGTAAGTATCTCCCTCTACTTCAACCACAATTGGATGAATCGTAGCTGGTCTATCTGTCGGGTACCAGTTACGACCTTCTTTCACCAAAACAAAAGTTCCAAGCTCATCCCCATAAAAGCGAAACGTATCAGATTCAGCAGGATTCACATTGTTGATAGGTGTTAGAAACTCACTCATGTCTTCAACACTTGCAGAAGGAACTCCGATTTCACAAACATCAACCCACCCGTGAGTTTCTTTCTCCTCAGGAATCTCCCGCTCTAAAATCTCGACAATATTGCCGTCAGGATCATGAAAATATACTTGTTTCCCTTTCCAATACCGACTCAAGTTCCCTTCGGAATCAGCTAAAAAATTCATGTTCTCATCTTTCATTTTCCTCAACATATACTCATAGAAAGAAAGAGTAGTTCTTAAAGCAAAGTGATATAAGTGAGCTTCATCAGTGCTAGATTGTTGAAACGTAATATGCGTATTCCCAGCTCTAGCCGTAAAAAAGCTTTCCTTTGCTCTTAAGAGTGGCATCTCCAAAATTTCAGTATAAAACTGTTTCATTTCCTCAACATTTCCTGTCTCCAACACTATTCTTAGAATTTTCATGTTCAACACCTCAAGTCAATTTTACAAAACTCTATGACCAAACCCTATGTACTATCGGATGAATGAAATCTACTCCTTTAGGATGAATGAATAAGTAGTCTCTGTGTGGCAAAACATTTTAGAAGATGTTACCCGAAACATCTAACATCTCTCTTGGATTGAATATTTATCACCTTTCATTCTTTCAAAGTGGTTGCTATACTATATTCATCTATTTATTTCGAGTCTAGAAGGATTGAGGGTGTAATAATGACAACAGCAAAAACAGCTTCATCTTCACTGGTCTCCAATCCTGTCTATCCCATCATATTTGCGATAAGTGGAGTCCATCTACTAAATGATTCGCTTCAATCCGTCATACCAGCGATGTTTCCAGTCCTTGAAAAAGATCTTGGACTGACGTTTACACAATTAGGGCTCATCGCCTTCGCCTTGAATATGGTTGCTTCCGTGCTACAACCGGTTGTCGGTTATTTTAGTGATTTAAAACCAAGGCCCTATTCACTTCCATTTGGAATGACACTTTCATTTTTCGGAATGGCAGGCTTAGCGTTTGCCCCGGAGTACTGGATGATTCTTGTATCCGTCATTTTCATAGGACTTGGTTCTGCCATTTTCCATCCAGAAGGCTCTCGTGTGTCATTTATGGCAGCAGGACCAAAAAGAGGTCTGTCACAATCCATTTATCAAGTGGGTGGAAATACTGGACAAGCTTTAGCCCCACTAATCAGTGCATTTATCTTAGTTCCACTTGGTCAAAAAGGAGCAGCTCTATTTTTATTAGTCGCGGCGCTCGGTATTTATATATTAATGAAGATCTCAGCTTGGTATAAAGAACAGTTAGAACAAGAAAAATTATTAAATCGTAAAAGAGTGCTATTGTCTTCAATGGCCAATTTAACGAAAAAGCAAATAGGTATTGCACTTGGTCTTTTACTAATGATTATTTTCTCCAGGTCCATTTATGTAACGAATATAACCAGCTTTTATGTCTTTCATTTAATAGAAGCATATGGCTTAACGATTCAAAAAGGCCAGCTCATCATCTTCCTATTTCTAGCAGTTGGAGCTGTAGGGACATTTTTCGGAGGTCCGTTGGCAGATAAAATGGGGCGGAAAAATGTCATCGTACTATCGCTTTTAGTCCCTATCCCATTAGCCCTTCTCTTGCCGTATGTACCACTACCTGCAGTGATTGTTTTGCTAATACTCATTGGGTTCTTTATTATGTTAAGTTTTTCGGTTACGGTAGTTTATGCACAAGAACTCGTTCCGAGTAAAATTGGGACAATGGCAGGGCTAACAGTAGGCTTATCTTTTGGTATGGGGGCAATTGGTGCAGTCGCAATCGGTATATTAATGGACCACATTGGGATCTATCAGACGATGATCATCATTTCATTGTTACCAATCCTTGGTCTTGTAGGACTTGCACTCCCTCGTGATCAGAAAATGACTTCAGAGCCTATACAAAAGTAATGAATGAGCAAGCAATATAGAAGACACCACCAATCGACAGTTGATTGGTGGTGTCTTTTGGTTTAATAAATTGTTAAAGTAGCAGTTTCCTTTTACAAGAGAATCTCTCTAAATCTAACTATCTAAATCGGTTCCTCCTAACTTCTAGTTCCTCCCACAATTTCTTTTAATTCAATTCGACGACTTTCTTTATGGGACAAAGCCGCGGCTTCATTTATTAGTGTCAAATTAATCACATCTTCTTTCGTAATTGTGGATACAGTTCCATCTTTAATTATCGCTACCCACTGTTCCAATGGCATTGGTAAAGATGGCTTTAGTTCTACAGGATTTATCCATACTCCTTCTTCTAGCTGACTACTTTTCAAACGAATATGTTCATCTTCAATTAGCAGTGTTCCTTCTGTCCCATAAAGTTCTAACTGAAACGGACTTCCATTTGATAAAAAACTAGTCTCAATAACACCGAGTGCACCAGATTCATACTCTAGTAACACAACAGCGCTATCATCCACTCCTAGATTATTTGTTTGCTGCAACCGCGCGTGTAGGGCTTGTGCTTTTCCAGCTAAACGATTAGTCAAATAAATCGGGTGTGCCCCAAGATCAATTAATGAACCTCCACCACATTGTTCCTTATCAAAAAATCGTTCAGGCAACCATCCTTGTGTTTCCCCCTCATTTGTTGGCACGGCTCCATTATGAGCAACTCGACAACGAACCATTGTCAATTTACCAAGCCATCCTTTGTCCACTACATTTTGAGCATATAAATAATAATCCATTGTTAACCTAGGTAAAGAAACCATTAGATTAACCCCTTGTGCTTTGACTGTATCAAAAATTTCCTCACAGTCTTTGACGGAAAATGCCAACACCTTTTCAGTGAAAATATGTTTTTTATTTTTTGCTGCAGCAAGAATGATTTCTTTATGGAGATTCGTAGGTGTAGTGACAACAATAGCATCTATGGAAGGGTTTGCTAGAACTGATTGTAAGTCTTGTTCAAACGGTACACCCAGCTCCTCTGCCCATTTTCTACCACGCTCTATATCTTCGTCCCATACAAGTTGGACGGAAAGGTGTTCGTTTTCCCTTATCTCTATTTCATAATCATCAGCATGTACATGCCATCTACTTAATAATGCAACATTTATCATTATAGTTCCTCCTTAATATAATCAGGATTAGACTCGTTAAGAAGCCTTTAAGTAATCATTCATTGTTGGTACCTGTGCATTTTTGACGGTAAAGTGCCACCCATAAATCTGTGTGCATCAAAGTTTTTCCTGAGTTTATTGATTCAGGATGCGCAGATAAGCCTTCCATGGTCCAACATCTTCTGTATACCGTTTTGCCATCACTCTGGCAATTTGCGATATATGATCGAGGTCATGTGCAACCCATGTTGATAGTTGTTCTCTAAGTTTCACACTTCCAAATTCAGGATGTAAACCCATTTTTCCTAAATCTATAGGAGAATTAATTAAACTTCCTAACCTTTCTAGGCTATTCATACGGAGTTCTGTAAACTCATTAAGTAATTGTTCAATTGTTTTCTCAGTATTTTGGTGAAGTTGACTAAAGCGATCAAATACCGGGAAGGTTTCCGTTTCTCCCTTAGAAATAATTATTTCTATTCGTGGAATCCAATTATATTTTTCCCCTTCGATAAGGTGACCAATTACATCAAATGCATTCCAAGTTGCTTCTCCTTCGTCACAAACAGTCCATGAATTCGATAATCCAAAAAGCAAATTACTAAGTACTGTTGGTGTACGTTCGAGTATTTCAATTGCCTCATCAATTTGAAACTTCATAATGATAGCCTCCCTTTTTAGATAGTGCATTTCTTATTTTTCTAAGACTATAATGCGTTTAGCAATTTCTCCTGTTTTCTCTGGTCCATTTCCAGACTTCCAAACAGCTATCTTGTTACCTTTTACCAATTCGCCCTCAAACTTTGTTCCATTTGAAGACAGCCAGTGGACATCAAGGCTTTGACTGTCTTTCCAGTCTATGGCTTCTTTTTTTGTTATGTTTTCCACAATAGCAATTACTTGTTTTTCTTCATTAATCTCTACAATATAACCGATAATTAAAGGTTCTTCAGTGATGATTTCTGTTAATGGTAAAGGTGATATTGCAATCAAATCGCTTAAAGTTTGGGCATTTACTTTATCTAGTCTTCCATAGGCATTTTCATCGCTGACAGTAATGGTTGCATTTCCTCCTGTTTCAAACCAAATGGAGTATTCAAAAATTCTCTCTGGCATATTTTTATCCCAGTTGAAAAATAAATTTGCTTTTACATCTTCATCTCTAGACATCGTTACTTTTTTATCTTGT
Source organism: Paenisporosarcina macmurdoensis (assembly GCF_042658845.1). Lineage (NCBI taxonomy): Bacteria > Bacillati > Bacillota > Bacilli > Caryophanales > Caryophanaceae > Paenisporosarcina > Paenisporosarcina macmurdoensis. The sequence continues at coordinate 188,048 of NZ_JBHSRI010000003.1, forward strand.
TCCCATTCAATTTGCACAAATATTTTTCTAAGCAAATCAACAGAATCTTTATCTCCAATAGTTGTTACATCTTCGAAACTTCCATCTGAATTTATCTGTTGTACATCCACCCTTGAAAGTTGTTTCATATCAGTCTCAATAGTCTCATCAAACCCAATAACCTGATCTTGGTTACATCCTATTAACAACAACATTGAGATTAAACAGACAGAAAGAAAGCCAATCTTTTTCTTCAGAACCAACCACCCCTAACTCACTAAGTTTTTTAAACAGTAAGCACTTTATCTATTGTATTTTACCTCATTTTCACAAAACACCCTTTAATTATTAGAATATTTCGCAACATTTTTTATTCCGTTGAAAAACTCAATGAAAAAAGCATCAAAATTGAGGTGCAATTAGTTATACATTTTAAGTTGTTTTATAGTAACACGGGAAAACTGAACTTAAAACAGAACCCGTTATCACTATGGGTGGCACCTTTTCCTCTGTTGGTACCTGTGCATTTTCGACGATAAAGTGCCACCCATAGAAAGATTCCACACCTTAGAAAATAGTAGAAGCGACCGAAAATTAATTTTCGGTCGCTTCTGTGTATTATTTTTAAGTTTTATCATACCCTCAATATTTCGCGGATATCTTCTTCTGTCATAGCCTTTAGTGGTTCTTCGCCTGAGTGGATTACTTCGTCAATTAGGTTTTGCTTTTTCATTTGAAGTTGGGTGATTTTCTCTTCAATGGTTCCTTTCGCCACCAAGCGGATGACCTGGACTTCATTTTCCTGCCCCATGCGATGTGCCCGGTCTGCAGCTTGTTGCTCGACCGCTGGATTCCACCAAAGGTCATATAGGATCACCGTATCGGCTCCTGTCAGATTCAATCCAGTACCCCCTGCTTTTAAGGAAATTAGAAATAAATCCCCTTCGCCTTCATTGAACCGGTTGCATAATTCTACACGTTCTCTAGGGGGTGTTTTACCGTCTAAATAAAAATAAGGTTGGCCATTTTCACTCAATCGCTGTGCGATAATGCCAAGCATTTTCGTAAATTGGGAAAACACTAATACCCGTCTTCCTGAGATTCGGCATTCCTCCACAATTTCCATTAATTGATCAAATTTAGCTGACCCACCTTCATATCCTTCAACGAATAAAGCAGGATGGCAGCATAGTTGGCGTAATCGCGTCAATCCAGCTAAAATTTTAATGCGATTTTTTTGAAAGCTGTCTTTGTTCAAATGCTTTAAAGCATCTTGTTTCAATTCCGCCAAATAAGCGGCATACAACTTTTTCTGCTCTGTTTGCAGTTCGGACATCTGAATGATTTCGACTTTATCAGGCAGTTCTTTCAAGACCTCTTTTTTCAACCTCCGTAAAATGAACGGACGTACTCGTTTAGCTATAGCTTCCCGTCTCATCTCGCTATAGAGTCTTCGATTCGGCAACAGTTCTGGAAAGACGACAGAGAAAATCGACCATAATTCATCCAACGAATTTTCGATTGGTGTCCCAGTAAGGGCGAAACGGTATTTTGCCTGAATCACTTTGACTGCTTTTGCCGTCTGGGTCACAGGGTTTTTAAATGCCTGTGCTTCGTCTAAAAATAACGTATGAAAGTGTTTGTCACGGTATAGTGCCCTATCCATTCGTAACACTGGGTAAGATGTAATGATGACATCTAATCCCGTACTTTCTTTTAATAAAAACGTTCTTCTTTCTTTATTTCCATCTATAATTCCTGCCTGTATCTCTGGAGCAAATTTTTTCAGTTCATTCATCCAGTTATAGAGCAAAGAAGATGGGGCTACAATCAATACGGGCAACTTTCGGGCACGAATATCCGGAAGAACCGACATGATGAATGCAATGCTTTGCACCGTTTTGCCAAGCCCCATATCGTCAGCCAAAATGCCTCCAAATTTATACTTGGCCAGCAACTTGAACCAGCTGAACCCGACTTTCTGGTAATCTCGGAGCACGCTCTCTAAACTCTCCGGCACTTCACTAACCAAGTTCTCAGGAGTATGTAAATTTTTCATTAGCTTAGCGAACGTTTTCCCTGGATCTACTAGCTGTCCGTCTTCAAGAGTCTCAACTAGCTGCATTCCTTGAATCAAAGGGACACGGATTTTTTCTTCATCGAAGTTTTCTGATGTTATCCCTAAGTCGCGCAGGAAATCGTTCAATGCCAAGAATTCCTTTGTCTCCAGAGACATTAACGTACCGCTCGGAATCCTGTAATACTTGCTCTTTTCTTCGAGAGACTTCAATAATTTCTTGATTTCTGATTCTGGAATCCCTTGGAGGTCAAAACGGAACTCCAACCAATCTGTTCTTTCCTTATTCTCTACTTTAATTTTCGGACCGGCATACGCTTTTTGCACTCGTAATTTCACTGCGGTCGTAGCATAAATTTGAAGCAATTTTTCTAAATCTGGAACGACGTGAAACAGAAAATGATATTCCGCTTCTTCGTCGTGCATGTAAAAACCACCATCTGTCTGATTAAACGAGCTGCCTTGCATTAATTTCATGATTTCTTGTTCTTTATTGCGCTGTCGTCGGACGCCGGGATAATGTCGGAACTCATCTTCCGTTTCTTCGCATGGGTTAATAACCAAATGTCCATAATGGAACTCCACACCAGCTACTAAGCGATGTTTGAGGCGATCTAAAAACAATTTTGCGCGAAATGGTGTTTCTACCAAGCGTTCAGTGATTGAATTGGCAATATGTACTATCCCTAATCGCTTTAATCCTGGAATGACCGTTTCCATAAAATGATCCATTTGAGTAGAAGAAATGATGAGCTTCTTTCCTGACCCTTCCATCAATTCTTTTAAATCGCCCAGACGGTTGATGTCTTCTGTGGACATTTGGATGAATGCTCCTCGAGAAAATGCCATTTCGTAAGCTTTTAACACGAGAATCTCATCTAGTCCGTCAACATCTAGTTGATAACCACCTGAACGAGCTTGGTCAAATCGAAAAGACAAAGGCAACTGTTTCTCTAAGTGAAGACCTTCAACCGTCGTTCCAGCATGAATCACCTTCACTAAAGGAACTTTCAGTAATAAAGGCAGTAGCTGCTCCCAATCGGAGGCGGATATGACCAATGTATCTTTTGCAAACTCCAAACCTTCTGCAATACGCTGACTCTTCATTAAAAATACAATGACTTCCTCTGTTTCTTTGTCAAAACTATAGATTTCAGGGCTATAGAAAAAATCTGGAGCGCATTCATACGAATTTCCTTGCTCGACTTTTTTCAAGAATTCTTTCACGTTTACGATTCTATCTAATCTTTCGGTCCCGGCTTTTATGGTTATCCCCAATACATAGCCTGCCTTCCCGAGAAACACAGGGCTACAGCTAAATTCCACAAGGAGAACCTGTCTCTTATCGAAATGCAGCCTTTTGCCTCTTGGTCTCGGTGCTTGCTGAGTGAATAAATCCAGCATTTTAGCCGTCATGGGATTTTCCCGTTGTTGGTTTTCATCGATTGCCAAAAGAACCCCCGCAATATGATGGCAGTAAGTCGTTACGAATCCGACCGGTGGACAACTGCAAGAAGCTAGAATTTTTCCATCTTGCGTTTGTCTCACGCTTATCTGGAACTTGTCCCTACCACCTTCTACAACAGCCTTTATGGATAAATCGTCCTCTTCATCGGGCTCGAGTAAGATTTTCCCTGCTTGGTTAATGACTTTGCCTTTTTTATAAGCGGCCATTCCGCATAGTCTTTTTATTTTTGACTCATTTAATGAAAAATTCATGGGGTGATCCTTCCTGAAGCACATGGTTGGTTGGAGAAATCAAGTTACTGTCTAAGTGTTTTCCCTATTATCTCGAACTGAGGTTGTCGTTACAAGCATCCTGCCACAGGTTGTTGAATTCCTCTGCTCACTTTCATGTTTATAAGTCTTTAAGGCACTGTTTTTAGTACACACTTAGAAAATGCTAAATAGACGCTATCTAAGTGTTAGAAGGGTATAATAAATTGGAAGAAGTAAACATTAAATGAGATGCCTTTTTATATAGAAAGTAAATAACAAATAATAATCATATGTGAAAGATAAAAGACATTAAAAGAAAAGGTGATTCGATGACAGAGGAAAAAGCAATGTTAGAAACAGGATGGAACTTTGACAACAGTTATGCTCGACTACCGCAAGTATTTTTCACAAGCTTCACTCCAGATGCAGTACGCTCGCCGGGTTTGATTATTTTAAATACCCCATTAGCGACGGAATTAGGGTTAAATGCTGATGCGTTACAAAGCAAATACGGAGTAGCTGAACTTGCAGGAAACAAAATTCCAGAAGGAGCAGCACCTCTTGCTCAAGCTTACGCAGGGCATCAATTCGGGAATTTCAACATGTTAGGAGACGGTCGAGCTCTTTTACTAGGAGAGCAAATCACTCCTGATGGTGAACGGTTTGATATTCAGTTCAAAGGTTCAGGTAGAACGCCTTATTCCCGCGGCGGCGATGGTCGAGCGGGACTTGGACAAATGCTACGTGAATATATCATTAGCGAAGCCATGCATGCACTCGATATTCCTACTACCCGCAGTCTGGCAGTGGTGACTACCGGTGAATCCGTACTCCGCGAAACTGAACTGCAAGGTGCAATTCTGACCCGAGTTGCTGCTAGTCACATCCGTGTCGGTACGTTCCAATACGCTGCAAACTTTGGCTCAATCGAGGAAGTGCGGGAACTGGCTGATTATACAATAAAACGCCATTATCCTGAAGTAGATGCTGATGACAATCGATATTTATCGTTCCTTCGAGAAGTGATTAAACGTCAAGCTTCGCTCATTGCTAAATGGCAATTGGTTGGCTTTATACACGGTGTGATGAACACCGACAATATGACCATTAGCGGAGAAACGATTGACTACGGTCCTTGCGCCTTCATGGATAACTACGATCCAGCAACGGTATTCAGCTCCATTGACCGACAAGGCCGTTATGCTTACGGAAATCAACCATATATTGGTGGATGGAATCTCGCGCGATTTGCAGAAACACTATTGCCGCTTCTTCATGATGATCAGAATGAGGCGATTAAAATAGCCACAGAAGCAATCGGAGAATTTAATAAGTTCTATCACGAGAATTGGTATGCGGGAATGAGAGAAAAACTTGGCATTTTCAACGCAGAAGAAGCGAATGAAAAACTTATTGAGGATCTCCTAAATATGATGCAAAAGCATAGTGCGGACTATACCAATACCTTCCGTTCACTGACTTTAGATAAGTTGGAAGACACGGCTCTGTTTAACAGCGAAGAATTTAAGATGTGGAATGAGCTGTGGCAAGCAAGACTAAGCAGACAGCAGGAATCTAAAGAAGACTCTCAGCAGTTAATGCGAAACAGCAATCCTGCAATAATCCCTCGCAACCATCGGGTAGAAGAAGCACTAGAAGCTGCAGTGGAACGTGGAGATTATAGCGTGATGGAGAAACTGCTTGAAGTTCTTTCAAAACCTTTTGCACATACACAAGAGCAGACGGATTTCTGCACAGTGCCGACAGAACCTAATGAGTCTTATCGAACTTATTGTGGTACTTGATTAATAATCAAAATAAATGTTAGAGAAAATGCCTGTCATCGAATGAAGTATGAAACTACTTCTTTTGATGACAGGCATTTTTTATTTATTACTTGATTCTTGAACCACTTCGAACAAGACAGAGAATCCTCGGACATTAATCAACAACACTTGAGACAGATTTCAGGGACAGTAGTGCCACCCATATCAGATACCAAAAAGAGATAAAAGGTAAGTCCAAATGCAGATGAGCCCGAGTAGTGCCAGACTATATTTGATAGTCATTCTAAGTAAGGTTGATTCTTGTCCAGTTTCTTTTACGGCTGCTGTTGCAATGGCAATCGATTGTGGAGAAATCAGTTTGGCCATTACCCCACCACTTGTGTTGGCAGCAAGAAGAAGAGCAGAACTTGTGCCAATTTGTTGACCTGTCACGACTTGGAGATTTCCAAATAAGGCATTGTTACTAACAACAGAGCCTGTGATAAATACGCCGATCCATCCAAGAACTGGGGATACCAATGGAAAGATATCGCCTGTTTTTGCGAGTGAAAGGCCGATTGAAGAAGAAAGTCCTGCATAGTTTGAAAGATTGGCAAATCCCATAATAAAACAGATGGTTAAAACAGGGATCCAAAGTTCTTTCAGTGTATCGCCTAAGCTTTCCATACCTTCTTTTAAGTTAATTCTATTACTAAACATACCTGTTAACATAACGGCTAAGAAAATCGCCGTACCTGTTGCAGAAATCAAGTCCAGTTTAAAGATGGCAATTAATGGTGTTTCGATTGCAGCAATTGGTGGGACTTTCACGACTTGACCGTCTAATCCAGGAATCGGTAACAATAGTGTTGTCTTATAGAGTAGACCACCTTCTAAAAATAAAGCTTTGAAAACTGGAAGGCTCCAGATCAAAATCATTCCTGTCAAAATGTAAAACGGAGACCAAGCAAGAATAATCTCTTTAAGAGAGTAGTTTTGCTGGACGCCTACCTCTTCGTCAGGATTTTCACGATAGATATTTTTTGGCTGCCATTTATTTAAGAAAAGCGCAAGAACAGCCATACTCACAAGAGCAGAAATTATATTGGCTAACTCTGGTCCTAAAAATATGATAGTGAGTGTTTGAAGAGCTGTATATGTTCCACTCACGACAAGTAAAGCTGGTAACGTTTCTTTTATACCTTTCCATTTGTCGAGAATAAAGACGAGTAAGAATGGAATGATGAAAGAGATAAAAGGCAGTGTCCAAGCCAGTGTACGAGATAAATCGATTGGCTCCATATTGCCCATTTGCGCCCCGACGATAACAGGAATTCCAATTGCACCAAATGCTCCAGATGCAGCATTTGCAATTAAACAAAGCATTGCCGCTTTCAATGGACGGAACCCAAGTTCTGTTAATAAGGCTGCACAAATGGCTATTGGAACACCAAAACCGGCTGCACCTTCTAAAAATGCACTGAAGCTAAAGCCAATCAGTAATACTTGAAGTCGTTGGTCTCGTGAGATATTTGCGATACTTCCACGAATCACGTCAAATTTCCCTGTTTTAACCGAGATTTTATAGAGCCAAACTGCCATTATCACGATATAGCCGATTGGCCACAAACCGTTGGCAATCCCGTGGAAGACTGCAGCAATGGCCTTTAAAAATGTCATTTGGAATAAAAATGTCGATACAATTATGCTAATGATTAGGGTGAAAAGGGCTGCGATAATGCCCTTCATTTTGAATAGAGTTAGACCCAAAAGAAAGAATATGACAGGAAGGGCTGCAACCAAGGCAGATAAGTATGTGTTATTTAATGGATTATAATCTTGGATCCAGATGATGCATCCTTCTTTCTAGTTGAAATTATAATTTCACTTCTTCAAAGCGAGGCGCCAAAATGGCTTTTAAGACATCTGCGCTGTGTTGGAATTTTTGTTGTTCTTCTTCATTGAGTTCTAATTCGACAATTTCTCGGATCCCACTACGATTTATGATTGCTGGAACACCCATGTATACATTTTTTTCACTATATTGACCATCCAGATGAGCAGATACTGTTAACACGCTATTTTCATTGTTTAAAATGGCTTTTGTAATTCGCGCAAGTCCCATGGCGATGCCATAGTAAGTAGCACCTTTACCTTCAATGATTTTGTAGGCTGCATCCCGTACATTAATGAAAATTTCATCTAAATCTTCTTTTTTATACTGTTCTTGACGTTCAATCATTTTCAAAATGGGAATGCCTCCCACGTCTGCGGAACTATAAACAGGTAGCTCACTGTCACCGTGTTCTCCGATGATATACGCATGAACATTTTTGGGTGCAATTTTAAAATAATCACCTATTAAGTATCGGAAACGGGCTGTATCAAGAATGGTACCAGATCCTATGACTCGTCCTTTCGGTAACCCACTATAATGCCACGTAGCGTAAGTTAAGATGTCAACGGGATTGGTTGCGACAAGAAAGATACCATTAAATCCACTAGCCATGACATTCTCGACAATTGTTTTAAAAATAATCAAATTCTTATCCACAAGGTCAAGGCGTGTTTCTCCTGGTTTTTGGTTCGCTCCTGCACAAATAACAACTATATCTACATCTGCACAATCTTTATACTCTCCAAAAAGGATATTGGTTGAATCTGGGGAGAATACTTTCCCATGATTCAAATCCATTACCTCACCGATTGCTTTTTCTTTATTTACATCAATCAAGATCAACTCATCTACAATTCCTTGATTCATAAGAGCAAAGGCGTAGCTTGATCCTACATATCCTGTTCCAATTACTGCGACACTGCTTATTTTTTCTTTTTTCATAAGTTGATCTTCCTTTCATATCAATACTGTTGTAAAAAGGAAATATTTTTTTGAACAGATTCACCATTAGACTTTCTTGTTTCTATTAATTATCTAAACTATTTAAATCGATTATCATACCTGTATTCAAAGTAATGAAAACAAATAAAGTAATTAACATTAAGACTATCATTTTACTCAGCTCTTCCCATGTCCTAAACCCTTCTGAACCTGGAGGTGCGTAAAATGAGGCCAAATATGAGCCGAATTTTTGTGTATTTATGAAATGCATCCTAATCCAATCCTTTTATAGTCTATAAATATTAAGTAAACAATTAACCACAATGTTCCTTTTTATATCCGCGTCTGAAACATGTTTTTGTTTGCTCACTTTTTTCACTTCTTTCATTAAATTAGGTTATATTTAGCGTAATGCATCCTCATGCGAAACACTGTAACTTTTATCACACGTGGAGTGTTATACACCGCCCGTATACTCCACTTAACGGTGGTTTATTCGGTTTCACCTAATTTATTCCACAAAAAAGGCTACCCTATTATGGGCAACCAAACAATTTCGTAAAAGGCTATCGATCCGTCTTCGCATTTTATTTCACTTTTTAAATGAGCTAAATTATTGTGGTACTTGATTAAAAAAATGCCTGTCATCGAGTAAAGTGTGAAACTACTTCATTCGATGACAGGCATTAATAATTACTCGAATTTCTACTTAACTGTCTCAATCTCTAACTTATCCAGTAACCTAATATACTCTATGTGGTCATCCCCACCAGAAAAGCCGCTTCCATTCAACGCATTAACAGTAGGAAGCACTTTGCCCGAACGATCATAGGCCATCCAGCCAAAATACATATAGTGTTCTATAAAGAAATTGCTGAATATATCTGGCTGTCTAGCTGTCTCCAACTCCGTATATGAAGCCAAAATGGATGACCAACTATCCGGCAATGGCATAGCACCGTATGATGTGTCCGAGAGTTTAACTAGTTCCTCGAGTTGAACACCTGGATCATAGTACTCAATGCCTTCAGTGATGTGGAATGTCCGATCTTTTATCAGATAGAACTTCAGCTTTTCAATAGGTATTTCAGGAGAAATGTTCCACACCAAGTGGGTAGTGGAGATATCTCCATCCTCAATACGCCATGAATGTGGATTACCACCTGTATTGGCTGATGCTAGCTCCCAGTCGCTTTTTTTCCATACCCAATAACTGACTCCATAATTGTTCTCTTCAGATTTAAAGGGGACAAATACATGTTTTTCATCAACCTCGATGGTGTCCTGAATTTCTTTTACATTTGCTTCCGGGAAGATGTGATTGATTTCCTTAATCAATTCCCCCTTATCTGGAAAGGAGTTCGGATTGTTAGAAGTAATCCAATAAATCAAACTGATGACCAGTAATATGGCCAAGACACTTATTATGACTAGTCGTTTTTTCTTTGACATCTTAATTTACCCCCTCAATCAGAGAGTCTTTAAAGCGAAAATACCGCTGTTCTTTTGGGGTGGATATCAAAAGTCCTTTTCCATCCTCTTCGATATAAACCACCGAGATCAATCCACTGCCCCATTTAGGGATAGCTCCGATAAGTTGGTACGGAAACTTTTCTTGTGTGTTTGTTGAATCGTATTCCAAATTCGCTCCGTAATACCAGTCTGTGCTCTGTATCGGTTCTTCACTGAAATCAAGGATAGTTGCCAAAGCATTTTCTTTATCCATCTGCTGTTGCTTTACCCCAGGGTGAATAGGAATAATGGAAGCGTCGTCAATGTTCGAAAGATAAGTCAACGGTTCATTTCCCGGATAAATGGCCTGAAAAATCGGAATCGCAAGCAGCGTGAAGATGAGAAAGATAAAGTTGGCTGCAAAACCAAACCAGGCAAAGGTACGGTAAATCTTCCATTCCTCGTTCTTTTTTCTAAAGTATGCATATAAACCCCATACACCCAACGGCAAAATCGGTATTCTCATCAACGTACCGAACATCTCAGTATTAAATGAGAACGAAAACAACCCGACTAGTATGACCACTAGCACTTTCCAAATTTCCAATTCATCTGATTGTCTGCTATACAGACGATAGGCAATCCATGCAATGATACACCACGCTATTATTGTCATACTCACTTCCACCACATTGTTGGTCTCCAAGAAAATCATTCCCCTTATTGCTAATGATTGCACATGATTCATATCTTTATAAACCTAGTTAGCACCTTCTTAATTTCGACAAAGAAATTCGAATCCCCTTCCAATATTTCTCTTTTTCAAGAATCGGTTCATTTATAATGTTGGTGTTTTATAAAAAGGAGAGAATCGGCTTCCTTTCGATTAACAATATGAGAAGACTTTTTGAAATATTAAAAGGAGCTATGCCGCACTAAGTGGCGAATCTACTGATTATGGTCCCTGCGCCTTCATTCCTAAGAAGGAGATTACAGTGTGATGGGCGACTGCTTGAAGTTCTTTCTGATCCCTTACTCGCATTCACAAGAACATACGGGTTTCTGCACAGTACCGGCAGAAATAGATCAGTCTTATCGAATTTATTGTGGGACATGATTTACCAAAAATCATTCTCACTTATATAAAAAATCAAAAAGCCTGTCATCGATGAAGTAGGAAATTAGTGAGCGTCAAATAGTGCACACATTCTAATAGAAGAAGATTCATGAGATACTCCTCCCAGATTTGATTTTCTGGGGGGATTTTATTTGAAAAGAAAAGAAAAAGAACAAGTTTGGTTAGAAAAGA
>NZ_JBHSRI010000004.1:0-74146 GCF_042658845.1 Paenisporosarcina macmurdoensis
AGGTCACACCCGTTCCCATACCGAACACGGAAGTTAAGCTCTTTAGCGCCAATGGTAGTTGGGGGTCTCCCCCTGCAAGAGTAGGACGTCGCTAGGCAAATAGAAAACCGATACCTGTTAAAGGGTGTCGGTTTTTTTGTGTCTTTTTTTATTGAGTCGAAGGTGTGCGACAAAGAGGAGGAACAAAGAGTTCGAGGAAACAATTGATCTTTAACAATCAAATTACTTCTCTAATGTGTTGCTCACCCAACAGTAGCGTAGCGAAAACAAAACCAATCAAAATGGCCCTCCTCGAATAGACCCTCGAGGAGGTTTTCTGTGGGAAAATATGGGCGAAACGGAATAAATCACGGTTCAAGCCGAATAAATGGGTCTTGAAGCCGATTAAATCATACTTCAAGCCGAATAAATCACAGTGCAATCCGAATAAAACCACTACTCTATATAAAATCCCGATAATCCTTTAATCATGTCTTTTCTAACTAGCTATCCTTCGTTAAAAAAGAGCTAGTTTGCCAATACGCTGAACGGCTTCTTCTAAACGAGCTTCATCTACTAACAATCCTACACGAATGTAGCCTTCACCAAACTCGCCAAAGCCATTTCCAGGGGCTATAGCTACATCTGCTTCATTTAAAAGTTTATCAGCGAAGTTCTGGCTCGTGTAGCCTTTAGGAACGGGTAGCCATGCAAAGAAGGATCCTTTAGGCGCTTCCACTTGCCATCCAATGCGGTTGCATGCGTTTATAAAGACATTGCGTCGTTTTTCGTAGCGATCGACTAATTCGTGTACACATGTTTGATTGTCATTTAATGCAGCAATAGCTGCGTGTTGGATAGCTGGGAATAGGCTTACAAACATATGGTCCTGAATCAAGTTTAGGGCTTCAATTATTTGTGTATTTCCGACAGCAAATCCGACACGCCATCCTGCCATATTATATGTTTTGGATAATGTGTACATTTCAATTCCGATGTCTTTTGCGCCTTCAGCTTGCAAGAAACTTACTGGTTTTATTCCTTCAAATCCAATGGCACCATAGGCGAAATCATGTGATACGGCAATCCCATTTTCTTTAGCAAATGCAACGGTTTCGTTGAAGAATTCAAGGGTAGCCGTCGCTCCAGTAGGGTTGTTTGGGTAGTTAAGATATATTAGTTTTGCACGTTCCTTACTTTCTTCAGAAAGTAAATTGTAATCTGGTAAAAAGTTATTGTCTGCTACAAGTGGAAGCGTTTCATAGTGTACGCCGGCCATCACAACTCCTGATAAATAATCAGGGTATCCAGGGTCTGGTAGCAGCATCCAATCTCCCGGATTTAATACGGCCATTGGCAATTCAACAAGTCCGATTTTTGTTCCAAATAGTACAGCTACTTCCGTCAACGGATCGATATCAACGTTGTATTCCCGTTTATAAAAGTTAGCGGCAGCTTCTTTCAATTCGCTTATTCCCCGGAATGGCGAATATTTGTGGGTAACTGGATTTTCAACAGCTTGTTGTAAAGCTTGTACGATGTGTGGAGGTGTTGGTTGGTCAGGATTTCCTTGACCTAAATTAATTACATCACGACCTTGTGCGACCGCAGCTCCAACTTTTTGTACAAGAGAAGCAAAAAACTGTGGAGGCAATTGTTGTAGTTTTTTTGAGAGTTCCATGGCATTTCCTCATTTTCTGAAATAGTTGCAATCATCAGCCAAATCTTATAACCTTTTGAGTATCTTGTCTATAGGTGGTGTATCCATGAAAATCGCATGCATTCAGCTCGACGTTGCGTTTGCTGACCCTGAAAAAAATTTTCACAACGTTCAAACGTTAATTAAAAAAGTGGTTAGTGAAGGGGCAGAGCTCGTTGCTTTACCAGAAATGTGGAATACTGCTTATGCTTTAACTGAGTTAGAAAACCTCGCCGACATCGAAGGAAAGCGTACGAAAAAGTTTCTTTCCAATTTAGCACGAACCTATCACATACATATCGTAGGCGGTTCGGTTTCAACAAAAAAAGGAGCTAACTTCTATAACACGATGTATGTGTATTCAAACGATGGAGAGCTTGTTGGTGAATACGATAAAGCACATTTATTCCGCTTGATGGACGAACATCTATACCTACAAGCAGGAAATAAGGAAAATGTGTTTACTCTAGGTTCTATACAAGCTGGAGGAGTTATATGTTATGATTTACGATTCCCTGAATGGTTACGGGCGCACGCATTAGCAGGCGCAAAGGTGTTATTCGTTCCAGCACAGTGGCCTTCTACACGCATTGACCATTGGAAGATTTTACTTCAAGCGCGTGCAATTGAAAACCAATGTTTCGTCATTGCGGTGAATCGAATTGGTTCGGATCCAAACAATCAATTTAATGGTCAATCAATGATTATTGCACCGTGGGGAAAAGTGTTGTGGACCGGCACTGAACATGAAGAGTACGCGGTAATTGACGTTGATTTCTCAGAGGTTGAAGAAGTACGTACACGCATCCCCGTGTATGAGGATCGTAGACCGTCACTTTACCAATCATTATTTGAAAAGTGAAAAAAGGTTTGACAGTCGTTAAGAAACGTCGTAAGATTTAGTTCGAGCAACAAATACAACTACATATGGAAACAACTTATCAAGAGAGACCGAGGGATAGGCCCTATGACGTCCGGCAACCCCCAGCATTAGCTGGGAAGGTGCCAATTCCTACAGAATGATTTCATTCTGAAAGATAACCCAGAATCCATTTTTCGGTGCCTCTTTCATTATGAAAGGGGCATTTTTTGTTTTCCAGAAGGTGAAAAGGAGCTTGTAATGATACGAATTAATGATTTATCTAAAGAGTATAAAACGAAAAAAGGTCTGGTCATGGGTGTTGATCGAGTTAATCTCACCATCGCTGAAGGAGAAGTATTCGGAATTGTGGGGTATTCAGGAGCTGGCAAGAGTTCGCTATTACGCTGTATCAACTTACTCGAAAGACCAACCAGTGGCCAAATTGAAGTGAATGGACGTGATTTAACCAAATTAAAGCGTGAAGAATTACGGAAAGCACGCTTGAAAATTGGCATGATTTTTCAACATTTTTACTTGATTAGCCAAAAGACAGTTGCTGAAAACATTGCATTTGCATTAAAAGCAGCAAATACGCCAGGAGAAAAAATGACATCTCGTGTAAATGAACTTCTTGAAATGGTTGGTTTAACAGATAAGAAAGATGTGTATCCGGCACAACTGAGCGGTGGGCAGAAGCAACGTGTTGGAATAGCCCGTGCGCTAGCAAATAACCCTTCCTTGTTATTGTGTGACGAAGCAACCTCAGCGCTTGATCCAAATACAACGTTGTCCATTCTTCGATTACTAAAAAAGATAAACCGCGAATTAAACATCACGATTGTGTTAATCACGCATGAAATGAATGTAGTGAAAGAAATCTGCGACCGTATGGCAGTTATGCAAGACGGGCGAGTAGTAGAAGAAGGATCAGTTTACGAAATTTTCTCAAATCCAAAAGCTGAGCTGACGAAAGAATTTATTAGTAGCGTACTGTCATTTGAAGTGCCACAAGCTATTTTGGCTAAAGTGACTGGAAGCATTGTGAAAGTGATGTTTAAAGGAGAAGTAGCAGGTGAAGGTGTTATTTCTGATATGGTTCAACATTTTGATGTACGGGGAAATTTCTTGCACGGTTCGATTGAATACATACAAGAAGTGCCTCTCGGTTTGTTCTTAATGGAAATTCAAGGCCAACCGGACAATATTACAAGAGCCGTTAGCTATATGGAAGGCCGTGGAGCGCAAGTGGAGGTGATACAAAATGGGCATTGATATCCAGCATGTGATTGAATTATGGCCAGACATCCTCAAAGCATTTGGGCAAACAATGTATATGATTGGAATTTCACTGACGGTAGCAATTGTGATTGGATTACCACTTGGGATTGTACTTTTCATTACCGATCGGGGATTGTTCTTAGAAAATCGATTTGTAAAAGGCGTACTCGGTTTTATTGTGAATATGGTTCGTTCCATTCCGTTTATTATTTTGTTAGTTGCACTTATTCCATTAACCAAATTACTTGTTGATTCAACGATTGGTCCAGCAGCAGCAAGTGTTTCTTTATCGGTTGCGGCCATTCCATTTTTCGCTCGAATTGTTGAAACATCACTCCGCGAAATTGATAAAGGTGTTATCGAAGCTGCCGTTGCAGTAGGAGCAACTCCTTGGATGATTATCAGAGATGTGTTATTACCTGAAGCGAAGTCGAGCATCGTACAAGGAGTGACGATGACTATCATTAGCCTCGTTGCTTACTCAGCTATGGCTGGTGTAGTGGGCGGAGGCGGAATTGGAGACTTGGCAATACGCTTCGGCTATTACCGTTATGACAATACAATTATGGTTGTCACGGTTGTGATTTTAATTGTTCTCGTTCAAATCATTCAACAATTGGGTGATTGGACTTCTAAAGCAATAGATAAACGATAAAGGGGAGAGACAGAGATGAAAAAGGTTTTATTTACGATGATGTTAGTTGTATTAGTAGCGACACTTGCTGCATGCGGAGGAAGTGACGAAGAATCAAAAGGCAAGGATAACGACAAGTCGGTAAAATTAGGTGGTACAGCAGGTCCTTACAGCGACATGTTGAAAACAGCCATTCAACCGGCTCTTGAAGAGAAAGGCTACAAAGTAGAAATCGTTGAATTCAGCGATTACATTCAACCAAATATTGCATTAGATGATGGCTCAATCGATGCAAACCTTTTCCAACACTCGATTTATATTGAAAACTTCTCGAAAGAAAATGATATGGAATTAACGGGACTTGTCACAGTACCTACAGCACCAATGGGTATTTACTCTAATGTTTATAAGTCTATTGAAGATGTGAAAGACGGTGCTACGATAACCATTCCAAATGATCCAGTAAATGCAGCACGTACATTTTTAATTTTAGAAGAACAAGGCTTAATTAAACTAGATCCAAATGCAGAGCCATTAACTGTGTCAGAGAAAGATATTAAGACCAATACGAAAAACTTAGTGTTCCAACCAATTGAAGCAGGTCAGCTTCCTCGATCAGTAGATGGTGCAGATTTAGCAGCAGTTCCAGGAAACTTCGCTTTAGCAGCAGATATGGATTTACTAGATGCATTAATTTTAGAAAACATGCCAGATCGCTATCGTAACCTTGTGGCTGTAACGACTGCAAATAAAGACTCACAACTAGCGAAAGACTTAATTGAAATCGTGGAAGCACCAGAATTCGAAGGAATTATTGATTCGGAGTTTGAAGGCTTTGGTAAACCAGAGTGGATGGCAAACCGTTAAGAGAGAAGGGGTCTGATGGAAGACATCATTATTCGGGGAGCGCCAGCTGAGTATGTTTGTAAAAGTGGAGTGCTAGAAGAACTTGAAGACAAGTTAACGTCTAGAAATATCAAACGAGTACTCATTGTTTCAGGTGTCAAGTCATGGTATGCAGCACGCTACTATTTTCCAACACTAAAAAGCATTCATGTAACACACGCTTTTTATAAAGGACAGTGTACAGTTACTGAAATTTCCAGAGTGGCTGCTCTAGCACAGAGCTACGCCGTAGATGCCATTATTGGAGTAGGCGGAGGAAAAGTATTGGACGTGGTGAAAGCGGCTGCTAGCGCAAGTAGAACGAAGTCGGTGTTGATTCCGACACTCGCTTCAAACTGCGCACCGTGGACACCACTAAGTGTTATTTATTCGGATGAAGGGGTTATGTCGCATTACGATGTGTACCCCATAAGTGTTGACCTTCTTCTCGTCGAGCCGCGCATTTTAGTGGAAGCCCCCGCTCCGCTTTTGATTGCAGGCATCGGCGACACGCTAGCCAAGTGGTATGAGGCAGACGTACAGATTAGGCGATTAACCAATCCCCCGGTTGCGCTGAAAGTCGCTCATCATACCGCTCGGTTGTGTGCTGAAGAAATGTTTGAACATGCAGAAGAAGCCGTTAATGATGCGAAAGACGTAAGAGTGTCCAATGCCTTCGTTAGAGTAGTCGAATCGATTATCATGCTTGGAGGTATGGTAGGTGGATTTGGCGATCGTTATGGTCGCATTGCCGGTGCTCACTCCATACACAATGGCATGACCATTGCACCTGAGTCACATGAAGCATTACATGGAAATAAAGTGGCTTATGGTATTTTGGTTCAATTGCTTCTAGAACAGAAGGAAAGTGAAGTTGAGCGGCTGTTGCCGTTTTATCAGAAACTAGGCTTGCCTACATCTTTATATGAATTAAACATTCCGAGTAAATGGATTGATGAAATTGCACAACAAGCTACAAGAATGGAAGAGTCCATTCACCATATGCGCAATGAAAAAATAACAGCTTCTGAAGTGGCACAAGCTATGCACGATTTAGAATCAAGGCTAATTATAAAACTATGAATATGCTGAGAACACCTTACAAATGGGCCTGACCCCAATTTGTAAGGTGTTTTTCTTGAAAGATAAGAAAGTAAATAATTTTAGTTACATAAATCCAGCTCAAAAAGATTGATTCATTAATAGTGTTGATTTCCGTTTCAGGCGGACGCTTTCCGCGGGGCGGGCGGTGAGCCTCCTCGGTCGCTTCGCGATCTGCGGGGTCTCACCTGTCCCGCTGATCCCGCCGGAGTCGCCGCCTTCCACTACAATCCATGAAGTGTGTAGTAACGAACAAGAAAATCTATCGATTGCTTATTGCTAAGACACGAATAAATGATTCTAAGTTAAACCAACCTATAATCGTAGTTCCCATCCACCGAAGCGGAAATCAACAGGCACTATGGTTACTCTTCTTAAAAGAACCAGGCGCACTTTTCACGGTTTTTCTTGTGAGGGGTATTTTTTAGTTTCGAGCATAGTCGACACAGAACCGCATAGGAAAAAATCGTCAATATTCAGCAGAAGAGGCTCTTTTGCCATCATTTTCATAAGAAATTAATTGGTACAAATTGTAGTAAACTTCATGAAGTCATCATACACTTTAAGGGTGAAGAACATTTATCATACACATTTGACGTTCCCCTACATTTTTGTATGGGGATTTTTCTTGCTCAATGGTATATGTTTCCGTCACAATGATTGTAAGAACAAGCTTGGGGGAGCAACAAATGAAGATCGCAAAACGTGTTTTCGTAAGGTTTTTCGCTGAGCGGTATTTTGATGAAGCCGCACAAACAGCTTATTATCTTCTCTTATCGGTATTCCCATTCCTAATTTTTATTTTGTCACTGATTAGCTTCTTTCCAGTAGATGCTCAGCAAATCTTAGATTTCTTAAGACCTTTTGCTCCAGGTGAATCTTTTGCACTCATTGAGGATAACGTAACGAATATATTAACGCAGGACAAAGGGCGCGTCTTATCGCTCAGTTTAATTGCAGCATTTTGGGTTTCATCCATGGCTATACAAGCCCTCGCTCGCACATTAAATGAAGCAAATGGAATGAAAAGCACACTGCCATATTGGAAAGGGCTACTTCGAGACCTTGGCGTAACACTGTTGTTTATGACTCTTGTGCCGCTGTCGTTATTTTTACCATTTATCGAAAGTGGCATGCACTGGGTAGTATCGCGCTCAGGTACTCTTGATGATTGGCAAGGGTGGATATACATTTGGCCAGTCGTCAGATGGGGTCTAGGATCCGTATTTTTATTCTTATTTTTCCTACTGTTCTTTAAGATTTTACCGAATGAACGAATTACATTACGTGAAGTATGGCCAGGTGCTCTATTATCAGCAGTCGGTTGGCAAGTCGTTTCCTTACTTTTTGCTGACTACGTATCGAATGTGAATTATACGAGATTATATGGTCAACTCGCCGGAATCATTGTGCTTGTCTTATGGTTTTACTTAACCGCTGTGGTCATTTTATTGTCTGGATTACTCATTGCAGAAGGTAGAAATACTCGAATGCTGCAAGCCAAAAGAAAGAGGTGAGCAAATGCGCACGATTTTATTAGTAGATGATGATCCGAACATATTAACGCTGATGAGTATTCATTTAACCAAAGCGGGTTACCGTGTGGAAAAAGCAAGAGACGCTGAAAGTGCGCTTAAGTTGATTCCTTGTGTGTGGCCGCATGTGGTGGTTGTTGACGTGATGATGCCAGGTATGGATGGTTTCTCATTGACTAAAAAGATTCGAGACGACTTTGACCTGCCCGTAATTATGGTGACGGCTAAAAGTCAGTTGGAAGATAAAGAAAAAGGCTTTCTAGCAGGTTCTGATGACTATGTCGTTAAGCCGTTTGAACCGCAGGAACTGCTTTTTCGAATTGGCGCTGTACTGAGAAGAAGTGCACATCCAAATGAAATGCGTAAGCAAGTTGGCTCACTCGTGATTGATCGAAAGAGGTTCGATATTTCAAATGGAGCAGAAACCAAGTGGTTACCTTTAAAAGAATTTGAATTACTTGCGCTACTAGCCTCAAGTCCAGGTACTGTGTTACAACGAAGTGCCTTGATGGAAAGAGTATGGGGATATGATTACGCCGGTGATGAACAGACGTTGAGTGTTCATATTAAACGCTTACGAGAACGTTTGGAAGGGTTTGTTTCAGACGTACAAATTGTAACGGTACGAGGAGTCGGCTATAAGCTGGAGGAACGACCATGAAATCTTTATACAGTAAGTTTGTCGTTGTGACATTAGCTATTATGGTGGGTAGTGCGACGCTCGGGTTTTTACTAGTTAATACATATTATCAGCAACAATTAAAAGAACAAAATGACTTAAAAAACGTAGGGATTGCACAAGAAATGGCTGCGTTCATTGAGAGAAATCCAAACGTACCTTTAGAAGAATCACTCGCGGTATTTGGCAGTTCTGGGTATCAACTGTTTTTGGCCAATGCTGCAGGTAACAGTGATTTTTATGGAGGTCCATTTCGAGAATCGTCTTTACCTACAAGTGCAAAAGAAGCGGTTCTTGATGGAGACATCTATCACGGCATGCGAGATCTGCCAAAAGAAACATTTGTGACTGGCTTCTTCTCTAATGAATTGACGAATACAGTGGGTGTCCCTGTTACGTACAAAGATGAACGTTATGCTTTGTTTATTCGACCTAATATTAAGATGTTATTTACAGAAGTGCATCTTTTACTTGGTGGGTTGTCAGCAGCCATGCTCATTTTTAGTTTGCTGGCTATGTTAATTGTCGCAAGAAAAATGATTCAACCCATTACCTTATTAACGGAAGCCACAAGGAAAATGGCCAACGAACGCTTTGATGAGCCCATCGCCATTTCAAGCAAAGATGAAATTGGACAACTGGCAAAAAGTTTTCAAATCATGGCTGATCGCTTGAAAGAGACGGATCAAGTCAGAAAAGATTTTATAAGTCATGTATCTCACGATTTTCAGTCACCCTTACAAAACATTCAGGGCTATGCTCAACTATTAGCTGACGAGTCTATTACTCAGACTGACAGAACGCATTATGCCGAAATTGTAGAGCTAGAAAGTAAGAGATTATCAGCATTAACGAAACAACTGCTGTATTTAACGTCACTTGACCACCAAGCGTATCAACCCACTTTTACAAGGGTCTCGATTAAAGAGCAAATCGAGCGTACGATACGTCAGAATGAATGGCGATTCGAAGAACTTCAACTTGATATTCGAATGGACATGCCTGAACTTCAAACTCAAGGCAATCCAGATATGTTAATGCAACTATGGGACAACCTTATAACGAATGCAGTGAAATATAATCAACCAAACGGCTTTATTCACATCAATGGGTATGAGCTGAACAATGAACTTCACGTAACGATAAAAGATTCAGGAATCGGTATGACAGTAGAACAAGCTGAAAAAGCCTTTGATCGTTTTTACCGAGCTGATCTGTCTCGCACTCGAGAAAAAGAAGGGACGGGCCTAGGACTAGCCATTGTCAGTGAAATCGTGAAACGTCACCGTGGTTCCGTGGAAATCGAAAGTGAGCTTGGTGTAGGAACACTTATTCATATCACGCTCCCGAAACTGTAATACCTTGTTCATATTGGGTTCATCTTCGCGCGGTAAGATGAAGCCATCTTGAAGAAGGAAAGGTGGACATACACATGCAAGAAAGATGGAGTATTCGTCTTATTCGAATTGCCGCGATATTTGGTATTATTGGTGCTTATTTAGGTTCACATATGGTGGGGACAGGATCGTACGCGTTTCGGCCGATTCATGCACATATCTTAGTAGTAGGATGGTTATCTGTATTTAGTTGGGGCGTATTCTATAAATTATTTGAAGTGAAATATCCGAAGTTGGTCAATGCTCATGCGTGGTCTGCGATTTTAGGAGCCATTGGATTAACGGCAGGAATGTGGTTCCAAACTATGCAACCACTCGGAATACCTGAAACATTTTCGCTTGTCTTTTATATCGTTGGTGGAACCACCTTACTTATTAGCTTTGCCTTGTTTGTAGCCGTGACTTTCTGCATTCAACCTGCGAAGAAAGTTGTAGAGAACAGCTGATGAAAAACATGTGGAAAGAGAAAAAATCAGCTGCTATCGTCCTTGGCGTTTGGCTTATGATCTTGACTGTTTGAACGATATCAGCCCCATCTGCAAAAGAAGTGACATCTCCTTAAGAAAATGGAGGTCTTCCTGCAACAGCGAGATCAGTCGTTGCAAAAAAAGCACTAGAAGACGCTTTTCCATCACAAAAAGGCATTCTCTTATTCATTGTATTCAAGCAAGATGCCCCATTTTCAGATGATGACATCAATCACTTAGCTTCTGAAGTGGAAAAACAAGCAAATGCCCAGTTAGCAACGTCGATTCCTCTATCCCAAATGACCTCACAAGCAAGGCAGTCATTTGTGTCAGATACTGGATCGACTTTTTTTATGCCCATTTTATTCAATGAATCCTTAGAATCGAATGAAATTCATGAAGAAGTCGTGACTAGCTGCAACGTTTGCTGTGTTAATTACTCAACCCGTCCTTGAATTGCAATTGTTCGGATTTACAGTGGCTTTTGGTGTGCTAATCGATACGTTCATTGTACGTCCCATGTTATTACCAGCGTTATTGACCATTCAAAAAAGATGAATTTAGTATGTTTTTTTAATCATTTAATTAAAAAGATGTTTCCCAAGTACTCTGTTGGTAAAGGATGGGAGGAGAGGGTTAAAGAATCTAAGGAGGCATCATTAAATGGTGAAAAATAAGAAAGATGAACAGCTAGAGCAATTTCGTGTAGATGACCGCAATCAAAAGATGACGACGAACCAAGGCGTAAAAGTTTCAGAAGATGAGTTTTCCTTAAAAGCGGGTCTTCGAGGACCTACATTATTAGAGGATTTTCATTTTCGTGAAAAAATGACTCATTTTGATCACGAAAGAATTCCAGAACGTGTTGTCCATGCGAGAGGATTCGCAGCACATGGTGAATTTGAATTGTATGAATCAATGGAGCGGTACACAAAAGCAAGTTTCCTATGTGATACGTCCATAAAGACACCTGTATTTGTGCGCTTTTCAACCGTGGTTGGATCTAGAGGTTCAGCTGAAACAGTTCGTGATGTACGAGGATTTGCAACGAAATTTTATACACAAGAGGGAAATTATGATTTAGTTGGAAACAACATTCCAGTATTTTTTATACAAGACGCGATAAAATTTCCGGATCTAGTACATGCAATAAAGCCAGAACCACACAATGAAATTCCTCAAGCATCAAGTGCTCATGATACGTTTTGGGATTTTCTTGTGAACAATCAAGAAGCTTCGCATATGGTCATGTGGCTGATGTCCGATCGAGCGATTCCTCGAAGTTTTCGTATGATGGAAGGATTCGGTGTGCATTCCTTCCGTTTTGTAAATGAACAAGGTGTAGCCCATTTTGTGAAATTTCATTGGAAGCCATTGTTGGGAGCGCATTCTTTAGTATGGGATGAAGCCCAAAAAATTAGCGGGAAAGATCCTGATTTCCATCGACGTGATTTATATGATGCAATTGAAAAAGGTGATTTCGCAGAATATGAATTAGGTGTTCAAATACTAGCAGAAGAAGATGAGTTTACATTTGATTTCGATGTATTAGATGCCACAAAAATATGGCCGGAAGAAGATGTGCCAGTCAAACTTATTGGGAAAATGACGCTTAATCGCAATGTGGATAATGTCTTTGCTGAAACTGAACAAGTAGCGTTCCATGCAGGGAATGTTGTTCCAGGAATCGATTTTACAAATGACCCTCTATTACAAGGTCGTTTATTCTCTTATACCGATACTCAATTGATTCGATTAGGCGGTCCGAACTTCCATGAACTGCCGATTAATCGCCCGGTCTGTCCTTTCAATAACAATCAACGTGATGGCTACGGCCGCATGACCATTAATAAAGGCCCTGTTAGTTACCATAAAAATTCCCTAGCGGATAACACACCTGCGACTTCAAGTGCTGAAGAAGGCGGATTTGAGCATTATCAAGAGAAGATCGAAGGACGAAAAATTCGTAATCGAAGTGATAGCTTTAGAGACCATTTTTCCCAAGCGACGTTGTTTTGGAATAGTATGAGTGATGCGGAAAAAACGCATATTACAGACGCATTCATTTTTGAAGTTGGAAAAGTAAAGAGTCAATCGGTTAAACAGCAGGTGGTCGATACGATAGCTAATATTAATGTAGATTTAGCGAAGGTGATTGCAGATTCCATCGGTACCAAACCGCCTACAGGGAATGGTTCTGATGTGACGAAAGCTTCTCCTGCACTTAGTCAAGAAAATATGGTGAAGAAACCTAATACACGAAAAGTTGGCGTAATTGCGAGTAGAGCCGGAGACATGAATGAGCTTCAAAACACGGTACAGGAGTTAAAAGAGGCTATGTTAAATGTCGAGATTATTAGTGATAAACTCGGGTCAATCGGGGAGCTACCAATTGACCATACATTTTTAACTACAGATCCCGTATTGTTTGATGCGATTTTTGTAGCGAGTATGAGCGAAGACAAGAAATTTAAAAAAGAAAGTGATCGTTACGTGATGGAAGCATTTAATCACTTTAAAGCAATTGGTGCATCTTCTAGCGCAACAGCTATCCTTGTTGGAAAAGAAGGGAGTCCTGGTGTTGTAAATAGCGGAGAAGGAACAGCCTTTGTCGATGCTGTTACAGCACACCGTCACTGGACTCGTGAAGTTTAAATAGTTGGAATGAGGGGCTCACAACAGAGCTCCTCATTTTCATAATTTAGATGATGAAATAGTAGTTTTTGATCCACAGTGACCCAAAAACCCAGTCAAAATAGTGTGTATTTCTAAATTTTGATGTTTAGTTGTAAAATTTGCTTATTTAGTTGTAAAAATGAGGAGTTTAGTTGTAATTTTGAACGGTTTAGTTGTAAAAATCACTTGTTTAGTTGTAAAAGTAAAAAAATGTAAAATGTGAAGCCTTCAAAATCAACGGCATCCTTTAACATAGCCAATCAAAAAAGGGTTATCCGTGAGTGACTAGCACTCTTGGATAACCCTTTTTATAGTTACTTAACGGTATAAGTCTTTTTCACGTGGTTGTGCAAGTCGTCACCTTTTGTCACATGCACTTCAATTTCGTAAGTGCCTGTTTCAGTAAATGTGAATTCTGTTTGATAGACACCCGCTTTTTCTTCGGGTGCTTCCAGCCACGTATGATGTTCTGCATCGCTTCGTTTAATGTCGTATTGTACACGTGCACCTTCAAGTGGTTCGTCATCTAGTGAGACATCTGCTACTAACATGATTGCTTCACCAACAGTCGTCGTGCCTTCCTTAAAGTCAATGGTTACTCCATCTGCGTGATGATTCTCACCCGATGTTGCATGTTTGACTGGCGCTGCGCTATCAGGTACACTCGCGGCTTCTTCGCCACCTGTAATAGATATTTGTTTCGTTGGCATGGTATGCATAGAGCGAGCCGTTACATGTGACGTAATATCATAGGTGCCATTCGTTTCAAATGTATAGTCAATGGTATATAGCTTATCTTCGTTTAATGAGCCATCCAGCATCTCTTTTTCGCCAGAACTTAAGTTGAGAACTTCAAACTTCACTTCGTCCGCATCTTCAACGATTTCCTCACCTTGTGTTACAGCTGCAGTAAAGGTTACTGCTTCACCTGCTGTAGCTGTTTCAGGAACCGTTAAATCCACTTCCAACATTTCAGGCACTTCATCTGCCGTAGTTGCATCATGTTCTTCCTTTGTCCCGCAAGCACTAAGAGTAAGAACGGTAAGAATCGAGCCAATTGCCAAAAATCGTTTCATTTGTCATGCTCCTCGTATTCGTTGTGTGATGCCATTGTATCAAATAATTACGGAAACAGCTGTGACAGAACTCGTAACGAGTATGGCCATGGAAGCGTATTTCATTAATTTGACATGAAACACATAGGGGTATAATGCTGTTGTTATATTCATGATCCTAAAAATGGATGGACAAATACTACAAACGTTTCACCATGTGATGAAATGACCCACCGTAGATTTCCCAAGGTTCTGCTACGTGATAGCCGACACGTTCATATAAACGAATGGCCGCTTCTTTTTCAAGTTCTACATTGAGTGCGACTTTAGAGAAGCCAGCTTCACGAGCAACTGCTTCAGCTTGAGCCAGTAATAAACTACCGATGCCTTGTCCTCGGAATGCAGGATTAACGCAGACGGTATCGATATAGTATTCATCAATACGTGCTTCAGGTGGAATGACGATGTTGTCACCCGTTTTATTGCGTAACCAAGTGACTAAACTGGCATCTAACTGAATGGCATCTAGCCCAGAATAGAGCACCATCACACCCATGATTTCATTATCTTTTTCTGCAATACAAGTCGATAGATAAGAATGACGATTATCGTCGCGTTTAAATAATTGAATGAGTTCATCCTCTACGGCAGTGACATCGGTTTCACCCGTCATTTGTTCAGCGATGTTGCCGATTGCATCAATGATAAGAGGGACGGCAACTGATGCATCTGAAGGTCTTGCTTTTCGTATATGTATATTCATGTCGATCAACTCCTTGTAGCCACTATACCAAAAAAATATTGAAGTTCCATCTATGGCGCGCTTCATGGTAATCTAGAACTACTAAAATAGAGGAGGATGGTTATGGTTCAATCAAATAAAACCCACGTCCTCACTTACGGGGATGCCTTTGTCGACTACATTGCCGACAATACAACCAATTCGTCATTTTCAATGTTTTTAGGTGGCGCTACGGTAAATGTCGCAGTTGGAGTAGCCAGATTAGGTGTGCCGTCCGCTTTTATTACCATTACGGGGGATGACACAACTTCTGAATTTGTACGAGGAGAACTTAAAAAGGAAGACGTTATTATGGATTATGCAAAACTTGAGCCCGAAAAGCGGGTGAGTGGCGTATATGTTCATTTAACAGAAGACCATGATCGCATTTTTCATCGATATATCGATGATGCACCCGATATTCAAGTAGCCGTTCACGACTTGAAAGAAGAAGCATTTCAAAAAGCCTCCATTCTCAATTTGTGTTCAGGAACCATGTTTCAACCGACAGCGCTTGAAACTTCTCGAAAAGCAGTAGAATATGCGAAGAAGCATAATGCTTTGTTTTCCTTCGATACAAATATTCGTCCATTGCGTTGGAAAAGTGAAGCGGAGTGCCGGGAAACGATTTCCTCGTTTTTCAAGGATGCCGATTTATTGAAATTCACAGAAGAAGAGCTGACGTTTTTAACTGAAACGCAGTCAGTAGAAGAAGGACTCGCAAAGATTGCACATTTGGACGTTCCAGTTATCTTGATTACAGCAGGAGCAGACGGTACTTACGCCGTGTTAAATAAACAACTTCAACATGTTCCTGTAGAACCCGTCGTTGCTGTTGATACGACAGGAGCGGGCGATGCTTTTATGGCGGGCGTTTTGCGTTATGTACATTTAAATGGTTTGCCTACAACAATGGAATCGTTAGTTCGTTGTACAGCATTTGCGAATCATCTAGGAGCCCTTGCAGCGACAAAAGCGGGTGCATTAACGGCCTTGCCGAGACTGAGTGAATTGAAGGTAACTTAAAAACTCGCCCGTTGACTGTGCTGTCAGCGGGCGAGTTTTTAATGTTACCGTAACAAATATCCCGCTACGCTACTTCCTATTAACAACGCAACCATGATGGCTGCGAGTAACCAATCACGGCCGTTTATGAAAATTGGTTCGTAATACGTCGAACGTCGCTCGCCCGTAAAGCCTCGAGCTTCCATGGCAAATGCAGATCGTTCGGCACGACGAACAGCTCCTGCAAGTAACGGAATTAACAATCTCCGCAAACCTAGTAATCGTTGCCAGACGTACTTTTCTTCTCCAATTCCCCGCAATCGGTGTGCATGACGAATGTGAATGAATTCCTCCTTCACGACGGGTAAAAACTGATAGCCAACCATCACCCCATAGGCAAGTTTTGGAGACAGGCGCAACTGTTGCATGAGACTCATGACAAATTTAACTGGCTCCGTGGTTAATGCAAACAACAAGGACATCGATGAAAAAGCGAAGACACGGAACGCTAATGATAACGCTGTATTCCACTGAGTATGTGTCACTTCAAATCCTCTCCATGACCAGATGACATGGCCACTTGTATCAGCGGCAAAAAGCAAAGTAGTCCATAAATAACCGAAGGCAGTAAAGGCGATGGGGATCATGAACAAAGACCAGACTTTCCAATTCACTCGACTAAATAATAGTTGAAGAAGGATAACCCCCAGGAAGAATAATAAAGGGGTCCATGGATTGAAAAACCACGCTAGAGTCAACATGGAAACTAGAACTAAAATAAATTTTAGGCTAGGATTCATTTCGTGTAACCATGTGCGACTAGACATGTGAACACGCTCCAATCGGTGCTACTAGTTGATGTTTTTCTAATACTTGCTCCAGCTGCCACAACACATCATTGTCAAACCACCCAGTCAATTGCCCATCTTTAATTAACAAAATAGTGTCAGCAATGGCTGCTGCAAAGGTCATATCATGGGTTACGATTAAAATCGCAAATCCTTCTTTTGCGCGAGCATCGATTAAATGAAACAATTCTTTAAGAGCCGCTTCATCTTGTCCAGAAGTAGGTTCATCCAGCAAAAGCACAGGTCTTTTATCTGCAAGCATCGCCCCAATGGCCACGCGCCGCTTTTGCCCATGGCTGACTGAGAAAGGGTGAGCTTGCTCTATTTCGTTCAATCGTAAACGACCCATAAGGTCAGAGATCTCTTCTTCATTTGTGTTATTCGAAAATCGGATTTCTTCTCTTACACTTTGTGCGACAAATAACTGTTCAGGTGATTGTGGAACATAACCCGGAAGCATGTTGCCACTTTTTATCATGCCCTGTGATTTTTTTAAAATGCCACATATGGTTTTTAAAAGAGTAGACTTGCCGCTGCCATTTGGACCTGCAAGTACGGCGATTTCTCCTCGTTGTAAATGAAATGAAATGTCCTTCAATAACTGTTTACCTTTCACATGTACATGTATGTTTCTAGCTGCAAAAGCTACTTCTTCTTGAATAGCCGAAACGCGTTTAGGATAGGACATGCTAGACCTTACTGGATTCACTTCGATTGGGAGGTCTCCTGATGCATGGACGTGAATGGCACGATCAAAAAAAGTTCCCCATAGATCAAGTTGGTGCTCGACGGCGATAATAGTTAATGGATATGGCCATTTCAAGGTATCGAGCCACTCCACAAATTGTTGTGCAGTTAGCGGGTCTAGATGGGCAAGTGGTTCATCGAGTAACAACACTTCTGGTTGCATGAGAATCGCGCACGCTGTTGCCACGCGTTGTTTCATTCCCCCAGAAAGAGTTTGTATGGTCGTTTTACGGAATGCTGTAAGTCCCGTCATTTCAAGAGTTTCCATGATGCGGGTCTCCATTTCTGGTCGACGAACATGCAAGTTTTCTAATGTGAAAGCCATTTCCTGTTCAACTGTGGGCATACAGAACTGTGTATCTGGATCTTGAAACACAGTAGCAATACGGTGGTTGATTTCACCAGGTGCAAAACTTGCAGCATCACGTTGCCAAAGTGTGATTGAACCTTCAAGGTCACCATCGCAATTGTCAGGATACAAGCGATTCATTAAATACAATAAGGTGCTTTTCCCGCATCCACTTGGACCATATAAAGCGACACGTTCACCAGCTCGAATGGAGAATGAAATGTTTCTGAAAACGGGAGATTCATCGTCTGGAAATTGAAAAGTAACACCTTTAAAATCAATGATTACCGGAGTTTCTTGAGTTATAACATTTGTTTTTGTGAGAAGGGAATTAACCAATAACCTCACCTTTTATCTTGTGATTTCTACCTGCATCACGAGAAATGGCATAACCACGAAGGGCCCCAGTAGCGAGTAAACCATCCGATAAATACTTACCACCTAAGCCAGCAATAACAGCTCCACTGATGACACGAAGCGTAAACATTAACACTAATAAAGATGGATCGAGAGCCGCGTAACCAGACACCAAGAAGCCATAAGCAAAACTAAAGACTGCGGAACCGACACCTGCTAAACAAAGTACCCACCAGTTATAACGCTTGTAGCCAGTTGCAGCAAATGCCGCTTCCGCACCTAGTCCCTGAACAAGTCCCGATAAAATCAAACGAGGACCAACTGCATTACCAATCATCACTTCAATCATGGCAGCCATCGTTTCTGACAACAAAGCAGCACCTGGTTTACGAATGATGTACGCACTGATAATCGAAACAATAAACCAAATTCCAAACATCCATTCATACGCAATTGGACCAATCACACCCGCCCAAATGTTACCGACTTGGACAAATAGTAAATACACGACCGCAAATACAACGGCAAACACGGACATTAAGACGACTTCTTTCAGTTTCCATGACTTCAACATGCTACGCATCTCCTTTATGAGAAGGGCTGTTGATGCTCATGTTTACAGTCATCACCAAGTGTTTATATTGGTCCGAACGAGCATGAGTGAACGATTCTTCAAGGAACGTAAATACCTGGTGGATATCGCCATGGAGTCCGCTTGCATAGTGCATCGACTCATTAAATACGCCATGTTCTTTTGCACGAGCTACTTCTGTATAAATGACCGACATATAGTCGGGGTTATTCATTGGATAGAGCGCAAACTGGGATGATACATATTGTTTGATCTCACGAATTTGAGGTTCATTTAACAAAATGTCATCTTTCTCTAAAAACACATCTCCCGCAGAATCCCCAGGACAACCAATCGAAAAGGTCCCGTTAAATGCCACATGTGCTCCAGTTTTTGCTGCATATAAAACAATCGCTCTGACTGTATCAAAGACGTGAATTTGCTTGCCGCGCATGACTGTGCTGACGTCATCCGTGTGCATCCAGACGTTTGATGTATCCGCTTCACGCAAAGCCCCTTTAATAATCTCAATAAAATTGTCTGCCATTGGATGAAGCGAAAATCGCAACCCCACTATTGGACTTGTTCCACAACTAAACACTTGTTCCATTCCCATCTCCTCCTTTTAATTGGTGTGATTAGCGAAAAAATTATCCCTAAATCACTGTTTTTGAACATAAAAATAGCCACATTCGACGTGGAATGCAGCTGTTTTGCTCAAAATAAGAGTTGGGCAAAAGTCGCCGCACTTCCTCACGCCAGTATTACCTGGATCGAGTGTTAAGGGATCGGAGCTAATGCTCTCATCTCAGCCAAAATATAGCACCCCTAGTGCAGTAATCGTATGTAGTTGTTTAAATGTTAAAGAACGGCTTCATTGTAACGCACGAAAAAGGTGTTGTAAACAAAAAGAATAAGAGCTGTAAAGTTACTAGTTAAATTATTTGACTGGTGAAACTAAGAATGAGATTTAAAATAATAATTTGTAAAGTACATATCCAACTAGTAATACAATTATTAATAATCCTGTTCCTTTCCAGCCTAAGTCACCAACTAAATCTGTTAAATTTCCATTTTCACCTCGACTGAATCCATCTCTTAATGCACCGCCCGGATTTCTTTTAAGTTCTTGTTGTCTTAATCTCTCTCTTTTTTCTTTTGGATGTTCTTGACGATTATTCAAACCAAGCACCCCCTATGAGTAATACTTCAACTAACCCGCGACGGTTGAAGTGAATACCTTCGCAATCTTATGTTTATTTTAACATAAATATCCATTTTTTATTTAAATAGTGCCATCCGTCTTCCATAATATGTAACGATTAATTCAGCTTTTCCTTAACAAAACTTGTCAAATTTCAAATTCTGTTCTATATTGTATATAACAAGTCTGTTCTAGTGTTAATAGAACAAAAGGTGGTCACATATGTTTATTGAGATTGAAGCAAATTCGGCTGTTCCGATCTATTTGCAATTGGCCCAACAAATTATTGAAGGTGTTGCGAAAGGTAGCTTGAAACCGGGTGATTCATTACCATCTGTTCGCGCATTTGCTGCAGACCTTGGGATGAACATGCATACCGTAAACAAAGCGTATCATTATTTAGAAGAGAAGGAATTTATCCGAATTGTACAGAAAAAAGGAGTATTCATTCATGAAAATGGAGTTCGAAAAGCATCTGAACTAGATCGTCTCCGCTTGAAAAAAGAATTACGTCCAATCATTGCAGAAGCACTTTGTCTACAACTGACTCAAGCTGAAATTGAGCTGTTAATAAACGAAATAACTTTAGACTTGAAGGAGGAAAAGTAATGGCCGCAATTATTTTTATTGTCATATTAATTTTCATTATTGCCATTCAAGCTTTCTTACCAAAGTTTTTAAGAGAAAGTGAGGCATTTGGGATATACATTCCCGATACTCATGTCAAAGACCAACGAATAGTACACATGAAAAACCGCTATACACAACTCATTTTAACGAGTGGAATCCTCATAATCGTGATTTTTATCGGATGGCTATGGATGTTCCGTCCTGCTGAAGAACAAATCGTCTTTTCAGGCATGGTTGCTCAAATTGGGGCGCTCATCTTTTCAATGGGACTTTATGCTAAAAATCATATCTCATTAGCTAATTGGAAGAAAAATGAAAAGTGGACGGAAGGGCAAAGTGAACGAAAAGTAGTCGACTTGCAATTTCGTGAACAACTTAAAATATTACCGAGCCTCTTCTTTATCATTCCAATGTTAATCACTCTTGGCTTAGGTGTCTTGGGGTTAAGCCAATACGATACGTTACCCAATCAGATTCCAACACATTGGGGACCAAGTGGTGAGGCAGACGCATTCGCTGAAAAAAGTTGGGGTTCGGTGAGTGCTTTGCCAATGATTACACTTTTACTCCAAGGGATGATGCTGTTCTTCAACGGTGCGATGAAACAATCAGGCGCAAAAATTCAAGTTCGACACAAGAAACGTTCACGTCAGCAACAACTCGCTTTTCGAAAATATTCAAGTTGGTTATTATTTGTCGTGACCATCACCGAAACTGTACTGATGGGGTACTTACAGCTGACAATCATCTATCCTGAAATCATGTCTGCAAGTGTGACGTTAGGCTTTACAATTGGCTATTTAGTTATCATTCTTGGGTCAGTTCTGTACTACACTGTAAAAGTAGGGCAAAGCGGTACAAGAATCGCTGTTGCAGAGCAAGATGTCAATCCTGAAAATGTCATTGATATGGATGACGATCAATACTGGAAGTTCGGTTTATTTTATGTGAATAAAGACGATCCGAGCATTCTCGTCGAAAAGCGATTCGGTATTGGTTGGACGATCAATATGGGACACAAAGGTAGTTGGGTTTTCTTGGTTTTATTAGTTGGAAGTATTTTTTTGATAGCAACATTACTTTAAAAAGGAGAGATGAAAATGGATTTTCTAGAGGGGATTTCATGGGGAGTTATCGCACCGATATTTATTATTCAACTATTATTATTAGTTATCGCACTTATTGATTTATCAAAAATATCTCAGGCAAACGGCCCTAAGTGGGTGTGGGCATTAGTTATTATTTTCGTTAATATTTTGGGACCAATTATATACTTCATCTTCGGGAGAAAACAAGGATGACGGCGATTTTAGAGGCGGTTAACTTAACGAAAATATACGCATCAGAACGAGCTGTCAATGAAGTGAGTTTCTCTCTTATTGAAGGAACATCTACTGCTTTAATCGGTCCAAATGGTTCAGGCAAAACAACTACTTTATCGATGTTAGCAGGATTATTGCAGCCGACAGAAGGAATGATTGCGTTTAATGGGGAGAAACATGCAGATGTAAGAGAGCATATTGGATTTCTGCCACAATATCCTCAGTTTTTCTCTTGGCTGACTGCATTGGAATTCACCGAAATGGCTGCTCGGTTAAGTGGAATGGATAGTCGTAGCGCCAGAGTAGAAGCACAAAAAACGCTTGAATTCGTTGGACTTGGAGAAGCTTTACGCAAAAAAACGGGTACTTTTTCAGGTGGAATGAAACAGCGTCTTGGCTTAGCACAGGCCATCGTTCACAAACCAAAGCTATTACTGTTAGATGAACCAGTATCCGCGCTCGATCCAGTCGGAAGACGTGAAATCATGAATTTATTGAAAAGCTTGCAACAAAATATGACGATTTTATACTCAACCCATATTTTAAACGATGCTGAAGAAATGACGAATCAATTACTATTTTTACGAAAAGGCCAATTAGTAGAACAAGGATCACTAGGTGATGTCAAGGCAAAATATGATTCCCCTCGATATCGTGTAGAATTTTCTAGTGCGCAAGATGCACTTACATTTGCTGCAAGAGCACCATGGAAAGTTAAGTATGAAGGAGCATTTGCCTTTATTGATCTGAACAATGAGTTGCCAGAAATGAAAGATGTATTAGGTTATTTAGCTACAAGTGGGCTCAGTATTCGTAAAGCAGAGCGTCAAACGGCGAGCTTGGAAGAAATCTTTATGAAGGTGGCGGGACAACAATGAAGGATCTATTCGTATTGTTCCAAAAAGAGTGGCGAGAAAATACACGTAACTTTAAAATCTTGTGGATTCCACTTGTCTTTATATTCTTTGGAGTGTCTGAGCCGCTTACTAGTTATTACTTACCTCAAATTTTAGAAGCCGTTGGGAATCTTCCGGAAGGCGCGGTATTTCCATTTCCAGATTTCACACCCGCCCAAGTAATCATGGCCACGATGGGTCAATATCAATTTATCGGGATGCTGGTCCTAGTATTAGGATTTGCAGGAACCATTTCTCGTGAACGGAAAAATGGCACAGGAACACTTCTTTATGTTCGACCGATTTCCTACTTCAGCTACTTTTTAAGCAAGTGGAAAGTCATTGGCACTATTGCCTTAGTTAGTGTATGGCTTGGATTATTAACGACATGGTATTACACGGAACTGTTATTCGGAAAAGTGGAGGCCGCAGATTTCTTCGCATTTGCTGGAACCTACAGTGTATGGATTTTATTCGTCGTAACCATCGTAGTTGCCATGAGTGCTTGGTTGCCAACGGGTGGAGCAGCAGCAATATCGCTATTATTAGTCTTAGGCGTGCAAATTATTGATTCATTGCTAGGTGCGTATTGGACCATTTCACCATGGAAGTTAGCCATTTATGCAACACAATGGTTGACTGGTTCACCAGATGCATCGGAATTTTGGTGGAGTATAGTGGTTACGCTTTTGGCTATAGTGGCTCTCATGATATTCGGAGTATGGATGTCAAAACGTAATGCTTCGAAAACTAAAGTATAAATAGAAGTAAATCCCTCTCCAGAAAAAAATGGAGGGGGATTTGCTTTTGCAATCATTGGGAATCTTTATTCTCAGTGTCTGGCCCATCTGTCGTCGGTTTATCATTTCCCATTTCTGAGCCATTTCCGTCAGACGGAACCGCATCATCAACGCCTTCTGGCATGTATTCTTGGGTTTGATCATTTGGTTCATCTTGAGTACCAATGGATTCGCCATTTCTATTAACTGAACATCCAGTGAGCATAAATATAGTCAAAATGACGAATAATATAGATTTCATAGTCAAATTTTTTCCTCCTGTACAACCAAATTTGCTTTCAAGTTTAGGTTGTACATGCACGGGTTAAATATGTATTTAAAAAAATGATTATTGTTGTTTTCAACCATCAAAAAAATTTGGAATGAAGAAAAAGATATGAGATTTCCAAAAGAATATGGTTTCTGCCCAACTTATGTTTATTTCTGACCAACTCCGAGGTGTTTTCGACCAACTAATCATAATTTCCGACCAACTAAGTGGTGTTTC
Source organism: Paenisporosarcina macmurdoensis (assembly GCF_042658845.1). Taxonomy (NCBI): domain Bacteria; kingdom Bacillati; phylum Bacillota; class Bacilli; order Caryophanales; family Caryophanaceae; genus Paenisporosarcina; species Paenisporosarcina macmurdoensis. Next base: position 24,245 of record NZ_JBHSRI010000004.1, read on the forward strand.
CGACCATTTAGCAATATTTCAGCAAATTTATCTTCCAGGTCTTCGGTTGTCCTCTGATTTGAACCATGCGCGAATCCCTTTTCCAGCATATGGTTCATCTGCAAAACGAGGGAGGATATGAAAATGCGCGTGTTGGATGGATTGATTCGATGCGTCTCCAACATTCCAACCGAGCGTATAGCCATCAGGAGCATAATTGTCGTTGGCAAATGCTTTCACTTGCTGCATTAATTCGTATGTAGCTGCCCATTCTTCTGGCGTTAAATCAAAAACTGTTTGACGATGAATTTTTGGAACGATGAGTCCGCTGCCTTCTAAAATGGTTTGATGACTCGGATGTTGTAAATACCGACAAAATTCATTTTCAAATACAATGCGTTGTTCAGAATCCGTTTGTGGTTCGCAAAAAGGGCAAGTCATATCTTTGGTCATTGGGTCACCTCTTTTTCTTTTAATTGTATACAATTGGAAGGTTATGAAGCAAATCATGTAGAATGAGTGATAAACGGGAGGAATGCAACATGCAAAAACAGCAACAGGCCGAGCAAGCGGTTCGAAACTCTGAGCGCTTTCTGACGGCTTTTCACCGTATTGAACAATCAATGAAAGACATCATCGGTACAAATGATCACTTATCATTTTTTAAACTAGTTGAACTGTCGAAACGCAAAAATGCAATCGTTCGAAAATATGAAGAAGATTTACGAGAATATGCCACTTTACGAAATGCGATTGTACATCATCAAACATCTACAGAATATGCAATTGCAGAACCACATGATGAAATTGTACTAGTACTGGAAACAATAGACGAAGCACTAGCTAAACCTATTACTGTTGGTCAAATGTTCGAACGCGATGTCAGTATTCTTCAAGCAAAGGACACGTTAAGGGATGCATTAAAACTCATTCGAGATAAACAATTTACCCAAATACCTGTATATGACGGAAATGTTTTCGTAGGGTTATTAACAGCAGTAGGCATTATGTTTTGGCTCGCAAACCATGTCGAAAAAGAAGATATTTCCTGGGAAATATCTGTCGAATCAACACTGCAACATGAAAAGAAGAAGGAAAATCATCTTTTCGTACCACGTGATATGTCTATTTTTGAAGCTGAAGAACTGTTTAAAGATGCGATCGCTAAAGGAAGACGATTAGAGGCATTGTTAATTTCGGATGAAAAAGGCTTGGTTGGCATTGTCACACCGCTAGATTTGATTGAAATTGAAGCATGAAAAGGTAAGGTGATTTCTCATATTGAGATGTCACCTTTTTACTATTTGATAACCTTAAGGGTAAGAAAATTAAAATAGCTCAAAATTTTATTTTGGCCACTTATGTGCCCTTGATAATTTCATTTTCCGTTTTTATTATAGGTCAAATAAACTATGTGATAAAAAGCCGGAATTTCCGTGTGTTACCATGCAAATGAGGTGATGACATGATTATGAAAAGACGGGGAATAGACCATCATTTAGAAGGGTTACAAGCACTATTCAGACGATTACCTGAGAGTCATCAATTGAGGGATACGATTGATAAAAAGATAGGGATGAAGACCGCTGGCATCCGCGGTGAATCAAAATTGGTAAAGGTATTCGAAAATTATACGTTCTTAGATGAAATCTACATTTTACATGATTTATCCTTTTACTCAACAGGACGGGCACAAATTGATTGCCTCGTCATAACTCCAAATTTCGCCCTGATTTTAGAGGTGAAAAACATAGCAGGTGAGATGTCTTTCTTAATGGGAACAGGTCAAATATCAAGGGTTTTAGATAATGGACAGATAGACCATTTTGAAAGTCCTATGATTCAAATTGATCGTAATAGTGATTTGCTCTTTGATTTGTTTCGTTTAAAGGACATACACATACCTATTTTGGGAGCTGTTGTTTTGTCCAATTCAACACAAAAAGTGAATGTGCAGCCCAATCAGTATCCGGTACTATTCTTAGGAGAAATCCCATCATTTATTAAACGACAAATCAAAAATCAAACCGTGATTGAGCCGAATCAAGCAAAAATTATTGCAGAAATGCTAGTCAACGAACATCAACCTTTCAATCCCTTTCCAATTTGCGACAGATGGCATGTCGATACTTCATGTTTGAAGAAGGGTGTATTTTGTACGAAATGTAGCGAGGGCATGATGAAACGTAGTTTTCGCACATGGATTTGCGAGGCGTGCTTTCAAAGAGACCCGTATGCTCATATTCAAGCAATAAAGGAATGGTTTATGTTGGTTGGTGGACAAATTACGAATAAGGAATGTCGTGAATTCTTAGGGGTACAGAGTCATCAGTTGGTTTCTAGACTTTTAAAAGAAATGAATCTCATAATAGAAGGTAAAGGGAATCGCACAACATATAAAATGGGTTTTCGAGAGTGAAAATTAGCTGAATGGACAACTAGTAACAATGAGTGGACGGAAATTGCTATTGAATGGACGACCATGCCCGAAGAGTGGACGGAAATCAATGTTTAGTGGACAACAAACCATAATAAATGGACAACACATCAAATCTTCCTGAAAAACCAAACCTAATTGGGAGAAGGACTGCGCCTTCTCGTTAAAAGAAAAAAACCTTCCTTTTCTTCGGAAGGTTTTCATATAAAATGGTGTTTCGAGAGTGAAAAATTGCTGAATGGACAACTAGTAACAATGAGTGGACGGAAATTGCTGTTGAATGGACGACCACACCCAACGAGTGGACAACAAACCATAATGAGTGGACAACCCACAAAATATTTCTTGAAAAACCTAATTGGGAGAAGGACTGCGCCTTCTCGTTAAAAGAAAAAAACCTTCCTTTTCATCGGAAGGTTTTTCCGTGACTATTATACTTCGCTCATTACCGCGTGAGTATTGCCTTCACCATCTTTGAAAAAGGCCATCCAGATCTCGGTGTTACCCATTTTTCCAACCATATGTGGTTCATCAATAAAGTCTGCTCCGGCTTCCTTCATTGACATTACAGTTGAAGGTAATTTATCTACTTTGAAATATAGGACTGAACTTGGGTGATCGAACTCTGCTTTCTCTGGCAGACTTAATAGTAATCGTGTTTCTCCACATTGGAAAAAGGCTAATCCGTTTGATTCAAAGAGTAAAGGTAACCCGATGACATCTTTGTAAAAAGAAACTGCGCGCGTCACGTCTTTTACATTCACGGCAATTTGCCCGATTGACTCAATTGCTAGATTCTTCATATACATAATCCCTCCAATTTCTCATTATTATTCTTTCGACAAAAAGGTTGGAACTCCTGCTATGGTATCCTTTAGAAAAAGGGGGATACGTATGTTACATCACGTGGAAATGAACGTTTCGAATTTAAAGGAGTCACGAGAATTTTATGATTTTCTATTGCCGAAATTGGGCTATACACTTTATCAAGAGTGGGAGAAAGGGGTTAGTTATAAATATGACGCCACTTATCTTGTGTTTGTTCAAACTGAAGAAAAGCATGGGGACACTGCGTATCATCGAGGACGTACAGGTTTGAATCACTTAGCGTTTCATGGAGAGTCGCGTAAACATGTAGACGATTTAACGGAACAACTAATCAATCGTGGAATCACGATATTATATAAAGATCGTCATCCTTATGCTGGAGGAAGTCAGTATTATGCGGTATTTTTTGAGGATCCGGATCGTTTTAAATTAGAGATTGTTGCACCTGAATAAAGGGTATGAGTAGTAAAAGGGGTGAGGGACATGCCATTTGATTATGATTTGGATTTTGACAACCTGGACTTTCGGAAGCAGCCTGAATTGTACCGAGTAGGTCGCGGGGAACAAGGTGTTTTGTTAGTGGAACCTTATAAAAGTGAAATTCTGCCCTACTGGCGATTCAAAACACCAGATATCGCAAAAGAATCTTCAGAAAAGATAATGGAGTTGTTCGAGGACTATCGGACAAAAGACGATTTTGTGGGAATGGATATGTCACGGAAATTTATTCAAATGGGCTATACACGCGCTCGCCGTTACACCAATTATAAGGGTGGTCGGAAATATAACGAGGATGGGTCAACTAAGGAACGCGACATAGACCCCGTAAAAGAGAAATCAGCTGCCATTTTCAAAAAGAAATGGGACCAAATTCGTCAGGACGATGACTATTTGAAACGGAAAAAGAAACATCAAAAAGAATTTGGATAAAAAAGCTGAATTAAGCATAATGAATGACAAGAAGAAAAAAATTGATTCGGAGGAATCTCCATGAATATTACGATTTTCGGTGCAACGGGGCGGGTAGGAAGTGAAGTTCTAAGACGTGCACTTAATGATGGACTTCACGTAACGGCACTTGTGCGTACACCTTCAAAATTAGCGCCGCATCAAAACCTAACCATCCTTGAAGGGGATATTCGCGATGCTGCGATTGTAAATCATGCAATTGAAGGCGCGGATGCTGTGTTTAGTGCAATAGGTACCGACAAAACAACGACATTAACAGAGGCAATTCCGTTAATTATAGAAGCTATGAGTAAAGGAAACGTTAACCGAATCGTGACAATCGGCACGGCAGGGATTTTGCAAAGTCGAACCAATTCGGAACTATATCGTTTTCAATCTACAGAATCAAAACGTCGCTTAACCTTTGCAGCTGAAGAGCATGCCAAAGTTTATGAACAACTTATGGCTACGGATTTAGAGTGGACGATTGTGTGTCCAACCTATTTACCAGATGGTGAAGCGACGGGAGAATGGCGTACAGAGTGCAACTTTTTACCGCTAGATGGCGTTGAGATATCAGTAGGTGATACAGCATTTTTTGCGTACAAAGAATTGCTAGACCCACAGTTTATTGCGTCACGAGTTGGTATTGCTTATTAAAAAGGAGTTCCATATGTTTAGAAAATTAGTGAAATACGTATTCATCTTGGCTTGTTTGATTGTCTTTTTTTACGTCAATAATAATTGGCTTACTGTGTCCAACCACACGATGCAATCACCCGAGATTCCAACATCTTTTGATGGGTATCGTATCGTGCAAGTGTCGGATTTACATGATGCCACGTTCGGTGACAAGCAACAGCGTTTAGTAAACAAAATTCAACAAACGAAGCCGGATATGATTGTCATCACAGGAGATATCATTGATAGCAACCGATACAATTTACAAAATAGTTTAGATCTCATTGATCAAATTGTGAAAATCAGCGATGTTTATTATGTAACAGGCAATCATGAGGTTGCGACAAATGATGTGGAAAGAATTAAAGAAGAATTAATGGCTCGAGGTGTACGTGTTCTATCGAATGAAACCGCAACTGTTGAACGCGCTGGAGAAACCATCTCTTTAACCGGAATTGACGATCCATTAATGGGGGAAGTTGCTCCACAAATGATTGCCGATTCGCGTGTGCCGAGCGACGCATTTACCGTTCTTCTCGCCCATCGTCCGGAAGACTTTCAAGCATACGTAGATGCAGGGATAGATGTGACGTTTTCAGGCCATGCTCATGGTGGGCAGTTTCGCATACCAGGTATCGGTGGACTTGTAGCACCAGGACAAGGTTATTTCCCGAAATATACGGCAGGCATTCATGAACAAGGACAATCGAAACTGGTAGTTAGCCGTGGCTTAGGAAATAGTATCATTCCAATTCGCTTATTCAACTTGCCAGAAATCGTCGTGGTCACGTTAAAGTCAAGCTAACAAGGCTAACTCGGGTTCAACTAATAGGAATCCGAAACCTACGGGCATAAATACGATCAAATGCACGAATAACTTTATACACAAATTAATGCGACTCAGGATTTTCATAATAAGTAAATAACACCATATTAAAACCAACTCAAAGGGGAGATCTCATTGTCAAACTCAATTACATTAAATCCATACGAACCTGATCATCAACAAGCGTTGCAATTTTATCCATTAACTCCAGAACAACTGGAATACACGGAGCATCCATTGGACTTACTGAAACATGATGGGCATTCGAGAACACCGGTCATTATTTTAGCTCGTAATCAAATCGCTGGTTTTTTTGTACTAGATGTTAGTGATGATCGTTACTGGTATACCGAAAACCCAAACTCAGTTCTCTTGAGAGGCTACTCGATTCATCCGGATTTTCAAGGTCAAGGTGTTGCTGAAGAGTCTATTCTTGAGCTACCTTCTTTCATCCATAAACATTTCCCTCAATTTGATGAAGTAGTTTTGGGTGTAAACGAACGCAATGAAGCAGCTAGACATGTCTATTTGAAAGCTGGATTTACAGACGAAGGACGACGTTATATGGGGCCAAAAGGTCAGCAATATGCCCTTCATTTATATGTGCCAAACGAGGCTGAAGAAGCTAAATAAGATCTTAATTAAGTGGAATAAAAAGGATTTAATATAAGCACAATATCCTGCAAATAGTCGGATATTTAGATTTCCGAAAGAAGATATGGTAAGATGAAAAAACTAAATTTATGAAAGATCACAATGAAAGGGGTACGAATTCCATGTATATTGTCCATTCTATGGTTCATGTACCAAAAGGGAAGGCGGATGAGGTAATTGCTATTTACCAAAATCGTTCTCGCTTGGTGGATACATTTGAAGGATTTGAAGCCTTTCATTTGTTACAAAATGATAAACGTCCTGAAGAGTTAACGGTTCATATGCAATGGGTCGACAAAGCGGCTTATATGAAATGGGTAACAAGTGAAGCATTCAAGCATGTGCATGACTTGGAAAAGAATTACCCTGATCAAGAGCTTGCGGCGATCGTCCCTAAAGTATCCAAATACCAAGTGGTGGCTACATGAATAAACAAGCGAGAGAAGTAGCGATTGAACAAGTAGTTGCAGAAATTTACGAAGCATACCCTGAAATTCTTGAACGATTTGGGGAGGCTGGGAAAGCCCGTTGTTATGAAGATAACCATCATCACTTCGATCACTTAGAAACAGCGGCAAAGCTTGGACAACCTGAAGTTTTCACGAATTACGCGACGTGGTTGACGAACTTATTGACCGCACGGGGAATGAATAAAAATCATGTCATCGATAATTTTCAACGAATTCATGATGTGTTAGAAACTACCTTGGATACGGATGCGAAGGCTTTTCAAAAGCTTTTGAAACAAGGCATTCAAGCCATACAATGAAGAGTGAAATGAAAGACTGAGGTGAGTTAAATGACCCCAAAGGATTTAGTAAATGCTTTTATTGAAGGGAAATCAGATGAAGCATTTGTACAAATAGAAAAGCTCTATAGTGGAGGATTGTCGGTTGCTTCTATCTATCAAAACTATGTTACAGAAGCTATGCAACTTATTGGTGTGATGTGGGAAGAAGATGAAATTTCTGTTGCCGATGAACATTTAGCTACTTCTACTTGTGATTTTGTATTAGCCAAATTTCATAGTAGGGTGAAAAAAATTCCGATCACACCAATATCTAAAAAAGCTATGTTTTTTAGTGTGGAAAAAGAACAGCACTCTCTAGGCATGAAAATGGCCGCTCACTTATTTGAACAGGCAGGATGGGATGTTCGATTCATGGGGGCCAATTTGCCTCTAACTTATGCCGTAGATGCTGCAGAACGGTTTAAGCCCGATGTAATCGGTATTTCACTGACAATTATTCATCATTTGGAACAATTAAAGACGTACGTTGAGCAACTTGAAAGCATTCAAAGTAGGCCACAACTTCTTGTGGGAAGTCGATTGATTTCTTCATATGAGTTATCGGAATATGCATCTCCTGCTACACGCATGATTCGTAATTTTGAAGTATTGGACGAGTGGATGAAGGAATACGACGGGGTGATTCCACATGTTACCCATTAATTCATTACCATTTCCAACGTTAATCGTTGATCGTATGCTACATATAAAGGGTATGTCTCCATCGGCGTTAAGGTTATTTGGGAGCGTTACACAATTCTCAGATATACTAGATGCGGGCAGCATACTAAAACGACAACGCTTGCTAGATGAAACACTTACCGAACCTATTGAAATGAATTTAAAAACGAACAAAGATGAACAAGAACTGTTTGCGGTTTCCGTTACGTGGACTGGCGAAGAGGGAATCATTCAATGCTTTGGATTAGGTAAAAAAATAGAAAAAATCATGACGGCCGTTCAAGAACACCAAAATCGACTGGCACATGTTGATTTTGAGTTGTTATCACAAAAAGAAGTAGCTGAAAAACAACTTGTTCAAATTAAACAACTGTCGGCGCCCATTATTCCTCTTTCGAAACATGTAGCACTCGTTCCACTTTTTGGCCATTTGGATCAAGATTTAATTGTGAATACACAAGAACGGTTATCTGCAGAGTTATATGAGCGAAACTTTACGATTGTCGTGTTTGACTTCAATGGGATTGAGGTCATTACGGATTTTGGTATGAATCAATTTCAAGAGTTGATTGAAACATTTCAAATTATGGGGATTCAACCGTATATAGTTGGGATTAAACCAAAACACACGGGATTATTAAAACATTATGAGCGTGGACTGACAACTTATTTGACGACCTTACAAGAAGCGATCTCCTTATTAACATAAAAACAGTTGCCCTCATGTAAAGAGAGCAACTGTTTTGTCATTATTTATGGTCAGTGTGACGATCTTTTGTTTCGCCGATTTTTTCTTGTACTGTACCTTTAGCTTTATCGAACTTGCCTTCTGCTTGAAGTGACTTATTATCTGTTGCGTTACCAACTTGATCTTTTACTTCACCTTTGGCTTTGTTCACTCCGCCTTTAAGTTTGTCTGAAAATCCATTATCGTTTGTCATGTGAATTCCTCCTAATAATGTTAGTTAATTAGTAAGTACCCGACTCAATCAGTTATAAACACTCTATTTTGCAAAAGAGGATGCTCATGGAATTCATTTGGTTATTTTTCATCGGTTTAATTGCGAATGTACTTGGAACAATAGCAGGTGGTGGAGGCTTAATTAGTTTGCCCGCTATGCTACTGATGGGAATTCCTGTACACTCCGCGATTGGCGCGAATAAAGTCTCAAATACAATAAGCTCTTTATCAAGTTTCATTGTTATCTACAAATACAAAGAAGTAACTGTTAAGGAAGCGTTAATCGTTATGCCCTTATGTTTAGGTGGGGGAATCACAGGCGGCTTAATTGCTTCACTTCTTACTGAAAGTACGATGATTGTCATAGCCGTTGTATTACTTAGTTTTGCCTTACTCTCTTCGTTTTTAGGGTCAAGTGAATTTGATGGAAACCGTCCATTAGTGATCAATAAAAAAAGTGGGTTCAGTCTTTTTGGCATAGGCTTTTATGACGGTGTATTTGGTCCTGGCTCAGGTACCTTAATGATGTATGTATTATCGCATCTTGGCATTTCATATATTCGTGCAGTTGGGCTGGCCAGAATCGCAATTTTCTCAAGTTGTTTTGGAGCCTCTATCACATATATCGCAACTGGTAAAATCATGTGGGCGGTAACGATGGCGTTATTACTCGGATCAGTTAGTGGTGCTCAAATCGGGGTTCATCTTGCCCGTAAATTAAAAAAAGAATACGTAAAGCCATTACTGAGAATTGTCACAATCGCACTACTCATTCAAATTGTGGTTACTAATTTATAGAAAATAAGTATAAATATTCTGTATAATAGAAAGAAAGAGTAGAAGAGGTGACGGTCGTGAAAAAATTCTTTGTTCTCGCATTTTGCGTTCTATTTATCAGTGGGTGTGGATTCCTTGAACGAAAGACAACGGCGGAGCCAGAGTCTTTTAAAGAAGTGGCGACAAACCTAGAAATTCCTTGGTCTATTAATCAAGTGGGTGATGAATTTTACATATCAGAACGTGTCGGGACGATTGCCTACGTAAAAGAAGACGGCACTGTGGAACATCAAAAAGTGGAGTTTTCATCTCCTTTAGCAAAGGTTTCAGAAGCTGGTTTACTTGGCTTTGTCTTAACACCTACATTCGAGGACACTAAAACAGCATTTGCTTACTACAATTATGACGATGGAAAAGGTCCATTTAATCGCATCGTAACTTTGCAGTTAGAAGGCAACGTCTGGAAAGAAATCGCTATCCATTTAGATAGCATCTCAACTGGTAATGTTCATCACGGAGGACGTCTCGAAATTGGTCCTGATGGTTTGTTATATGCAACGATTGGAGATGCATCAAATCCGGATTTAGCTCAGGATCAGCAATCTAAAAATGGTAAAATTATTCGTTTAAATACCAACAATGAATGGGAAACGGTCAGTCTGGGTCACCGCAACCCACAAGGACTCGCTTGGAATGAAGAGGGAGAATTATTTGCTTCAGAACATGGGCAATCTGCACACGATGAAATCAACAAAATCGAAGAAGGCCAAAATTACGGTTGGCCATTAATCGAAGGAGACGAGGAGCGAGAAGGACTTGTACCACCGTTACTTCATTCTGGAGCGAACGACACGTGGGCACCTTCTGGTATGACGTTTCATAAAGGTAAGTTATATGTTGCCGCACTTCGAGGAGAAGGCATATTGGTCGTTAATTCTGAGACTGGCGAACTAGAAGATAAAATCACCGGTTTCGGACGAATACGGGATGTGTTTTCAAATGGTGAAGAACTATACTTCGTGTCAAATAATCGAGATGGCAGAGGAACTCCAGCAGCAGACGATGATAAACTTTACCAATATGTAGAAAAATAACAACACATTCGTATGTTTAAGTGACGGGAGTGAAAGGAATACTTTCATAAAGGAGCTGATTTCGAATGAGTAAAAAACAAGCATTGAACATTTTAAACGAAAGTCGCATCGGCACAATGGCAACAGTGAAAAGTAATAAACCCCATTCAAGGTATATGACTTTCTACAACGAAGATTTCACTCTATATACGCCAACGAATAAAAATACGCACAAAGTGGAAGATATTGAAGCAAATCCATACACCCATATTTTAATCGGCTATGAAGGTGAAGGATTTGGTGATGCATTCCTAGAAATTGAAGGCCAAGTCACTGAAAGCACAGACGAAAGCTTAAAAGAAAAGATTTGGAACGACCATATGAAAAACTGGTTTGAAGGACCAGATGACCCGAACTTAGTAATTCTGGTAGTAAAACCCTCATCAGTTCGACTGATGAATAAAAGTGGCCAACCACCCGAAACAATTGAATTTTAGTGTGTAAGAAAAGCTCGCTCTCAGTTGAGAGTGAGCTTTTTGTGTTTATGGACAGGACGAAGTGTCCGCCTCCAGGCGAATGGTCGGAAACATCGATAGTATGGTCGGAAATGTAAAAAAGTTGGGCGAAAACAGCAGATTAGTGGGCGGAAACGCAAAAAACTTGGTCGGAAACACCAAATAGTTGGTCGGAAAATAATGAACGCATAGGAAGGTTAAATGAAAAATATCTCGAATACCATATTTAGGGATGTCTTCATTCGGAATTTTAAGTTTTCATGTAAATTCTTTGCAACCGATATACCCGCCTTCCAACTAAGGGAGAAGGATAATACTGATGAGGTGGAAAAATGACAATTTATATTGCATTGCTAAGAGGGATTAACGTAGGTGGTCACAATATAATCAAAATGGCTGACTTGAAACAGCTATTCGGAACTATAGGCTTAAATAACGTACAAACGTATATCCAAAGTGGCAATATCGTATTTGAATCAGACATGGAATCTGATGAACTAAGCCAACAGATTGAGCAACAAATAAAAGACACGTTCGGTTGTTCAGTTCCTGTTATCTTGAGAACGTCTAAGGAATGGAAGAAACTAATCGACAATTGCCCATACCCAGTTGAATCACTAGTAGAAGGTGAAAGTATCCACCTAGCTTTATTGTCTGACACGCCTTCACAAGAAGCTCTTAACAAATTACAGAAGTTCCAAAATGATGTGGATCAGTACGATGTCCAAGATAAAGATATTTACTTATTTTTACGTCAAAACTTTCGCGATTCTAAACTACCACTGCAACTTCAAAAGTTAGGGGTTTCTGCAACCATTCGTAACTGGAAAACCACCATGAAACTTGCAGCAATGAGCGAGGCAATGGAGTGAAGGAAATAAACTATCTGCCAGTGCAGAATGGGTACTATGTAGATTGGATTGATGAAGGATTACCAGTAACTATTCGCTTTAATAATCTCTCGCAAAAGGACTATGTTGACACAATAAACTATAAAACAATATTACTAATTTAGTCTTTTTAAAATATATCGCTGTGGAGCGCCGTAGCTTTGTTCTGCTTCAAAATAAGCTAGTTTATTTGGTATGCAAGAAATAATGGAGGGTGCCCCAAATCCGACGGCATGTTCTAACGCAGTCATCAATGGAAGTTCTTTTCCATCAATTTTGTCATTATAAGACAAGGAGTAACAAGTAGTTTCAGCACCATACCTCTGAAGTAGTTCGAAAATATGACGGGGATCTGAGTTAGGTGTTGGTATTTCAATCATATACTTCTCGCGTAAGATTCTTTTGTGTTCATGGCATAGTCTGTTTAACGCTTGATTTCTTCTTTTTGGAGTAAACAACTCAAAAAGAACTCTTTCCTGAACTCTTTTTTCAAAGAAAGATCTAACAATAACTTCTTCTCTTTCCTGATTCATTTTTCAATTTCACCCTCTCAGATTCTTCTCTACTATCTAATTTAAAAGTATCGTCCCACTAATATACTAAGGTGATAAAAAGACAGCTAGATAATGTTATAAAATTTTAAAGTGAGAAGTCATCACATGTTGCATTCATTAATTAAAGTCATTTATCTTAAATGCCTAATCAAAAGCTTCTAATTGGGCTACTTAAATAGCTCTTTTTTTTTATACAACCAAAGAGAAATGGGCTACCTTTACAGCAAAGCTTTTTCTATGAAGTCATGTATGGATTCATTGTAACCAACCTTATCAAGAGACGTCTACTTTAGGAGTAAGGGAGGAATCTATATGACTAATTACCCTAAACGAATTCTGGTTGTACTCTTAGTGCTTTTTTCAGTTGGCTGTGGTAGTGGAAATACTAACCTCGGATATTCTGAAGTGACGATTCATGATATTACTGAATTTTTTATTGTGGAAATGATACATGAAAACAGTATTCTTATTGGAAATACGTTTTATAAAATAGGGGATGAGACCAAGCTTATAACAGCAGATAACCGAGAGCTGAAATTCGAAGAAATAAAACCTGGAGATTTAGTTGCTTTTGAAGATAAGGGATACATTTTGGAATCTTTTCCGAGTCAAGGTTTTGCCACAAAGGTTGTACTTCAAAATGATGATGAGAGCAAAAGAGTGAGTAATTCTTTAAGACATTTTATTAATAATCAACAAACAGGTAATATTTTATCTATCAGTATTTTAAAATTAACGGAACAAGAAATCACTTTAAATTTTAATGAACGGGAAATTCATGGAAAGAAGTACGAAGCTGAAATTGATCGCAAGACAAATGAATTTACGGTGAAAGAAATACCAAATGAAGAGGCACTTGAACAAGACCGGCTTAATCAAGCGATGAAAGCTGCACACCCTGAAGGGATTACTTCAGGCCATATTACAGAAATCTATGAAGATGGATTTAGAGTAAACATGGTAGACTTTACTTTTTCAGAAGATGCGCAACTAAAGAATGATTTAGGAACCTTGCTAGACAGGGAACAGTTCAAAATCGGTAGTTTTGTTACAGTGGATTACGACAAAATAGATGCGTCTACTACTGTGAATACAGGGGTTTTATCCGTTATGACATTAATTACAAAAGAAGAGAATCCTCAAGTTAGAAGTTGGATTGAATCGATAATTGAAGGGGATTCATACGAGGAACCTGCTATAATGCAAAATTACTCGCATATTGAACCGAAATATTACTCAATTATCATTGCAGATTTAAAAGACGATACTTGGGATACATTTGAATTAAAATATGATATCGAAACGAATGAATATTCAACTACTCGTATAAAGAATTGAATTCAATTTAGACTAGGATTTGAGAGTTAAGGTTTTGATTTTTGCTATAATGACCACTATGTAGCTTACATAAATAGGAGAGTGGAATATGGAAAATAACGTTTTTGAACAGATGGCAAAAAGATATGATACAGAAGAAAGAATTGAATTAGCTAAAGTTATAGTTAAGGAAGTTGGACCAGAATTACGAAATAATAAATCTAAATCATTATTAGACTATGGGAGTGGAACGGGTCTAATTAGTTTAGAATTATCAGATCTAGTAGATTCTATATTGTTGATAGATTCATCAGAACAAATGTTGGATGTTGCGAAAGCTAAAATCTCTCACAAAGGAATTATTAACTCAAAAGTACTTTATGCAGATTTTACTCAAGAAACTCCTGAACTTAAGGCAGACATAGTTTTACTGTCTCTAGTCCTTCTTCATATTCCAGATACTAAAAAAATTTTACACGAATTGTTCAACATATTAAATACTGGCGGCAAGCTAATTATTATTGATTTTGACAAAAATGATAAAATAAATCATCCGAAAGTTCATAACGGTTTTTCGCATGAAGAACTGAAAAATAGTTTATCCGAAAGTGGATTTACATCAATTGAAATTAAGACATTCCATCATGGAAATCGTATTTTCATGAATCAAGATGCCGCGATGTTTATATCCAGTAGTATAAAGTGATTTCTTGTTTTTGAATTAAGGTTTAGAAACGAGATTTCGCGGAGCGACTAGCTCATGTAGAAGGTAGATTTGCTGTTGCTATTGTCTTAACTTGCTAGGCATGTGATTGCTGCTCAGTAATCGCAAATTCATGTACAGAACTATTAAAACGTTTTGTGAAGAATAAAGGTAAACATGGTTACTGGCTTCAAGACGATTTTACACCTTTAGGAGATGTTGCGTCCTAAACTAGCGGAACATTTGGTGAAATAATACAGTCAAATAAAAGCGCTTGGAGACAAATCTCCAAGCGCTTTTATTTATACAAAATCAATTACTGTAACAGAGCCTATTGTTTAAATAAACTCATCCAACCTTTGTGTTTGAACCAAGCCAACATGGATAAGCCGATTAGTATCATGGCACCTAGTGCAAAGAAGTAGCCATTTTTCATTTCGAGTTCAGGCATGTTTTTAAAATTCATGCCGTATACACCAGCGACGAATGTTAGTGGAATGAATATCGAAGATACGATCGTTAAAATCATCATAATGCGATTCATGCGATTCGAGTTCATGGCCATATAGCTGTCGCGAATATCCGCCGTAAGTTCGCGGTTTGACTCAACAATTTCCGCCAGTTTAACAAGGTGATCGGAAATATCGGCAAAGTAGGTATATTCGTGCTTTTGAAGGTCAAAACGACTGGAGTTCAACACGCGATAGATTAAATCACTCATCGGCAAAATCGTACGACGTAACCATAGCAAATCACTGCGCATGTTAAATACGGTATCCATCGAAAAATGCTTCATATCAAATGACATTTTATCATCAATTTCATTTAAATGATCCTCAATCTTGTGGACAATAGGGAAATATGAATCGACCACTTTATCGAGGATTTGATACATAGCATAAACGGATCCACGCTCCCAAAATGAAGCATCGCGTTGTAATTTTTTACGAACTAAGTCTAACTCATCAACTGAAGAATGGTGAAAGGTAACAACAAAATTTTTGCCAACGAATATATCCAATTCTTCTGCCTCAAGCGTTTGTGCATTCAACGCATGAACAACAAAAAACTGATAGCCATCATAATAATCAACTTTCGGTCGTTGCAAGCGATCTAAACAATCCTCAATCGTAAGGGGATGGAAATGAAAGAATGAATCCAGCAATGCCCATTCCTCTGGAGTAGGCTGATCAAAATCGACCCAATACCAGTCGAATGGTTTTTTATTAAGATCTTCTAATGGGAAATCCATTTCTAATTGGCTATCAGCCGTTACGCCAAATGTTCGAATCATATAAAAACCTCGTTTCACGCGATAAATACTAGTAGTAGTTTACCACGAATTTACGAAGAGCTCGTGTTTAGAAATAGAAAAAATCGACCGTCTCCGATAGAACGGTCCATGACAAAAATCTAATTGTAATATGGGTAATTATTCTAATAATGTCTTAACACAGTATTCATACCCTCTTCATATTTAACAACTACACTAGCAGAGCAAGTCAAATATGAGGAGGCCAAACATGGATCAAACACATTTGAAACAGAAAGCTCTTCCTATCGCCATCTTTTCATTTTTAGCAATCGGTGGAGTTGCGGGAACCATTGCAAACTTTCCATTACAGAAACGACAAGGGCTACCTTTAAAGGCAAGGTAAGAGGAGAAATTCTCAATAAACCTCTACATAAACACGCTAATTAGACTTGTTAAATTAACCATAGTAGCAATACAAACGTAATAGAATAGGAGATGATAAGAGTGAATAAAAAAACATTATTGGGTACAGGATTATCTTTACTATTTTTATTTAGTCCGTTCACACAGGCGTTTGCTGAAGAATCAATAGGAGAAGTAAGAAAAGTGGATAATATAGCCCATCGTGGTGCAGCAGGCTATGCTCCTGAAAATACGATTGCTGCTTTTGACAAAGCGATAGAAATGAAAGCAGACTATATCGAGATGGATATTCAAAGAACTAAAGATGGTGAATTAGTCATAATTCATGATACTTCAGTGGACCGAACAACGGATGGCAGCGGGTATATAAAAGACTTAACTTTGAATGAACTGAGAAGTCTAGATGCAGGAAGCTGGAAGGGCACGGAATTTGCAGGAGAAAAAATCCCTACGTTTGACGAAATTCTCGACAAATATCATGGGAAGATTGGTATTTTACTTGAATTAAAGGCTCCAGAACTCTATCCTGGCATTGAAGAAAGCATTGCTCAGGAATTAAAAGATCGCCATCTTGATAAACCGCAAAATGAAAAAATGATTCTTCAATCGTTTAACTTTGAATCTATGAAAAAAATGAACACCCTTCTACCGAATGTTCCAATTGGAGTGCTGACATGGTCAAAAACAGATACAACACCGCAAGCTTTAAAAGAGTTTAGTGCGTACGCTGATTATTTTAATCCAAGTTACGGATTAATCACTGAAGATCTAGTCAATCAAGTGCATTCACAAGGGATGAAAATACAATCATGGACTGTACGAAGCCAGGAATCTGCTGACTTTCTTCTGGAGATGAATGTGGACGGTATTATTACGGATTATCCTGATTATGTTGACCCAAGAAAAGAATAGTAATCAACTTGATTCATCGTTTCTACCATTCCTAAATTAGAAGTTGAAAAGTTCGCAAATAAATAATGCTCTGAAAGATGCCGAAGCTATTTCAAAGTTCGGCATTTTTCAATACTTAGAATCGGTGAACATTGCCATGACTCATCACCCCAACTACCGTGAACTGAAGGAAGAAACGAATTTAGATGTCGAAAAATTAGTAGAGAATCACGTCCGAACGTTCGAAGGAAATGCAGTCAGCAAGCCGATTTGCCAATTAAATTTTACATATGTAACTGACATTACAGATGCACAGCTCGACAATTTTCATTCGAATGACCAGTCATACAACTCCTTACTTTCAGAGTTCCGCGAGATTTTAACGGCAATATTTTACATGCCATGTTCCAATCGGAGCAAGTCTTTTTACATGTCTTTGATCATTTTTACCATTTCTTCATACAAAATTTTGAATTGTAAAGATGGATAATTATTCTAAATAATGTCTTAACACACGATTCATATCCTCTTCATATTTAATGACTACACTAAAAGAGCAAGTCAACTATAAGGAGGTACTACATGACTCAAATACAGTTGAAGAAGCACATTCTTCCCATCGCCATCCTTTCGTTTTTGGCCATAGGTGGAGTTGCTGGAACCGTGGTCACGTTGCCATTTCAGAAGCGCCAAGGGATACCCATTAAGGCAAGGTAAATGAAGATGGAAATAAAAAATGATAGGAGGCTAATTAAGATGGAAAATCACCCAACCTTGTTGACGAAAAAGAATACAATCATTCGATTTATAGACTTCATAAGTCGGTCCACACAACGAGCACAATCAAAGAGGTCTTCTTATTCAAACTCTTCATTTACTCATTGGAATTAGCTAAAAAAATCATATAAATACTATTTTTAGTTGTGGACTCTTCATTTTGTGGAAGAGTTTTTTTGTTGTTTTAGATATTAAAGAAATCGTTTTTGTGGATCCGCATTTGGAAATGAATCATGCAGATGATAAAGCTTCAATAATGGATATTCGAGTATTATCAAATGATAATAGTATGATTAATATCGAAATCCAACTCCAAAATCACCATGCGTTCCCTGAACGGATGCTTATGTATTGGGCAAAAATGTACGCCAATCAAGATCGCAAAAGACAGCCATATTCTAAGTTAAATAAAACGATTCAAATCGCCGTGACGGACTTCAACTTCTTGCCAAAAGAACATTTTCATAGTAAGTTTTTATTAACAGAGACAGAAGATCAGTTTGTTTATTCCCATCATATAGAAATGCATGTACTTGAATTAACAAAAATTGATATGACGCATATAAAAGAAGCAACGGCACTTGAAAAATGGTTATTGTTTATAAAAGGTGACCAAAAAGTAAAGGAGGGACTTGCGATGGAAGAACCTACATTTAGCAAAGCGTATCAGGCTTTGCAGGACTTGAGCCAAGATCAATTGGCCCGCTATCACGCGATGAGTAGTGAGCGGACAGAACGAACGCGTATTCAAATTGAAGAAGATGCGCGTGTTGCAGTGGAGGAAAGCCTTCGTAAAGGTATCGAAGAGGGTAGGGAAATAGGGAAAGAAATAGGTATTAATGAAGGTAAAGCGATGGGTATTAGTGAAGGTAAAGAGATAGGTATTAGTGAAGGTAAAGAGATGGGTATTAGTGAAGGTAAAGCGATAGGTATTAATGAAGGTAAAGCGGTAGGAAAAGAAGAAGGTAAAAAGATAGGGCAAGAAGAAGGCATCAATTTGGAAAGAAAAAACAACATTCAAAAGATGGCTGCAGCTGGCATGACGATTGAACAAATTGCGAGCATTTTAGAGATCCCTAGAACAGAAGTAGAAAAGTTCGCAAATAAATAATGCTCTCAAAGATGCCGAAGCTATTTCAAAGTTCGGCATTTTTCAATACTTAGAATTGGAGACCATAGCCATGACTCATCACCCCAACTACCGTGTTTCAGTGGAAATCATTTTGAAGAAGAACGATAAAATCTTACTCGCGAAGCGTTCAGAAGAAGCAGCGGTTGCACCTGGCGTGTGGAATGTGCCAGCGGGAAAAGTGAAGTTTCATGAAATACCGCTAGAAGCTGCATATCGTGAACTGAAGGAAGAAACGAATTTAAATCTAGATAAATTGACAGAGATTCACGTCCGAACGTTCGAAGGAAATACAGTCAGCGAGCCGATTTACCGATTAATTTATACATATGTAGCTGACATTACCGATGCACAGCTCGCCAATTTTCAAATGAATGACGAGCATTCAGAATATGTGTGGGTTTCACAAGACGAATTGAATGACGAGTCATACAACTCCTTACTTTCAGAGTTTCGCAAGATTTTAAAGACCATATTCTAAATGCCATGTACTAATCAGCGCAAGTCTCTTTACATGCCTTTAATGATCTTCACAACTCCATAAGCTGACAAATAAGAGAACGGAATGAGAAGAAAGAGGGAAATCATTCCAATCATCGTCCCAAGTGGAGAAATGGGTAGTAGATTAGCTCCGAAAAAAGCCAGTAATTGATAAAAAATGATGAAAATATTTGTGGTTATGACAAGAATAATGAATTTATTTGTTATCATTTTCATTGTGATTCCCCCATACTCCCAGGATAGACTTACTCAATCTCAAATCATATAAATGTACTAGTAATTTCTATAATGACATTTGTTGGAATATTATACAAGCATTGAAATATCTATATGGAGTAAAGAAGTGAGCTCTTCATTTGACTCACTACATTCGATGGTTTATTCTAGCCATGGACTGATTAATTTCATAAAGCGTCATTTAGCAAAGTGACGATCAAGTTTTCTAGGGTTCCGCAAACAACTGGTTTGGTCTGGTCCGAGAGAAAACGCTTTGCTCGTATAGCAAAGATACACGGAAGGATAAAAGCCTGGGAGATAACGTATTTTACGTTAATTTCTCAGGCTTATTTTTATGGATAGGAGATGAACAGGATGAATAAAGAATGGATGAAAGTATTCATTGCCGCTTTTTTTGAAGTATTTTGGGTCATAGGCTTAAAACATGCGGATGATATATGGACATGGATTGGAACCGCAATAGCCATTGCTGTGAGTTTTTATTTAATGATTATGGCAGGGAAAACATTACCGGTGGGGACCGTCTACGCGGTGTTCGTGGGACTTGGAACAGCAGGTACAGTAATCGCAGATATCTTATTTTTTGGACAAGACTTTAGCATCGCGAAAATTGGGTTAATTGCGCTGTTGTTACTGGGCGTTGTCGGACTCAAGTTAGTGACGAAAGAACAGGAAGAGGTGGCATCCTAATGGCTTGGCTATTTTTAATCATTGCAGGACTATTTGAAATGACTGGAGTAGTGATGATCAACCAAGTGCATAAAAATCGCAACTGGAAATCGATCACAGGATTGTTCGTCAGCTTTGGCGCTAGTTTCTTGTTCCTTGCGTTAGCGATGGAAAGTCTTCCAATGGGAACGGCTTATGCGGTATGGACAGGTATTGGTGCCTCTGGCGGTGCGATTTTAGGCATGATATTATACGGGGAGCCTAAAACGTGGTTGCGCGTGTTGTTTATTGCCATGGTGTTAAGTGCAGCGGTTGGATTGAAGTTTATTTCGTAATGGTATGATGCAGGAATTGAACACGTAATGCGTGATCTTAAGGGGGAAGTTATGTGTCGATTTGGATCTCCATTATCGCAACTGTTTTATTCGGACTTGTTGGCATTTCTTGCTTTTATTCCGCATTTAAAACATACAAAGACGATGAAGATGGAGAGATTGAAGATTTCGGTGTCGTTGGATCAATAGAGTTTATCGACATATTTTTTGTATTTGTTTTATGGCTTTGTAAAAAGTTTTTTTCTCAAAGTCATTATATTCCAGCGTTTCGTACAGTCTCGTTTCTTATGGGGCTAATGATGATCGGGATTATCATCTTATTCTGGCTTATAGTTTAGCTGTAACCTCAGATTTGCTTCTATTGTCGCAACTTTATTAGTTATCGTCGCAACTTTTACCGTTATCATCGTAACTTCTTGAATTATTGTCGTAACTTTTCACGTTATTGTCGCAACTATCCAATTTTCTCCTAATTAAAACAAGAGACCTGCTTCGCTTTTTCGGCGAGCCAGGTCTCTTTTTATAAAGGAATCATCTTTTCAACTTAACAACAGAAGGTTACTGAGCAGTATACCCACCATCTACCAATAAGTTCGCCCCTGTGACAAAACTCGCTTCATCTGAGGCAAGGAAAACAACGGCGTTTGCCACTTCTTGTGATTCACCTAGGCGGCCAAGTGGGTGTAGTGATACCAAGTGTTTCCTTGTCGCATCATCTAATTGATCCAGCAATGGCGTGTTGATGTAACCAGGACACACGGCGTTTACACGAATACCTTGAGAAGCATATTCCACAGCAAGGGCGCGTGTCATGTTTACGACGCCACCTTTTGCTGCTGTGTAAGAAGCGGTAGCTGCTTGGCCAACATGACCTAAGATGGATGCGCAGTTGACGATGCTCCCGCTACCTTGTTTGACCATTTCTATTAATGCGTATTTCGCACATAAAAATACGCCAGATAAGTTAACGGAAATCGTTTTATTCCAGTCTTCCAATGACAACTCATGAGTAGAACCAGTTGACCCGATACCTGCGTTGCTAAATAAAATATCCACTTTGCCAAACGTATCCACGGAGTGCTTAACCATTGCTTCAACTTGTTCCTCATTTGAAACGTCAACATGGATGAATGAAACGCCTTCACCTAGTTCGTCCGCAAGTTTTTGACCACCCGCATCATCAAAATCTGCGATGACTACTTTCGCGCCTTGCTTGAGCATTTCACGCACAGTAAATTCGCCAATCCCACTTGCGCCACCAGTGACAATCGCTACTTTATCTTGTAATCTCAACTAGAAAACCTCCAGGATTTGTATTTATATTCAAGTTCATCCTACTCCTCTTTGTAACTATCAGTCAATTTCTTCAATTCAGATTTTTATAATAATAGGGTTGACATTAATGGGAATAGATGCAATAATTCGATTTATATTTTTAAAAATACATATCTACATTTTTCTTATCAAGAGCAGGTGGAGGGAACTAGCCCTATGAAACCCGGCAACCGACTTACGCGAGTAGGCACGGTGCTAATTCTTGCAGCAGTAGCTGACAGATAAGAGGATGTTAGTTTTTACTAACCTCTTCTTTTTTGTGAAGAGGTTTTTTTATGTGGATTAAAGAGGTGACGACATTGAGTGAAGTAATCGCGAGTTATTTAGTTCATAACGTAAGAAATTTAGAGAAAAAAGCGGAAGGCATCGCACTTGGGCTGACAGTTGGTTCTTGGACGGACTTGCCTCAACTCGAACAACAACAATTAAAGAAACATAAAGGGCGCGTCGTATCTGTCCAAGCATTAGGTGAGGAGCGCACGAAAGGAATTATTCAAATTGCCTATCCTGCTGCAAATTTTAGTCCCGATTTACCTGCCATTTTAACGACGACTTTTGGCAAACTATCGCTTGATGGAGAGATCAAATTACTTAATTTGGAGTTTAGTGCGGAGCTAGCTACTCACTTCAAAGGACCTAAGTTTGGGATTGAAGGCATTCGCAAGTGGACGGGTGTACAAGATCGACCATTTGTGATGAGTATTTTCAAAGGAATCCTTGGCAAAGATTTATCTTTTTTACTAAACCAACTTGAACAACAAGCAAGAGGTGGCGTGGATTTTGTGAAAGACGATGAGATTTTGTTCGACAACGACTTAACGCCTTTTGAAGAACGGATTACGAAAGGTCGCGAAGTACTTGAAAAAGTCTACTCGGAAACGGGACATCGCACACGCTACGCTGTGAATTTAACAGGTCGAACATTTGACTTAAGAGAAAAAGCGAAGCGTGCAACAGAGCTCGGAGCAGACATGTTGTTGTTTAATGTCTATGCATATGGACTCGATACGCTTCATAGTTTAGCTGAAGATAGGGAAATCACTGTTCCAATCATGGCGCATCCGGCTGTTTCAGGAGCATTCACACCATCTCCACAGTATGGGCTGTCAAACCAACTCGCACTAGGCAAATTACTTCGTTTTGCAGGCGCGGATTTCTCCTTATTCCCGTCGCCATATGGAAGTGTGGCTCTTGAAAAAAGCGAAACGCTACAGATTGTGGAATCACTAACGAAACCGGATTACGTCAAACCAACACTTCCTGTACCGTCAGCGGGAATCCATCCGGGAATGGTACCGCAACTTATCGAAGATTTTGGAATTGACTCGGTAATTAATGCAGGGGGCGGAGTGCACGGGCATCCAGCAGGTTCTGCAGCAGGTGGGAAGGCATTCAGACAAGCGGTCGATGCCACACTTTCAAAGAAAACATTATCAGACGCTGCACAAACAAACGAAGAACTTCAACAAGCACTTGAATTGTGGGGTGACAAAGTCCGATGAGCCAACCAGTTATTTTTTGTGATTTTGATGGCACCATCACAACTAAAGACAATATCATGGCCATCATGAAAAAGTTCGCACCACCTGAATGGGAGCCGATAAAAGACCAAATTCTTGGCCAACAAATATCCATTCAACAAGGTGTTACACAACTATTTAACTTGCTTTCAACGGACCAAAAAGATGAAATCACGCAATTTGTCCTCGACCAGGCACAAATTCGCGAAGGTTTTGAAGACTTTGTTGCGTATACGAAGTCGCAACAGATTCCACTCTTTATCGTATCAGGGGGCATTGATTTCTTCGTCAAACCATTGCTGAAAGATTACATGTCTGAAGACCATATTTATTGCAATGTCGCAGATTTCTCAGGTGATATGATTTCCATCGAGTGGCCACACACATGTGATGAACTTTGTTCAAATGGTTGTGGCTGCTGTAAACCGTCTATCATACGCAAACTGAGTGAAGACAACACATATAAAATCGTCATTGGCGATTCCATTACCGATCTACAAGCTGCCAAACTGGCGGACCAAGTCATTGCACGCGATTTCCTCAGTGAAAAGTGCGTAGAACTCGACATTGCGTTTGAGTCATTTGAAACTTTTTACGATGTCATTCACATTTTAAAGCAATTGGAGGTACACACATGAGCAAGTACTTTTCGCGTTGGAGCGATCTGGCAGCTATCAAAAAAGAATTAGCCGATCGCGATTGGTTTTTTGGAACAAGTGGTAATTTATCGATTAAAGTCTCGAATGATCCCGTTACCTTTCTAGTCACAGCTTCTGGAAAAGACAAACGTAAATTTACGAATCACGACTTTCTATTAGTCGATTCAAATGGAGAAAAGTTAGAGGACACAACGTCGAAACCTTCCGCGGAAACATTGCTGCACGCAAAAATTTATAATAAAACCAACGCAGGCTGCGTTCTTCATGTGCATACCATTGATAACAATGTGATTACAGAACTGTACAAAAACGAAACGCATATTGAATTCACGGGAAATGAAATTATCAAAGCTCTCGGTTCATGGGAGCAAGACGCCAAAGTCAGCATTCCGATTATCGCGAACATTGCACACATCCCGACTCTAGCCGAACAATTCGATCGCTATGTAAATGGTGACAGTGGGGCAATTCTCATTGAAAATCATGGAATTACCGTGTGGGGAAAAGATGCATTTGAAGCGAAAAAAATCTTGGAAGCGTGGGAGTTTTTATTCTCATATCAAATCAAAGTAGCAACAATAAAAAATGTAGTGGGGAGTTTTTAATTATGGCATTTATTCGTAAACACACATCAAACGAACGCATTGAAGAAGAACAAGCAGTAATCGATTTTTTAAATAGCAACGACGTTATTTATGAAAAATGGAACATAGAAAAACTTCCGGCCGAACTGCGTGAAAAATTCAATTTAACAGATGAAGAAAAACAACAAATTTTATCAGCATTTGGCATCGAGATTGCCGATATTTCGGAGCGTCGTAACTACCAACAAGCGGATGTCATCTCACTTTCAGAATCAACACCGAACTTAGAGCAACTGCTAAAAAATTTCCAACAAGAGCACCATCATGAGGACGACGAAGTGCGTTTCATTGTGAGTGGGCATGGCATTTTCGTCATTCAATCGGAAGACGGCGAATTCTTCGACGTGGAACTTCATCCAGGAGACTTAATCTCGGTTCCTGAAAACGTACGTCACTACTTTACGCTAATGGAAGACCGCAAAGTAGTAGCGGTGCGCATCTTCGTCACAACAGAAGGCTGGGTACCTATTTACGAGAAACAAACTGTGGCATAAATAAAGGGGACTAATTTTCCTACCAGTTGAGTGTCGTTTCTGACCAATTACATGGAGTTTTTGACCATTCACAACCGGTTTCCGACCACTCACGACCACTTTTCGACCATTCGGGTACGGACAATAGGTCTTCTCAGACACACGCGAAAGACCTGACACCTCAGTGGGAGTCAGGTCTTTCGTAGTTGTGGCGCACGCTTGGGGAAGAAAGGGGCGGCGTCATAGTAAAATTTGAGGGTTAATCAAAATTACTTAATATAGAAAACTTGCACCGACAATAATCAATAAGATGAAGAGAACAACGATCAACGTAAATGTAGAACCGCCATTATTGTATTCGTAACCCATGCTAAACACCACCTTTTTAGGAAGGATGTTTTAACATATGCACTTTTTAAAAGTAGATACGGGTACTAAGCAATAATCATAGAGAAGAAATCATTCGCAAATAACTTCCCACTCTTCTTTTAAATGTTCATTGACCTTCGACAAGTTGAACTTTTGATAGCCTTGGCTTTTTGCCCATGATTTCATAGATGTATGCTCAGGATCTTCTTTATCCTTTATGACACGCTTGAATTCATCATAACCAGGTGGTCCACCGACGTCTTCAGGAGGACAAGTACCTTTGCCTTCTAACACTTGAGGATAATCAAAGTCGAAGTCGTCTATGACTTTTTCCAATACCACTTCATGGTCCCAGCCGTCGCCAAAATCATACATGTAGCGAAACTCGGGTGACTCATTTACGTGTTGAGTTAAATCCACATCACGTGCGAGCAATAATTGCTTGCGAATCATTCGTTTATACATTTTCTCCGCATAAGACCCTTCTTCAGGAGGGTTTTTCATATAATGTTGAACCATTTCGAAATTTTCTGCGACAGATTCTTCATCAGCAACAAGTTCAATGGTTCTGTTGTTAATGGAGTCTTCGATGAGGAAATTAAACAGGTGACTGTTCGTCCAACCGACAGCGGTTTGAATGACGGAATGCAAATCATAAAAATCGTGTGTAGCGGGCACGATAACCCGTCGCCATACCTTTGGTTGTACGTGATCTAGAGTGATAAGAAATTGGTAGGCTTTCATCAAAACACCTCTTCTTCAGAATTTTTTTCATCATAACACAATAACTGTCCATCATTCCGAATTCCTGCGAATATAGTAGCGTGGTCAATGAGCAGTGGTCAAATTCGAGTAATTGTTGCACCTGTCACGGTGTCTGATAGAAACTAGTGAAGATTGAAAGAGGAAAGAACATAACAAAACATGATATGATTAAAGAAAAGTTAAGTCGTGAAAAATATAGAGTTGACCATGACTAAAAAGCGAGCAGGTGACAAATGAAAGAAGCCTTCAACAAGATTACACATAGAAACTGGTTGGTATGGGGCGGTTTGTTGCTGTTGCTCATTTTTTTAATTATGAATCGACAAATCATTATCCTTCTTGTCAATCGGGATATCGTAGCCACTCAAGAATTTTTAGATGACAATATGCTGTATGCCGTTCTGTTTATGTTAGTGATTATGATCCTTCAAAATTCATTTACCGTGTTTCCTTTACTATTGGTGATAAGCATTAATATTACCTTGTTTGGTTTCATCAATGGTTTCTTATGGAGTTGGATCTCGAGTATAGTTGCGGCAATTGCTGTGTTTTATGGTGTCCGATATTTATTTCAAGAGCGCTTAATTGAAAAATTCAAACCCGAATTACTTGAAAAAATTGAAGCGAATGGCTTCGCTTATGTCTTTCAAGCCAGGATATTTCCTTTAGTGCCCACCAGTTTGGTCAATATTTTAGGCGGACTTAGTACGGTGCGGATTTGGCCGTTTGTTTTCGCAACAACGATTGGAAACTTCCTTTACTTTTTCGCCCTTGCATTAATTCCAGCAGGACTGTTATCGGAAGAATTAGATGAAACTCTTATTTGGGTAGTGTTAATCGGAGGCATTTTAGCATATTACTTATTTAAACTTGTTCGAAAAAAGCGTAAGCTATCTTGAAAATACCCCCGTTCGCAATTAGCGAGTGGGGGTATTTGTGTATCACGTTTCATTTTTGATCAACGAACTCTAAGATGAAATCTAAAAATAACAAGGGCTGTTCGACATTTGGAGCATGTCCAGATTGATTAAATTCCACAAACGTAGCATTCGGAATTAACCTCGCCGTTTCGCGACCTACATCTGGTGGGTTTAAACCGTCATGAACGCCACTAATAACGAGCGTTTCTGCGGTGATTCGATACAAATCTTCACTGAAATCAAATCCTTCTAATGCCTCATTAGCGACCGAAACCTCTTTAGGTGTTAAGGAAGGAGTTTGTTGTCCTGCTTTGTAACTCCACTTGCCGACAGCTCCTAAATCATGAAAAATGTATGGAGATACTTTGAGCACTTTCTCCGAAAAGTCTAATCCTTCAAGGTCATCTGCGTGTTTTTCAAAGAGGGCTTCCATCGAAGACGTTTTGCCTTGTGACTTCGTTGCCACTAACATCAATTTCTTGACACGCTCGGGTGAAGCAATGGCCACACCTTGCGCGATGTAACTACCCATCGAAACGCCAAGTAAATGCGTTTCTTCGATTTTTAAGTGGTCAAGTAAGCGAAGTACATCGGCGACATGATCATCCAATGTATACGAAGACGGTTTTTCAGAATCACCATGTCCACGTGCATCAAGGACGATGGTGCGAAAATACTTTTTGAAAATCTTTACTTCTTCTTCAAACATATGGCGATTCCCAGTTAAACCATGCAACAAAACAAATGGCTCGCCCGTTCCGTGTTCTTCATATGTTAAAATCGTGCCATTACTAGTAAATGTCGACATCAGGTCACCTCTACTTTCATTTTCCCACATGATGATTATGTAAACTTTCCTCCATTAACTTGTCCAATGCGACTACCTCAGAAGAGCTTCAAAAATAAATGAGAGCGCTTATTCGCGCTCTCGGCGTGCGTGGGGAGTGGTTTTCTCTTCCGTGTGATTATTTTAACTAGTAAAGAAAAGCAGCTCCGACAATAATCAATAAAATGAAAAGAACCACCAACAGAGCGAATGAAGATCCATTGTTTTTTTCGTAACCCATAGTTAACACCACCATTCACAGTAAGATGTTGTATTATACGCAAACTAACATCCGACATATGGGGCATCGTCATGGGGTTCTTCTATAAATAGGTCTAAAACTATGATATCGCTAGAAAAGATGGAGTGAAATCGTTGAAAGAAATGGCATAAAAACGAAGTTTTTTTAGACAGAATGCCCTTGTTTCATCTTAATCCAAACCATAAAAAGGACAGCAATTGCCAACCCAAAAACAATGAATTGTCCAATACCTAGCCATTTTACAACGGCATACGTGGTAGAAACCTCGATTAATAAAGCTGGAACCTTCCCCATACTGCTCGCCACTGCGAAGGAACCAAAGCGCATCTTACTGACCGCAGCATACAGCGTAACTAATCCAGAAGGAACGAATGGCATTAAGCGTAAGCCGATCACTAACAAAAAGGCTTCTCGAGGAGATGCATCTAACAACTTTTTCATGCGTGGTGTGTGTTTCGACCGATGATCTACAAACTTTCGAAAGCCCTTTCGATATAACAAAAAGGCCACCAAACTTCCGGCAATCTCTCCAATAAGAGAAACTGAAAAACCTCCCCAAAAACCAAATACCGTGACATTGATGGCTGTCAGGAATGCACTCGGAAGGACACCAATTATACTAATCACGATATTCACAAGTACACTTACCAATATAGCCACAGGAATAGGAACCATGGCCATATAAGATTCAATTATTGCCATAGAAATCTCCCTTACCAAAACTAAGATGCATTTATAGTAGCACGATTTAACTCAACAATGGTGAGGGTATTTGGATACTAAAAAGCTAAACAAGATGACTACTCATCTTGCTTAGCTCGTAGCCGTTTATTAAGCATATTGCTTCAAGCTTGAGCACCTACTCTTTAGTCAATTCACCACGCGTCAGTAATTGATTCCATGTAGCCCCGCTATCAGTCGTTTGGTAGACATCATTTTGCATGGTGACAATCGATATTTCTTGGTCATTTGTAGGGTGTGTAGCAATATAAGTGACGGCATTATCTTTCGTCAGTTGTGGAACGGAAAGAATGTTTGCTTCTTTTGAAGCAAGGTCAATTTGCACCAACTGCACCTTATCATCTATTAACTCCGCTACGTACGCGTGATTTTTACTTAACGTCACATAGGTCACGTACATGTCTTCCTTGAACAGTGAAAAGCTTTGGCCTGCATCCGTGGAAAGGTACAACCCTCGTTCTGTGCCAATCGCAACAGTTTCGGGTGTGTCTGGATGTGCCGCCATATTGGACATCATATCGGCTTCAAAGCCTTTCATGTCCATAGTAGTCCATTTTTGGCCATAATCGTCTGTATAAAAGAAGCCGTTATCTAAATTGTCGGCAGGCATTTCATTAAAGACAAAGATGCGATCTGTATGATAGCTAGCCGCTAAATAATGAAAATCGATTTCGCCTGCAAACGCATATTGTTTAAATGATTCTCCAACATTGGTACTTTTCAGTAAACCAAGAGGGTTCTCATAATCGGATCCGGGTTCTGGGTGACCGCTTGAAACAAATCCATCAGCAACCGCCTGAAAGCCCATATAATCGTGTTTTTCGCTCGTGGTTTCTTTCCACGTTCCTTCTTCATAGAGAAGAGGTCCATTATGGCTGGCAATCATTAAAGCATCTCCAGCACCAGGGTAGCCGAGTCCGTGAATATGGTCCACTTTTACATCCGTTGCTTCCTGATAAAAACCTTCTGAAGGAGCGACGGGAGTGTCTTGAGTGGCTCTATCCTCTGTTTTTTCTTTTGTTGTCTCGTTTGATGAACAGGCAGCAAGCGTTACACTGAGCAGTCCTATCATAATCATCCATTTCTTCATGTTCTTCACTCACTTCCATTTGTAGCCGATTCCCCAAACCGTCACGATATAGTCGGACGTTGGAAATCCAGCAGTTTTAAGTTTGTCACGCAAATTGCGAATATGTGAATCGACGGTCCGTGAATCCGTACTGGCACGGTCTGGCCATACGACTGCGAGTAATTGATCACGTGTATATGTGCGAGTCGGATGAGTCATAAATGTCTCCAATAACTGAAATTCTTTTAAGGTAAGCGAAAGTGTTTGACCATTCATTTGAAACGTATAAGCAGTTAAATCTAAAATAAAACCATCTCGCACTAATACCGAAGACTCCGCAGAAGAAGACGTCCTCCTTAATACCGCGGTCACTCGAGCTACCAGTTCTTGTTCGTCAAACGGTTTAACGATATAGTCATCGGCACCAGCTTTCAAGCCTTTGACGACATCGCTCTTATCAGACCGCGCCGTCAGCATAATAATAGGAACGTCCGATTTTTGACGAATTTCTTCGCATACTTGCCAGCCATTCATAAAAGGCATCATGATATCTAGTATGACCAAATCGACGTCCTGCGTAGACAAAAGGTGCAAGCCCTTTTGACCATCGTCACTTGTCAGGCAACGATAGCCATGCGGTGTTAAAAATAGTTCGAGCAATTCCAACATGCGTTTTTCGTCATCGATACACAAAAATGTGGTCATTCACTCACCTCGTTTCTTATATCATTTCATAGAGTTCTTAAAAAGACATCTTCGGACTTAAAGATTGGTTATTGTCCAATCACTTTGGCTTGTCGTCCGTTCAACTTGTGTGATCGTCCGCTCGCTGTGGTGTTGTCCATTCAACTTGAGTTATTGTCCACTCACTGTGGTTTGTCGTCCATTCAACTTGTGTGATTGTCCACTCACTGTAGCTTGTCGTCCATTCAGCTTGTGTTATCGTCCATTCGCTTGGAGGAGGACATCATTCCTCCCGAGAAAGACACCAATTCCTCATGTCATGTCGCGCTTTTCTTTTATAGAATAACAGTGAAAATACTACCTTTTCCTATATCACTAATCACTTCAATACGTCCTCCGTGTGCGTCAACCAACTCTTTGACGATGGCCAGTCCAAGACCAGCGCCACCGTATTCACGAGAACGCGACTTTTCAACACGAATGAGTTTCTCAAAAATCACTTCATGATCACGCGTATGAATACCGATGCCTTCATCTTCGATTCGAATAACCGTGTGCCCATCTTGGACATATACATCCAAGCGTGTGATCGAATGAATAGGGGAATATTTACGTGCATTATCTAGTAAATTCACTACGATTTGTTCGACACGAACGGGGTCAACTACCATCTCGAAATCTTCACGAATAGACAGTTCAAGATGTTTGTCTTCTAACTCAAAAGAATGTTTGACCCGTTGTAAAACAGTTGAGAAGAAGGGAGTAGCTTGAACACTTTCTTTTGAAATGGTGAAGGTGGTTTCATCCATCTGTGCTAAATCAAACAAATTCTTCACTAATTCCGTTAACCGAGCGGATTCTTCCTCTAAAATGGACACATAGCGTTGACGTTCTTGTTCGGATAAATCATCGCGTTTTAAGACGGAAGAATACCCAGATAGATAAGTCAGTGGCGTGCGTAATTCATGGGAAATGGCTGCGAGAAACTCCATACGTTCTTTTTGGGTATGTTCGAGGTCATCAGCCAACTTTTGAATAGACGTCGACAATTCACCTAGCTCATCTCGACTCTTATGCGTCAACTTCACACGAAAATCTCCCGTACTCAAACGTTCCGTCGCTTCTTTCATGCGAATAAGTGGACGCGTAATAATACGTGATAACAATAAGTACAAGACGAATAATATCAATAGACTCGCTACACCTGCAATGCCGAAATGTGTATTTAACTTGCTCATTAAAGTATGTAAAGATGTAGTGGATTCAAACATAACTACATATCCTTGTTGCCCGGTATTCGACTCAAACGGATGAAGCGTCACGATATAATTTTCCTGTTTCCAATCGTCGAC
This sequence comes from Paenisporosarcina macmurdoensis, assembly GCF_042658845.1. NCBI lineage: Bacteria > Bacillati > Bacillota > Bacilli > Caryophanales > Caryophanaceae > Paenisporosarcina > Paenisporosarcina macmurdoensis. The sequence goes on from NZ_JBHSRI010000004.1 coordinate 56,695, forward strand.
AACAACGGAGTCTCGCGCAGGTGCAGATGCCACCTGTTGCTGAAACTGATTCGTTAAATTTTTCGAAGCGTCTGTACCTGCAAACCACTGACGATCGGCATCCAAAATCGCCACTTGACGTTCAAGATTCGATTCCATCAGTTCGATATGCATCAATGTTTCTTCAGAATAGAAATCCTCCAATACATCTCGATGATTGGCTCCACGCTCAAGCAGCTGCGCAAACTGTGCTTCTTCCTGCGAAGTAACTATCGTACGATGCAAATAAACCATCAGCAATCCTTCTAGGATCAACACAGCCAACAAAAAATACGCTGCCAACTTTATCGAAATGCGATTCATTCTTTACACCGTCCTCTACTAACTGCCCCAATTGTACACGAAAAATATGAAAAAACTGTGCAGAAAAGCACCACATACACAACAAAATGCTTTAAAAGAGGTAAGATAACCATATAAAATCACTAAAAGGACTGACATATATGAAACTAGCTATCATCACCGACATTCACGGCAATGCACCCGCACTAAAAGCGGTCTTACAAGAAATCGACCAACACGCGGATATAGAAGAAATCTGGTGTCTTGGGGATATGATTGCGATGGGACCTGATTCAAACGAAGTACTCGATATCCTATTTGCACGTGAGGATGTCCAGATGATTACCGGCAATCACGACGAAGCCATTCTGTCACTCATTGCAGGAGAAGGGCACCCCGATAGCTACAAACACACACGCGAGCACCACGAATGGATAGCCAGTCGTCTCCATCCACAACATGTTGCCAAACTCAAAACATTGCCTCGAATGCTTGAGAAAGAACTAAATGGCACCCGAATTTTGGGTATTCACTATCATATAGAAGAAACTAAACGACAATTCCATATTCAAGATGAACCTTTTTATACAATTTTAGAGCCCACCTTAGAAAACATGGAGATGATGTTTGGCGATTATCCCACGGATATCATTTGTTTTGGTCACCACCATCCTGAACATCTATTCCAAGCCAATGGCAAGACCTACCTAAACCCTGGAGCATTAGGTGTATCAAAAGGGGAAACTGCCTCATTTGGCATTATTGATGCATCTAGAGAGGAAGCGGAAGTCACGATCCATCAAGTACTTTATGACAAAGCCGCGTTTCTAGAAAAGTTCGAGCGTTTGCAAGTTCCTCAACGAGAGATTCTGTTTAAGTTGTTTTATGTAGGCGAATAAAAATGGGTAGTTGAGTTTGGTAAGGAATTATCATCAATTAATGCCATAAGAGAAACGACAAAAGATACAAATTCGGTCGTTTTTTCTGTCTCTCATCTAGTGAAAATTAAAAATGATTTGATTTTGGTTGTACCTTGCATTCATTAATAGTGTAATTTGTGAGATAATTATAATAAATTCATATGTAACCCCTTAGTTGGGATATAATTGAAGCAGCAGATGACAATTTAAGGAGTGAAATTTTTATGACTACTGCTCGTGAATCATCAAAAGTAAATCTGGATTTTTTAGTTCATGACCTTGGTTTGCGCCAGGAAAGAAATACAAAAGTTTTTCGAAAAGGAAAATTATTTATTATCTCTCCGTCTGTACAAAATAAGAATCACTTGTTTGAAGTTGGAGAAAACATTATGGAGTTATTTGACTCAGAAGAACAAGAAGGGTATTTATTAGTCCGCTTTAAAGAACAATTTTTAATGGCCAAACTAAAACCATTTGAAAAGAAAATGATGGTAACCGAAACAAAATCCTCTACAACGAAGCTTCCTCCACATTGGAAGTTTAAAGTAATCGAAGCAACCAACCCATATATTATTAACATGGGGGATAGTGATCTTAGCTATCCAATTCAAAATCCAAGTAAAAACCAACTAACTCAATTTTTTAATAAAGAAGACTAATGGTATGATAAATGAAAAATAACCCCTTCAGCTTCAAATGCTGTCAGGGGTTATTTTCAATTATGGGAATTGGAGTTCGTAAATAAGGAAGGAGCGTTTACATGAATAGCCTATTTTTATTAGCAGGTATTGCTGTCTTTATGGTGCTAGCAGCGGTCATCATTGGCACGATCATCTTAGTTTCAAATAAATCGAAATCGAACAGTTAATTCAAAATAATATATGTTCGGGAAACAACACTAAAATGGAATTAGTTTGAAATTTTTCTTTCAAATACCTAATTACTAGGTAAAATAAGGAAGAGGGGGAATTTAAATGGATACTCTTATTGGATTATCACCGATTATTTTTTACATCGTATTAATAGCAGTCATCATTGTTATCTTCAAGTCGGTATCAAAAAAGTCAAAACCGAACAGTGATTTAGAGAGACGAATAAGGGATTTAGAAGAAGAGGTTCGAAATCTAAAAGATAACAGAGGCATGTAAATAATCGGATCTACTAAAGCACACGTGAAACGGCTCATTACATAGGAGCTGTTTTTTTGATGTCTACAAAAAAGATGAAAAGCATCTCCCACCTATTGCCAACAAATAAATATTGATAAAAGAACATGCGTTCGCATATAATAAAGAAAAGGGAGGCGGCTTGAATGAAAGACACCATTGTGAAAGGTATGAAGCGCCAAGATATTTTGGAAATGGTCTATCTTGCAAAGGACGGGAACATCACTAAACGTCGTGTGAAAGTTATTAAAACCTACCAAGACACGTTTCAAGCGTACTGTTTTACCAAGCAGGCCAAACGCACTTTTTACTTTGACAATGTCCTAGCAGCCGTTCCAGTTATTCGAAGAGAAAGGGAGGACGTCATTTCATGAAAATCAACCGTGGCCTAAAAGTAGATGGTGACCTGAAAGATCGCGGCAAGATTAAGTGGACGGCCATGATGCTGCCAGAGCACGTGGCCGAACTCCGCAAATGGCAAGAAGATTACGACAAGGTGAAAAAACCAGAACTGGATGAATTCGATTACGACACGATGCAAGAAGAAATCGAACGTGCACTCATTAGCGAAATGGAAACACGACTGACCTCGTGGAAAAACGGCAAACTCCACTATCATCGCGGTATTATCAAGCAAGCCAACAACCAGCACCTTCGCTACGAAGATCCATACGGCATCCACCAGCTCCCACTTGACGAACTCGTCGGCGTCTTTGTTATGGGGTAACCTTTAGTGAACAGAAAAAACCTCTTTAGCCAATCACTAAAGAGGTTTTTTCTATGTGCAAATTACTAACGGCTATGACTCCACGAACTTTCTCTACCACATAAGTCACTAGATGACGATTAAACTCATAAAAGTGATGGTTCTACTCATAGAAGGTGAATTTATTTTTCCCGCTGTTTTTTGATGTATACATGGCTGTGTCTGCATGATTAAGCAGTTCGTAAAATAAATGGCCATCTTTGGGTAGCTGGCTGATGCCTAAACTGCTCGTAATCTGCATGTCGTGTCCTTGTATTTGGTAGGGTTCGCTAATCGTGTCAGTAATCAATTGGGCAAACGAGGCAAGTTCCTCTTGTTGTTGATTTTGCACCAAAATGATAAATTCATCGCCACCTATGCGCGCTAACATACCTGGAGTGTTTTGCATTAAAGTAGTTAAACGGCTCGCAACGGCTTGAAGAAGCGAATCGCCCGCAGCATGACCATATATATCGTTTATTGCTTTAAATCCATCCAAATCCATGAACATGATGCCAAGTTGTTCTGAAGATTGAGCATAGCTTTCAAAATCTCGCTGTAAGCGGAAGCGGTTAGGAAGAGCCGTCAAATAATCGAGATATGCGAGTCGTTTGATTTCTTCATGTGATTCCTCAAGGGATTGCATCATGTCGTTGACTGTTTGTTCCAATACGTATATCTCATCTTTGTTTTTTCGACTGTAACCAAGACGAGTTGTTCCGTCTTGTGATTGTTGGATGTCACGCAGTTGTACCGACAAGGTGGTAACCCGTGAAACGATGAGTCGATCAAGCAAGATGTAAATTAATAACACAATCATCAAAATCATCACGATGAAGGTTATAAATAAGTTATTGATACTATCTAGTTTTTGAAGGAAGTAGTCCCTATGCTGCGTCATAGAGATCTCAACGTAATCTCCACCGTTTATCTCAGTTAAATAAAACGTTCCTTTAAGTTCTTCATTATTAATAACTTGAATGTTTCTTGCTGGCGATGACGTTTTGGTGAAATGTTTGAAGTTTGCTAACTCCAATGACAAATCTCTTTCTAACGTTTTAAAAAATGGTTTATCGATAAAACGAATCATGACCATTTTTCCATTTGAAGGGCCATCTCCACTACTTGGATAAACGTTTTCAATATCGATAAGAGCGAGTCCCTTTGTTGTATGTACAAGAAAAGGAAGTTCTTGATATTTAGTGTCAGTAACAAGGTTTTGAACTGTTTGTTTAAGTTCAGAATCGACGGGTTCGATTCCTTCGCCGTTTAAATATTGATTGTTTTGATCATAAAATAACATATACGCAATTTCTAGATTCTCAAATGTCGCATCCATCAAGTTCCGTTCGATATAGTTATTATCATTGCTTTCAATAAACTCATAGCTATCGTCCCATATTGCCCAATCCATGGAGAGTCTGTTCAATTGTTCTTTTTCAGAAGTAAAATAGTTCTCTACCATGTCCATATTCAGATTTAAGCGCTCACGGTCTAAGTGATCGCCATCACGGATTAATAGTGGACGGGTTACTAACATGAGAAAAGCCAGAAACAGAATCATAGAAACGCCAATAATGAACATCGTCTGTACTTTTAATTTCAAGTTAACCCACCCCAGTCTCTACGCTATTATCTTACTAACATTATACTGCTAATAATGTAATAGAATAGAGAATTGACAGAATATAAAATTTCTAAAAGTAGGAAATCTGCCCATAAAAGGGTTATATGACCGGTTTAAGAGGATGTATGGAGAAGTGTAGAGATGATTTTTAGTTTTTGAGGTTAAATTACATGGTGTGGGATAATGATTTTGGAATGGTTTTGAAAAGTAAATATGACTAAGGGCAGTTCCTTTTTTATATTAATAGAGGTTGATTTCCGTTTCAGACGGACGCTTTCCGCGGGCATGGCCTCAGTCTCCTCGACGAGCAAGCTCGCCTGCGGGGTCTTCAGCTCATGCTATTCCCGCTGGAGTCGCCGCCTTCCACTTCAATCAACCTTAAGTTCAAATGCAAAAAAGACAATTATAACTGTTTACAATGTTCTTTGTTTCAATATAGAATCGTCGCCTATTTTCCCATAAACGAAACGACCGAAGATACAATTTCGGTCGTTTTTTGCTATTAATCATGGAGTCATCTCTCGAAAGAGGTATTTTTATTTGTGAGAATATTTACTCTAATAAGGATCTTATAAAATAGATCCGTTATACTAAAAATACCAGAATATGAGAGAAGGTAGAGCATTTGTCAGTTGCACATGAATCATCTAAAGTGAATTTGCCATTTTTGATAACAGAATTGGGATTACGCCAAGAAAAAAACACGACAGTTTTTCGAAAGGGTAATTTCTTTGTCATATCACCTTCAGTACAAAATCAGTATAATTGGTTTGATATTGGCGAACCCATCATGGAATCCTATAACCCAAAAGTTCATGAGGGTTATTTACTTGTACGATTCAAAGAAAAGTTTGTGATGGCTAAACTCCAACCATTTCAAAAGAAAATGATGTTGCGAGAAACAATGCCAAACACGACAAAGCTAAGACCACATTGGAAGTTCAAAGTAATCGAAGCAGGTGATCCTCATGTAGTTAATATGGGGGATAGTGATCTTAAGTTTCGGATTCAAATGCCTAGCGAAACCCAATTAATAAAATTTTTTAATAAGTAATCATTAAAGGAGATCAGCTAATGAAGAAACATATAAATGTTGTGGCAGCAGTAATACATAATGAACATAAGGAAATATTATGTGCACTCCGTTCCCCAGTAATGGCACTTCCGAACTTATGGGAATTTCCAGGTGGGAAAATTGAAGAAGGCGAAAGTCATGAAACAGCTTTAATTAGAGAGATCCAGGAAGAGCTTAATATCCAAATTGAAGTTGGTGAAAATGTAGAGGATACATACTTTGAATATGAGGATTTTACCATTCAACTAACTTCATATTTTGCTTCTATTAATTCTGGAGAAATGAAAGCAACAGAGCATGCAGAATTGAGATGGGTAACTATCGATAAACTAATTGATCTAGAGTGGGCTCCTGCGGATATTCCTTCAGTCCTAACTATAAAGAACTTACAAAATATATAAAGTAAAGTGGGTGTAAGATTGGGTAACTTTCTTCGTAATTTAGAAGATTCATTACAAAAAGGTTTTATTAATCAGAATTTTATTACGCCAGGTTCTTACAAACCACAATTGTTAGTAAATAATACTGCAGAAAACGAAAATGTATTATCAACATTATTAGATGAACTTGAACACTGTGAAAACTTTTTGTTCTCAGTTGCTTTTATTACTGAGAGCGGTCTTGCTACATTGAAGGCTCATTTGCATGATTTAAAATTAAAAGGCATTAGAGGACGTATACTAACGTCAACTTTCTTGCAATTTAATCAACCGAAAGTATTTAAAGAACTTTTGAAAATCGAGAATGTAAAGGTTCGTTTAACAGATATTAAAGGTTTTCATTCAAAGGGTTACATTTTCCAACATCCAACACATTACTCACTTATTGTAGGGAGTTCAAATTTAACGAGCCACGCTCTAAAAGTAAATTATGAGTGGAATATTAAGCTCACTACGCATGAAAATGGAGAAATTATTCACCATTTTAAAAACCAATTCGAAGACGTATGGGGGAAATCACGCGAACTATCACTCCAATGGATAACTGAATACGAAAAAATTTATGTGGAAACAACAGAAATGACAAAGATGGACAAAGTAATTGAAGGTTTTGAAGAGTATAAACCTAGTACAATTGAAGATGCACTTAAGATTACACCTAATAAGATGCAAATTGAAGCATTACAAAATATTGAGATTCTTAGAAATGAAAAGGATAAAGGTTTAATTATTTCAGCAACTGGAACAGGAAAGACTTATTTATCAGCATTTGATGTCAGACGATATGCTCCTAAAAAAATGCTCTTTATTGTACACAGAGAACAGATTTTACAAAAAGCAAAATCTGATTTCAAGACAATACTTGGTGGGTATGACGACGAATATGGGATTTTATCGGGAACTATAAGAGAAAATAATGCTAAGTATTTATTTGCAACCATTCAATCATTATCAAAAGATAATACTTTATCCCAGTTTAAACCTGAAGAATTCGACTACATACTGATTGACGAAGTTCATAAAGCAGGTGCAGCTTCATATCGAAAAGTGATTAATTACTTTAAGCCCAAATTTTTAATGGGTATGACAGCAACTCCGGAGAGAACGGACTCATTCAATATCTACCAGCTGTTTGATTATAATATTGCTTATGAAATTAGACTTCAAGAAGCCTTGGAGGAAGACATGTTGTGTCCTTTTCATTACTTTGGGGTGACAGACCTTGAGATAGACGGAGTTCTAATTGATGATACTGCGCAATTTTCAAAATTGGTAACTGAAGAACGAGTAACGCATATTATCGATAAAATTGAATACTACGGATATTCTGGAAGCAAGGTTAGAGGACTGATGTTCTGTAGTAGAAAAGATGAGGCTAAAGAACTGTCTAAACGATTAAATGAGAAGGGGTATAAAACGGTTGCTTTAACAGGAGATGATACTCAGGAAGAACGGATCAAAAGAGTGAAGCAACTTGAAGAAGGTGAACTTGATTATATTCTTACTGTAGACATTTTCAATGAAGGAATTGATATTCCTAGTGTTAATCAAGTGGTAATGCTAAGACAAACACAATCAAGTATTATATTTATTCAACAGCTTGGTCGAGGATTGCGGAAACATAATTCTAAAGATTTTGTAGCTATTATCGACTTTATCGGAAACTATAAAAATAACTATCTCATTCCAGTTGCACTTTCAGGGGATCAATCACAAAATAAAGATAATATTAGAAGAAAATTAAAAGACACAAGCTATATTAAAGGTGTTTCTACAGTGATTTTCGAAAGTATAGCTAGGGAGCATATATATAAATCGATAAATAATACAAAACTTACTAATCTTGTTTTGCTTAAAGAGGCATTTGAAAATTTGAAAAACAGAATTGGTCGTGTTCCATATTTGTACGATTTTGTTATTAATAATTCCTTGGATCCTATCGCAATTACTTCAGAACATGAAAATTATTTTGCTTTTCTTAAAAAGATAAAGCAAGAAATTTCTCAAATTAATAACTATGAAAATCAAGTACTGACAATGTTGTCGCAAGAAATATTAAATGGGAAGAGAAAGCATGAAATTTTACTAGTTCAGGATCTTGTTCAAAACGGAAATTTAGCAATAGATAATTACAAAAAAATCTTATTACAAAATAAATGTCGCACTGATGATGAAACTTTGAAATCTGTCTATCGTGTTTTAAATCTATCTTTCTTTACTAGCGGGAATACAAAGAAATATGGATCAATTCCTTTAATTTCAATAGAGAATGAAACCATTAAATTTAATGAAGAGATTCATAAAAGTTTACTTGAAAATAGCTTTTTTAAGCAGTTGATGATTGATATTGTAAATAGCGGATTGAAGAAGAGTAATATTTATGAATGCCAAGAAAAACTTACATTATTCCAAAAGTACTCAAGAAAAGATGCTTGTAAATTGTTGAACTGGGATCAAGATGAATCTTCAACGATGTATGGATATAAAGTAAAGCATCAGACCTGTCCAATTTTTGTTACTTATCATAAACATGATGAAGTGGAATCTAGTGTAGCCTATGGAGATGAATTCATAGATCAAAATTTATTTAAATGGTATTCACGAAGTAATCGTACAATACATTCACAAGAGGTAAATAAGATCATCAATGCTGTAAAGAACAATACAGAGATTCACTTTTTTGTGAAAAAGGATAATGGCGAAGGTAGTGATTTTTACTATTTAGGTGAAGCAAAACCTGATATAAATAATGTTACTGAAGAAAAAATGACCGACAAAAATGGAAAGTTATTACCAGTTGTAACGATAAATATGCAATTTGACCATGCGGTTGATAATAAGCTTTATCATTACTTACGCTCTGAATCTATAGTATAACTTCTTCTTTCTCCCGCTTGAAAACACAACATTTGGAGGCGCATATGAATTATTTAACGACTGCTGATGGAATAGAAGAGGATCAATTAAACGGTTTCTTCGTTGGTTGGCCTAATCCACCTTCGCCTGAAGTTCATCTTAAGTTAATTAAAAAAAGCTCTCATGTCGTTATAGCTGTGGATGAGGAATCAGCACAAGTGGTTGGATTCGTTACGGCTATCAGTGATGGGGTTTTGTCTGCTTATATTCCGTTTTTGGAGGTACTTCCAGCTAATCAAGGTCAAGGTATTGGTCAGCAACTTTTGAAAAAAATGCTGGAATTGCTGAGCGATATGTATATGATTGACTTAATGTGTGATGAAAATTTGCAGGGGTATTATGAAAAGCTTGGGATGCATCGAGCACATGGAATGATTCTGCGGAATTATACGAAGCAATCGGGAGTGTAAGGGGAGAAATATATGGAGTTAGATACTTTAAAATGGGTGTTGTTAGGCGTTTGTGTGTTATTATTTGCGATTAAGTTTTATGTGAAGCAAGAGTCGTTGTTATGGGGGATTATTTTCTATACAGTGGTATTTGCATCGATGAGTTATTATGTGTATTTCAATGATTGGGGACAAGGGTGGAAGCTAGGTTTCATGTTGCTGGCATCATTTGCATTCTGGCAATTCTTATTTAAAGAGATTGCTCAGTTCCGTCGTTTCCGTGCAGCTCGTCGATAATGATTTCGGTATCTGTATCGCATACCAATAGTTGAATAGTTTCTGCGCTAATCGAGCGCCTTCTTTTACGAGTATTCATTCGTAGAAGGGGGCGTTTTTTCATTGGAGTTTGACTACACATAAAATATTTTGAGAAGAACAGAATTTTCGTCTCTGATTTACTCATTTTTACCTATATATAGAGGCGTAGCCTTCTTTGCACATTTAGCTGTAGAGGGGTTAGCTAATATAGGCCAACTACCCATAAGTTGAAAGACGAACTATGTTGGGTACCAATGGCGATAGGAGCAGATGATGTACTATTTGTCGGAGTATCAAACGTTTGATAGTGTCACTGAGATGAATGAACATGTTCAAAAGCATTATAACCGCAATTATAGCGAGTTAAATAATACAGATCGTGCTGTCCTTTCCTTAATTAGTCGTTATGCATGCAAGTATGCAGGAGTAGCACATTTGAAAGTAGAAACCATCGCAAAGTCTTTGTCGAAATCAGATGCTACGGTACGTAGATCCATTCGAAAGTTGGTGAATTTGGGCGTTATCGAAAAAGTAACGTTTATTCGCCGAGTCAAAAAAGGCTATGGCGCAAATATTCTTCGTATTTTACCGTTTAATGACCAGTCGACTATGACAACTCGCCGTGATACGGAGAAACCTACGCCTGCAAGCGTTCCGTCTGCCAAAATGGAGAAAGAAACCTTTATTTCTAATAAACTAATACAAGATACATATGATACGGAGGACGCTATTAAAAACGGCCTATTAACCAAGTTACCTGCAAGAATAGGGCGTGTTCTTAGCGCTTTCTTCGACATGAATACCATGCATTATGTGTATGGGATTATGCTTCGAGCCAAAGCGCGAATAGATCGAACGATCAAGTTTGAGGACCATGAAGACGATTATATTAACGCGATCCTTTCTGTATTAAACGCGTATAAACGTGGACGCGTAAAGAACCTATATGCCGTTTTATATACGGCGGTTGTACGAGTGACGAAGAATATATATGTAACGTCTTTGTTTAACGATGTAATGGAGAGTTAACTTCATTATAATAATGTGTAAACAATGATTTTTGACAGTCCGTTTATAAAATAAGAGGAGTTGAGGAATCCAAGGCAATGAGGCAATGTACTAAATGTAACCAGAATATAGTACAAGGGTATTGTATCGAAGGTGGGTTAGCTTACTACTGTTCAGATAATTGTTTGCATCAACATTATAGTAAGGCCGAATGGAATGACATGTACAACAACGGAAAAAGTGATTCTTATTGGACGGAATGGGAAATAAATAAAATTACATATGAAGAAGCGAAGGAACGGTTCATCAATGATCAAGATGTATATCTCTTGTTTAACGATGGAACAGAAGGAGTAGCGGAACATATGGATGATATCATTTGTCATGAAGGAATATGCGGTGAATTTTGTATGGAGTGTTAGAAGATTTTACCGAAGTTTCTTGTTCAACTAGGTGGTCACCTACTGCTTGGCGTCTTGATAACGCAGCTCAGCCATTTTGCCCATATCACTACATAGCGAGTGATGTTGAATATGACTGTTCGTTTTAGTGATTGTAGTGAAAGGCGGCGACTCCGGCGGGAATAGCATGAGTCGAAGACCCCGCAGGAGAGCTTGCTCGACGAGGAGGCTGAGACCATGCCCGCGGAAAGCGTCCGCCTGTAACGGAAATCAACTAATATCTTGAGCATAATCTTTGTATTTAGCAGGAAATGGTTTGCATAAACATTAAAGTAAGCAATTGCACCTGATTAGTTTATTTACATTTATTCCTAAAAATAAGTTGACTTTCACTTTTGGCTTTGGTAAATTCAAATACAATATCCAAGATGAAGAGAGTAACAAAATCGGATGATGAAGCGAGCTGGGGATGGTGTGAGCCTGGTTGTGAAGATTTGTGAACCGCACTTCGGAGATGCTTTTTTGAATGACGTAGAAAAAGCCGGTGACTCACCGTTATGAGAAAGTGGCCCTATATGGGGTAATTTGAGTGGTACCGCGGAAGTTAAGCTTTCGTCTCATGTGTTTGATGAGACGAGGGCTTTTTTTATGTCCATTTTCACGTGCTAGTTATTTTCTTAGGAGGGGTTCATATGAAACAGAAGGTAGTAGAAATTCTTCAACGTTTCACGACGGAGTTAATTGACGAACAGATGATTGAAGTTCCTACGTATGCCCATTTAGGGGACTATGCACTTCCTTGTTTCCCATTAGCTAAAAAGATGAGAAAGTCTCCTGTGTTGATTGCGGAAGAACTAGCTGGGCTTATTCAGGATCCGAACATTGATAAAGTAGAAGCAGTTAATGGCTATGTAAATATTTTTATGAAACGAACGGGATTTGCGCAGTCGGTTATGAATACAATTTTATATGAAGTAAATCAATATGGTTCTTCAAACGTCGGTGGAGGCGGCGTAGTAACGATTGATATGTCTTCTCCTAATATTGCGAAGCCTTTTTCGATGGGGCATTTGCGATCAACGGTCATTGGAAATTCCATTGCGTTATTGCATGAAAAGAGTGGTTTTCAACCAGTGAAGATTAACTACCTTGGTGACTGGGGAACTCAATTTGGAAAATTACTAGTGGCTTATCGTTTGTGGGGCAATGAACAAGACGTACACGAAGCACCAATCAAGACGTTACTATCACTCTATATTCGTTTTCACGAAGAAGCACAACAGGATGAGTCGTTAAATGACCAAGGGAGAGCGGCATTTAAATCTTTAGAAGATGGCCAACCAGAAGCATTAGCCTTATGGAAATGGTTCCGTACAGAATCCTTAAAAGAATTTCAAAAAATCTATGATGTACTTGGGGTATCCTTTGATTCGTCTAAAGGTGAAGCCTATTACAATGACAAGATGGAAGCGGTCGTTGAAAAGTTACAACAAAAGAACTTATTAATCGAGTCGGATGGAGCATTGGTTGTCGATGTAGGAGGGCATATACCACCGTGCTTAATCAAAAAGTCTGATGGCGCGACGCTGTATGCAACGAGAGACATTACGGCAGCAATCGATCGACACAACACTCACCAGTTTGTGAAATCATTGTACGTCGTTGGCAATGAACAGAGTTTACACTTTGTGCAGCTGAAGGCCGTACTAAATAAAATGGGCTATGAGTGGGCGGATACCATTCAACATATCCCGTTTGGGTTGATTTTGAAGGATGGAAAAAAATTATCGACGCGTAAAGGCAAAATTGTGTTATTGGAAGAAGTGTTGAATGAAGCCATTCAATTAGCTGAGGCCACTATTAATGAAAAGAATCCGACCTTGATAAATAAAAAAGAAGTCGCAAAAGCAATCGGTGTGGGTGCCATTATTTTCAGTGATGTAAAACAGCATCGAAAACATGACATTGAATTTGATTTGAAGAAAATGTTGCAAACAGAAGGTGAAACAGGTCCGTATGTGCAATATTCCTATGCTAGAGCATGCTCGATTTTGAGAAAAGCGGGAGTGGTGAATGACTTTATAGTGGAAGACGTTAATGACCATGAGTGGGAAATAATCAAATACCTGGAACAGTTCCCATCTGTCGTCAACCGGGCTACGACGGAACTAGACCCTTCGGTAATTGCAAAATATGCGGTAGAACTAGCACAGTAATTCAATTCATTTTATGGAAATGTTCAAATCGTTTCTACATCTAATTTGATGGACTACCGAGTTTCGTTAGTTCAAAGTGTTGTGATTGTGCTGGAAGAAGCATTAAGACTGCTAGGGATTAAAGCTCCGAAGGAAATGTAAATCTTTACCCGATTAATATTTATAAAAAGTGGAATTATTAGGTTTTTAATAAAGACTTAGTTTGGTAATATAGTAAATAAGTACAACAAGAAAAGAGGAACAACAACATCATGACAAATCCAGCAGGTTTTTGGGTACGGCTGTTAGCAAGTATAGTGGATTCCTTGGTTATTAGTATACCGCTAGGCATTATTGCTTACATTTTGACGGGGAATTGGGATAATGAAAATTTATCAGGTACGATATCCGCCATATATTCTATATTATTACCTATCATTTGGTACGGATATACGGTGGGTAAACGAATGATGAAGATACGAATTGTTAAAGTCGATGGCAGTAAATTAGGTATTGGGGCTATGTTAATGCGTGTCGTGGTAGCCGGATTGATTTATATTGTTACCCTTGGCATCGCAGCGATTGTCAGTGGATTTATGGTCGGCCTAAGAGAAGACAAACGTGCTTTACATGATCTCATCGCAGGAACTTACGTTACATATAACGCTCCAGGTGATGAAAATGACTTTGTTGTAAATGAATAGCCATTTAGTAAACCCTCATGTGAACATTACATGAGGGTTTTGTTGTATGTAAGTTAGACGTGAAAAAGAATATTTTTGTAATTTGTCGAATGATTAAAGACTAATAACTTTTGAAGGAGAACATGAATATGGAAAATCTTTTGAGAAAAAGTGCGTTTTATGGATTTTTGCTGGGCCTTGGCTATGCCATTCTGTTTACGAAATATAAAGAGGTAACCGATTTAGGGGAGGGCGTTTCGGAAACGATGTATTTCCCGGTTATGGATTAGTCGTGTCCATTCTTAGACATGGTGTATGGGGAGCTGTAGTAGCTCTACTAGGAGCCTGGTTTATTGGAAAACGAACGATTCTACATGAAGAAGCGGTGAAAACGTATTATCTGGAAGTATTTTTGGGGATTTTTGTTCTCTGTTTACTAGTCGGAACACTATTCAGTTTATAAGCTGAAAAAACAAGTAGGAATTGTAACATTTTCCCTGCCATACTCGTCAAAATAAATATAGAGACAGGGGGCAACTGATGATGAGAAGGGCTATGCGTATTTTTCTTTTTTCGACCTTATTGATACTACTGGCAGCATGTAGTAGCAATGACGAGTCGTCTGAGAGTAAAGAAATGTCTAGTGATGATAGAGAGATGTCCAATGTAGTTTCAAGTGATGCGGACAGTGAAGCTGAAAGCGAAGCAGTAACAGAAGAAGCGAGCGAATCAGAAACAAAAGCTCCGGTAGTCGCAACAGAAAGAATGATTATTCACCAAGCGAGCTTAAGTGTTAACGTCAAAGAGTTAGACAAAGCACAAAGTAATATTGAACAAAAGGTTGAGCAATATGGTGGCTATATCGTGGAATCGAACGTCTTTCAGGAAGATGATCAAACAAGCAGTGGCAAGATGATTGTTCGAATTCCAGAAAAGAATTTCGAGAAATTTCTAGTAGATGCTGAAGAGGAAGCGGCTGAAATTCTTGAACGCAATGTAACCGGTCAGGATGTGACGGAGCAATATGTGGATTTGGAGTCTCGTGTAAAATCTAAACGAGCGGTGGAAGAACGGTTGCTTGAGTTTATGAGCAAGGCACAAAAAACGGATGACCTATTAAAAATTTCTGCAGATTTAGCCACAATCCAAGAAGAGATTGAAGTCATGGTTGGCAAAATGAAGTATCTTGAAAATCAAACATCTTTTTCAACGATTGAACTAACGATGTATGAAAATCGCGTGGTAGTTCCTGAGATTGAAAGTAAAGAGTTGAATACATGGGAAAAAACGAAAAAACAACTAGCGACAAGTACCAACTCGATCTTGTCAGCGGGATCAGCACTTATCGTATTTTTCATTGGTAACTTGCCAGTGCTAGTCATTTTAGGTGCAATCGGCTTTGTTGTGTATGTGGTTATTAAAAGAAGACTACGACAGGAACATAAAAAGTAAATACAACGCAAAAAAGCAGCTAGCAAGTTTAGTAACGTTTTCGCTTTTGAAGTGCAAACATCGAATTAACAGTGCTTTTAGCATTTAAATTCTGTTTAAGATTCGTAAGCTGTTTGGAAAGTAAATTAGCAAAAAAGGCTTGGAGACTATGGCTCCAAGCCTTTTCCTTATAGGACATTGTTGAACTAAAGCACACGCTAGTTGAAGGAGCACCTTCTCTTATTACGCATTATGGTCGAAATGTGCTTTATAGTATAGTTTTCTTCATACGATTACTTGAGGTGAATAAAATGATGTTCTTTACTTTGGATTTCCTATTCTAATAGTAATAAATTTAGGTGTATTAATAACTTTAATCCAATTAAAGAGATAAAAGATAAAATATAACCCTAAAGGAACAGAGTAATTGTTCTTTCTCTTCTTGAACTAAACTGCATCGTTAGTTCAACAACACAGGGCCTTCCCTCTACTGAATTAAAGCACGCGTTAGTTTAAGTGTGAATTAATATTCATAAAGCAATAGTTAGAAAAAGGTAATCTTATTTCACCTATTTTATTAACTAACATCTATGCAATATGGAAAACGCTTAAAGAAAAGGACGGTAAACCACAAAATAGACTATGGAAGATACAGCGACAATTGTCATTATATAAATCAATTTATTATTTACTTTTTTATAAAACCAACAGCCTAATATTATCAGACTCAGGAAATCAAAAATCAATTGAAATAAAAAAGTATGATTATTATACAAATAGATACTTAAACCAATTGTTTCCGCAGCTAATCCGCTTACTGGTAATGCGTACAAAAAGTTGCTCAGTTTGTTCTCTTTGTTCCAGTAGTAAAGCACATAACTAATAGCACTACATACTAAGGCAATTACATTATATAGTATAAAAAGATTCCATTGAAATCCTTCATCGTAGAATCTTGGAATAAAAAAGCTGAGTACATATTTCAAAAAGTAAAAACTAAAATTCATACTTAGTAGGTACAATAGAACATTCATTGCGGCATTTTTATTTGATGAACTAAAATAAATAATTAATGTTACCGTTAACATCCAAAAGCCAAATAAAGTCGCTATTGAGCTGAAACTCCATAGGTCATCATATGGAAAAAAATCCGTCAACCTTGTTATTATACCTACCAATAAACCTAGTCCAATCACCAAAGAACTGGACTTAAAGCTTCCTTCTAATATCTTTGAGTACACTAACACAAACAATCCCTCTCCAGTCAGATTAATTAATTTGTTTAACAAAGCTTATTCAACTAAACTGCTGCGTTAGTTGAATAAGAAATTTAATTCCTGATTAATTGTTCAATTGATTAAACCACTCCAAGCACCATTCCTGCGGCAACTTAACTTGATTAATATCTAATGATTTTATTTTTTTGAAGTTAGGTTCTAAAATATATAAGTCCCATTGACATTCAATATCTCGTGCAATAGTGAAACACGTTAAATCGTTTTCATTCAAGTCTTTCTCTTCGAAAATCATAGTAAGATTATCGCACCATTTCGCAAGATCATAATGTGAAAATTCATTTTCATTATTACATACAATTCCTAATAATTTCTTAAGGTTCGCAAATGTATAAGAGGCGTCAATTATGGTTTCATTTAAGTTCATTTTATCTTCTTTTCCCCCTAATATTTTAGGTTGGATAGGATACAATTAGTTGGACAACGAAATTAAGGGCAAGTAGAATAATACACAACCAGTGAGGAGAATCTACTATGTCCAAAAAAAGAAGAACATTTTCAACCGAGTTTAAAAAACAAGTG
>NZ_JBHSRI010000005.1:0-99125 GCF_042658845.1 Paenisporosarcina macmurdoensis
ATTAACTGGTGCAACCGGAGCAACTGGGGACACTGGTGCAACTGGACCAACCGGAGCAACTGGACCAACTGGGGACACAGGATTAACTGGTGCAACCGGAGCAACTGGGGACACTGGTGCAACTGGTGCAACTGGACCAACTGGAGCAACTGGGGACACTGGTGCAACCGGAACAACTGGGGACACTGGTGCAACCGGAGCAACTGGGGACACTGGTGCAACCGGAGCAACTGGACCAACTGGGGACACAGGATTAACTGGTGCAACCGGAACAACTGGGGACACTGGTGCAACTGGACCAACCGGAACAACTGGGGACACAGGCGCAACCGGAGCAACTGGAGCAACTGGTGACACTGGTGCAACCGGAGCAACTGGACCAACTGGGGACACTGGTGCAACTGGACCAACCGGAGCAACTGGTGCAACTGGACCAACCGGAGCAACTGGACCAACTGGGGACACAGGATTAACTGGTGCAACCGGAACAACTGGGGACACTGGTGCAACCGGAGCAACTGGACCAACAGGTGCAACTGGTGCAACTGGGGACACAGGAGCAACTGGAGCAACTGGACCAACAGGTGCAACTGGTGCAACCGGTGCAACTGGAGAAGCAGGGTTATCCGTATACGGATATATTTACAACCTAGGCGCTCAAGTGGTACCTATTGAGGCTGATGTCATTTTTGATTCTAATGGAGTGATCACACCTGGAATTATACATGCCCCAGGTACCTCTGGAATTTTAGTTACCACACCGGGAGACTACGAGATTACTTTCTCCGTGTCGGGTGTAGAACCCAACCAATTCGCTATATTTGTAAATGGTGCGCAGGGTCCGGGAACAGTCTACGGATCGGGTGCCGGCACCCAGCAAAATAACGGTCAGGTAATTTTGACCCTTGCAGCTGGCGATGTTCTTACCCTCCGAAATCATAGCTCTACTGCAGCAGTTACCCTCCAGACTTTGGCAGGGGGTACACAAACTAACGTAAACGCTTCTATTGTAATTAAAAAATTAGATTAGTCACAAATGAAAATTTTCCAGCTTCAACTTTATATTATAGCTAGATGTTTACTAATGAATGAACAGTGCCTATGCCTATTTGGCACTGTTCGTTTACTTGCCACCAAATTACTTTAAGGGAGTTTATATAATGAAAATTTCACAAGTCGACGTAGGTGAAGACTTATGCGCACGATTACTCTTTGTATGATTGTGAAAAATGAGGAAGATGTATTATATCAATGTTTAAATAGCATAAAGGAAATATGTGATGAAATGATTATTGTCGATACAGGATCGACAGATAAAACAAAGGAAATAGCTAAGCAGTTCACAGAAAAGGTTATCGACTTTAAATGGATTGATGATTTCTCAGCTGCCAGAAACATTGCATTTGGTCATGCAACAATGGATTATATCTTATGGTTAGATGCTGATGATATTTTACTTATAAAGGATCAGAAGAAATTCAAAAATTTAAAAACCACTCTAGATTCATCATTTGATGCTTATTCAATGATTTACAATGTCGCTTTTGATGAATTTGACAACCCGACCTTTAGTTTTAGAAGAAACCGATTAGTTAAAAGAGAGAAGAACTTTAAATGGGTTGGACCTGTCCATGAATATTTAGATGTTCATGGTAATATTTTTCCTGCTGATATAGTAATAACTCATCGTAAAACCGATAAAAAGAATCAATCTATTCAAAGTGATCGAAACCTTAAAATATATGAAAAGCGTCTGGAAAAGGGAGAAGAATTTACACCAAGGGATTTATTTTACTATGCTAATGAACTAAAAGAACACGCTCAGTTTCAAAAATCAATAAGTTTTTATGAAAATTTTTTAGCTACTAAAAAGGGATGGATTGAAGACGAGATACGAGCTTGTATAAACATGGCGATTAGTTACAGAAATCTGGGCAATGCTGAAAAAGAAAAAGAATCTCTCGTTATCTCGTTTATGTATGATTTACCACGACCAGAGGTTACTTGTCGCCTAGGAGACATTTATACAAACAAGAGGGATTTTAAAAAGGCCATAAAATGGTACCGTTTAGCTCTTGAAATTGAGGAAGAAGATCATCAAGGATTTAGGCAAATCTCATACTCTACTTGGTACCCACATCTTCAGCTATGTTATTGTTTTTGGGAAATAGGAGATGTCGAACAATCATTAAAACATCATAAAATATCCATAAAATATAGACCGAACGACACTAATGTGAAAAAAAACGAAGAATTTTTCAGAACTTATTTTAAAAACAGAAAAAAATAACCATCTCAGTTGCCTCTCTTAAGAAAATCCTTCAATTTATAATTGTTTGATTATCGGAACATATTACAAAATAAAGACTAAATAACTTATATGAAAAATGTTCTTAGATGTTGGACATTCAGTATAAGTATATGAAACGTTAGCTCTGTATTGAGTGGCTGAGAGGTTTATCATAAAATGTGACAACGCAATAAAACAGGAAAATTTTGAAACTGAAGAATTACCATACTGTGGATGCGATTTTGGTTGTAATGGCTGGTATGAGAACCTGCTGCTTTTATGGAGCAGCTTTTTTTATGTTGTAATCAAGACATTACTACCCAAGACGGTGATAGCTGTTAAAGGAGTCCTTCTTACAGATATATAAAGCACCCAACGATTAATTCTTCGCGGATGCTTTATAACTACTAATTTTATAATTATTGCTTTTATTCGAATTGTTAGGAGAATTCACGGTTTTTTTCGGGGCCAAATTAGTTGAACCGTTAACCGCATTAGCAGTTTTATCCACTGTATTCATAGCTACATTTTCAGTCTTTTCCTATGCACTGTGCACTGCATGAAATGCTGCTCCAGCCGTTTCTTTAATACTTTTGAAAATTTGGTTTCCTTGTTGATCGTTTTGTTGATTTATCATATTTTCACCTCCTGAATAAAAATTAGGATATGTCATTTTTCAAACTTTATTCAGTGGGGATTAAGGTTGCAAAGAAAATGAGAGTTGTAAAATTCAAACAGGTATGCACATATCATCTTATGACATAAGAAAAGATCGATTATTAATTTCGTCGGTCTCGTCAAATTACATAACAATTAATTTCATGCTTTTTATGTTGCTTTTTTAAATAATGTTAAACAATAGATTGCAGCAATAACAACTAATACATAAACTACTCGAGCGATTGCATTATCCATTCCGCCAAATAATCCTCCTACCAAATCCCATTGGAACAAACCAAACAGCAACCAGTTAACCTCTAAATACGTACTCATCATGACAACAGGAACATTTGGTAAGGTCATTTTAATTCTGTTTAGAACTTCTATGCCATCCATAGAAGATGGGGGTTTTAAATCTCATAGGATTACATCTAATTTGACTTTCTGAACAATTTCAAGCGCTTCTATCCCACTAGCTGCAAGATATGTGGCAAGACCTTCTCTTTTAAAGACCTCTTCCAGCAATAAACGAATTCCTTGTTGATCGTCCACAATAAGAATGTTATTCATAAATTAACATGCCTACTAATCAAAATGATGTGTCGTATGCGCAATATGACAATAAAGTGTTTTTTTATCGTTTGAATAGGTCTTATTTTCACCATTCTATCTAACATCCAGAAAATACCGTTTAATTGTATTGGGGGAATACTTCATCTAAAGGGTGTTATTTCATATGATACAATCACACTAAATGGATGTTTATTAATGACACGCTGATAAGTATTCAAAGTATATATGGGATATTATTGCTTCACTTTACGGAGGGGTTAAATTTGTTTCATACTAAACTAATCAGAAGGAATTCTCGCTTGAAGTACCTAGTGACTTGTATTCCGATTAGCAAAATTCATTACCACTTCAGGGGGTTTACAGAAAACACGAATGTGCGAACAAACATAAATTTTTCCCAATTATTTATCCTACTAAGTCAAATAATTAATGATGCCTAATATAAGAATTAACTCAAACAAAATTATAAAAACAAAACAACGCCCAACATTTATTATTTTGTGAATGTCACTCACACTTACCTCTCCTTTGTCTTTAAGCTATTGTATCCGGTACCAGTATCATCTACTGCCACTCTAAATCCTTGCTGACGATAGTTATCATTAATCTTTTCAAATCGACTATAGTCAATCACAGCCTCTTTTTCAATTAACTCTAGATACGATGAATCAGCTAAAACTTGAGGTTGAATATTAAGAAATACCTGTTGATCTTTATTTTTTTGCGTATGCATCACCTGTTCCGAATATCTCTCTAATGAAAGATCCCGTAAGAAGCTTCGACAATAAACACGTTTTTGCTTTGCCCAACGTAGTCATAAAACTTGTATGACGTAGGAAAACAGAGTGTAGGTTCTGCCGATTTAACATTTCAAATACCAGGGTTTTATTTTCTGTTAAGAATAAAATGGGTTGGAATACAGTTGTTATTTTTTTTTTATGAATTAATCCTTTAAACTCTTCACTTTTTACAAATTCTTTGGTGAGTTAATTATGATGCTTATGTAGAAACTTAAAGTATTTAAATAATGTCGTTAATTGATTAATCTTCATTCGAACTCCTTCAAACTTACTTCATTCCTTTTCCAGAATACGCTCCGCTTATTTCCCCGTGTTAAATATTTGTAAAAACTTATAGGTAGTAAGATAGTAGTCTAATACCATGGACAATCCTCAAGATTTCTTGTCCAAATCAAATAGAATTTGAATTGCCAGTTCAACGATTGAATCGATGATTCTGTGCAACAAAAAACCCTAATGAGAAGGCATCAGGGTGTACAAAGATATACGTGTTGAAAGAAAATGATCTCTATAAGATATGTAGTTAGTTGATGTTTGGTGATTTGAGTGTAACAAAAGAAGAGAAAAAGATTTACTTGAATATTAATACCGTTGAAACCTCTTTTTTGCATAAACCATTCAGTTGTGCCTGAATTGCTTGTGCAATCGGTGAAGAATACAAAAGACCCTAACTAATGTATTAATTAGTTAGGGTAGCATTAGTATTACTGGTTTAAGTTCTGGTTTCGCCATTTCAAGAACTTTTATCAAATATGACTCTTTTTTCTACCCTCACTTTTGTGTTAAGGTTTACTTTTTTTGGTAGCAAGATCAGCGACTCTTCTATTCTTTCTCGATTTTAATATTCATTAGTTTGTAAATTTTAGATGGTTTTCAAGAATCTGTTCTTTTATCCATTGCTGCATTCTAAACAGTTGGAAACCGAATGACTTTGGAATATCCCAGTCATTCGATATTGGAAGAAATCATTTTTTCTGAGTTTTACAAGAGCTTCTTCATAAGAAGAAAAACCGAGCTTTGAAAAAAGTAGCCAATCTAATGTCTTTTTGATATTCTCAGGATTTTGCCAATAATTCATTGGCACGTTAGCAAGTTCCCATGGTTGAAATTGACCGGGATACACAGTATTAATGACTTGGTAAGGAGAATCGCCAAAAGAATTAAAAATACCACCAATTCCATGCACTTTAAAAAAACGATGGTTGATTCTTAAAGGAACTTCATGATGAGCCATTTTGCATTTTTCTTCAATCATATATCGAACTACTTCAATTGCTCTTTTTTTTCCATTTTCCCCTATCCAATAATTGCGGGGAACTTGTTTGAAATCCCAAGGTTTAAACTTTCCTGGATAAGCATTTTCAATCACTGAGATAAAATCCTTCCAACCCTAAACTTGAGCAGCTGGTCTTAATCTATTACTCCATAGGGTTTCGGCTTTGACTTTCCGAGGAATTTCTTCTACAGAAATTTCTAGGTACTCTTCAATAAGTTAACATGTTATGAGAGCTAAATATTTCTTTCTCTGATTTCCTACAAAGAAGTAATTAGGAGATCGTACACGTTTTCCATTTAATACATCCCGATAAATTTGAATTACTTTTTCATTAATATGATATACCTCCCTTTAAGAGATCTATTATCTATTTTAACCAGATAGGTTCATTCTTAATTTTTCTATAGCAAATTCTCATGGTAAATTACTGTGCGAACTCCAAAGAATTTAGTAGTTACAGTGAATATAAACGACGAATGAGAAGTCCTCTCTTCTTAAATATTCTCTTGTAAAAAGTAAGAAAATCGGAGTAAAAATAGATGGAAATAAGATTAGCTACGTTAAATGATCAGCAACAAGTGTTGAGTGTATTAAATAAGGTCACGTTAGGTTTGCAAAAAAAAGGTATTAACCAATGGGAATATCCTTGGCATGTAAATAAAATTGTAAGCGAAATAAAAAATAACTATGCGTATGTATTATTAATGGACGAAGAAATAGTTGGTACTTTTTGTATAAAAGACATAGATTTTTTAAGTGAATTAACAATTGATTCTAAAAGTAAATATCTGTCTCAAGTTGCCATTCTCCCCGAATACCAGGGCAATGATCTGGGTTCAGCATTAATGGACTTTGCTTGTTCTTTTGCAAATGAAGTAAATAAGACAATTTTTTTAGATTGTTGGGCTGGGAATGAAAAGTTAAAAGATTTTTATTTGAATACTGATTTTGAGTATCAAGGTGATTTTCCAGAAGAAGATTATTTTATAAGCATCTTTAAATTCAATTAATACAATCCAATCCTTATTAAACTAAAGATTAGATTAAGTTGAAGAACCGGCTACCTTTACAGGGCAGCTGTTTCTTATTGGGTTAAAGAATAATTTACCGCGAATACTTCCCAATCCGAATGTTATTTCAACAGAATCTACATGAGAATTAAAAGATAACAAAAACAGGGTCGACCATATTTGTTCAAACTGATTCAATAAAGTATTTGAAAAATTTAAAATAAACTGATAGAATAACAGCATATTAATTTACTTTAATTTTTAATGGCCAGACCCATGCGGGACTCGGCGGTGATGACTAATAACAGGCCTTTGGGCTGATTGTGGCGTAAGCAAACTAGACTTCTATTTTGCTACGGAAAAATCAGATACCAAAGGTCTTTTTGCGTCCAAAAATAAAAGGGTTCAACTGCTGCATCTTGGAGGAGAGTACAACAAATGATGAAAATGGAGTGCTCAAAATGAGTACAAACTTCGAAAAGGAGAGAGGAAATATGTTAGATAAACGATCGAAGAATGAACAAAAGTTATTCGAACGGGTGTTTAAACGACATGTAAATACCATGGATTCAGAGGAATGGGAAAAGGGTGGAAGAGAAATCACAAAAGTTGAAAAGGACGTTCCAAATAAGTGTTTAAACGTTCACTTCGCAAATGGCGAGTGGTTTAGATAGTACGTAGATGGAACGTAGGGCCGAACAAAAAGAATGGACGTTGATGCGCGTTTATGTTTACGCATTCGTAATGCAGGCTGACGAATAGAGCCGATCGCTACGCTTAGAGCGGTTAATAAATTCTGGCAGGAAGCGAACGAGGTCGAAGACCTGAGCAATATGCTTGCCTGATGGCAGTTCACTGGAACATGGCGAAGCCAACCCGTTAGGGTATGTTCCATTCAATACTCACACACACAATTGGATACGAGTTACTGCTTTCTCTTTGCCCGGTATTTGGCGTTAGCCAAATGAGCACGACACAGATTTTGAACGAAGTGACAAAAATCTGAAGGGCAATTCGGGCAAAGAGAAAGCAGTAAACAAAAATTGAAAATACACCCCTAAATACCGGTATCGTAGGGTTTGTGTTTTGGTTTGAACCTTCGGTTTTTTGAGGAAGTCCTGAGGATGCCCTAAAATGCCAACGGGTGAGCTATGTAATTTTTGAAGAAGGGACTGAAAAAATGACAAAAGGAAAGTCGCCAATCATGACCCAAATGGAGAAAGTTTATCGACATACAAGAGCCAATTCTTTCGGTACTCGTGCTAGGTATGAAAGCAGCTGCCGTAATTTCATCGGGTTTATAGACGAGAAATTTAAGATGAAAAACTTGCGGAATTTACAAGATAAGCACGTGGTGGCATATATTCAGCACCGGCAATCAGAAGGAATCGCATCAAAAACGCTCAAGAATGACCTAGGGGCAATCCGTTACATGCATGACATGATTCCCAACGTCAAACATGAACTTTCCGACAATAAAGAACTAAAAGATGCGTTTTCTATTGTGCTAGACAAGACACCAGCGGTAAAAGGCAATCGAGCATGGACAGAGCGTGAATATAACGATATGCAACAGT
The DNA here is from genome assembly GCF_042658845.1 of Paenisporosarcina macmurdoensis. Taxonomy (NCBI): domain Bacteria; kingdom Bacillati; phylum Bacillota; class Bacilli; order Caryophanales; family Caryophanaceae; genus Paenisporosarcina; species Paenisporosarcina macmurdoensis. Next base: position 8,187 of record NZ_JBHSRI010000005.1, read on the forward strand.
TTGTCCGGAACGTTGCTGCAGGGGATGGTAGGGGAGCAGAAACAGCAGCTGACGTGCGTGATATTACGCAGTTGGCAAAGACCATGGGATTAAGAGTGACGGAAGCCGTGGCGATGAGTAGATCACAAGTAGAGCAAGCGTTGAGAACCGGGGTTTATCAGGTAAAGAGCGAAGCGAAAAATGGGAAATGGCGACAAGTTCCGTTATCGACTCAAGGACGACAGGTGATGAATAACAGGATTCTGGATCTTCCAAGAGGGGATCGGCTATTTATTCGCCCTGGTGAGAAGACACATGCAGCAGTGAATCGAGTCGAAAAGTTCCTGCAAAATAACCGTCTACCATTCGAAACGGTCGAAGGTCGAGAAAGTCGGATGTATCAAGGGGTATCTAATGCATTAACGTATCATGGGCTACGCTACAATTACGTCCAAGATCGGGTACGGCAAGAAATGGAGAAAGGCTATTCCAAGCTGCAAGCTGCAGCAATCGTCACCAAAGAGGTCGGTCATGAACGAGTAGATGTCATTGATGTTTATTTGGGAGGGAAAAGTTGATTTTAATTTCGAATAAAGAAGCACACCACTTCCTAATTGGTGTGTAATATCAACCAGGGCTGTATGGGCTATACACGCCAGACTAACAAAGTTGTTAAGTAATAATAAAGTTGTTTAAAAAACTCTGTAATATAGTCCCATTAAATCTATTGAATTTTTAGAATAATGTAATTATAATGTAAATATATTCAAAATATAGAAAACTGGACTATTTGAGGAAGAATTATATTAAATTTGGTGTTTGTAGATTTGAAAAATACAAATTAACAAATTTAAATGGAGGAGATACTTTTGAAAAAACTAAAACAAGTAAGGAAATTATTAATCTCGTTATTGATTGCTACTACGTTATTGGTTGGGTTTTCTATGAGTGCTTCAGCTACATACTCTGTTATTCCAAATTCCCCATTCTCTAATGACGCGAGTATTGAAAGTTCTTCTCCAACCTCTGTGTACGTAACCGAGTCCAGATACTACAGTAAAAGTAGTTATCTAGTTCCACCAAGTACAGTTTTTGAGGAAAGAGAAATTAATGGTTTCGTCTACAATGGCACCTTAAATCGTTTTAGTTATGCTGATGCCGGAGATCAATGGTTAGCGACATATAAAGGGTATTTAAGAGCGCAGTAAGAGGGAACGAATCGTCTTGAATTTTTCAAAACTACAACACATCTATATTGGTTATTTGATGCTTTGGGTAGACTCATCCAAAGCATCTTTCCTATATCTGAGGGCTTAAGTATAATCATCATTTCATAGTATTAAATAACAGGTAGTCTAAAAAATTCTTCTATAAAAATAGTTACTAAAGCAGAAAATTTAAATATATGTCAAATTTTTGTTACCTTTCTGAAAGCACATTGCCACAATGGCGACATATTCCAATTAAGTGATTTGTTACACAAGGGGGAAGAGATGTGGGAGAGACATTAGAGAGACTCGTGTTGAATGGTTTGACGAAAAAATACCGAAATCAGCTTGTATTGGACGGCATTGATTTAGAAATTGCGGAACCAGGAATCTTGGCGCTTGTTGGACCGAATGGGGTGGGGAAGACGACGCTCTTGAACTGCATTACGAACCTCCTGCGTCCGGATGCTGGAAGCATCCGCATCATGGGAAAATCGAATCAAAATCCGAAGGTGTTCAAAGAGTTAGCGTATCTGCAGGACAATAGTGTCCTATTTGACTATCTGACTGGATATGACCATCTGAAATATATACGAGACGTACATAAGTTGCCGAAAAAAAGAATTCAAGAAGTGGCCAAGTATGTAGGGATGGAAAGCTATCTCAAAAAGAAGGTGGGTGACTATTCCTTAGGAATGAAACAGCACCTCCTTCTAGCGATTTCCATCTTGCCTCAACCGAAAGTGATCTTGCTTGATGAACCGCTCAATGGACTTGATCCATCAAGTGCAATCTTGATGAGAAAAATACTCGGGGAGCTTGCAAACGATGGGGCTACTATACTATTGTCTTCACATAATCTAGCTGAGGTGGACAAACTCACAAACAAGGTACTCTTCCTAAAGGATGGGAAGTTGACGCTGGTGGATACATCTGAACACGAGCGGACCGTCTACCGTCTAAGGGTAGCTAACAGCGAACGCGCATTTGCGCTGATACAAGGATATGGGGAGAAAACATGGTCGGATAAAAGTCTAATCCATGTAGAGACGAAATCGCATCATCTGGCTCCGATTTTGGCTTTGCTACATGAGGAAGGAATAACGGTCCTAGACATGGATAAAGTGACGAGCGGTTCTGAAACTCTCTACGAAGAAATCTTCCATAAAGGTGAGGTTGACGTATGAATCTGCTGTTGTTTGAGTTTAAGAAACTGTTCCGTTCAAAGTTGGTCCTCTATTTTCTTGTTTTCTCGTTGATTGCAGTCACCCTTCTATTTGTCCGCAACGTCTGGCAGCAAGAACGTGTCCAGGCGGAGAAGATTGACTACTTCAGTAAGTTTGCACGAGATGTTTCGATGGAACTGCAAGGGAACCGAAAAGTGCTCGAAGACAATTCTTTACCTGCACTCGAGGAACAAGTGCGTGTCGGCAGTATGCTTTATTCACAATTAAATGAAGTGATCTTTGCAATCCAGTCTCAGCGGACGATGGACGAAGTAACGAAGGAGAATCTGCTCTACGAAAAGGCCAAAGAGTACAAGGTACTTGGTGGAACATTCCATCTGAGTGATGCAGAGATGGACCGAGTGACACGTCTTAATGACCAGCTGATTCGGGAAGGGTTGCCGAAGGAAGACCTCAAGCTAACAGTGCAGCCCCTGCTCTTTACTCAACTGGTCCTCTCCTATGCAATGACAGGATTTGGATTCCTAGCCCTTCTGCTCATCCTTTTATCATCAGTGACAGGAGAATATGAAGAGAAGAATGTTCGACTCGTTTATACCTTGCCGTTTTCACGATCGCGATATATGCTCATCAAACTCGGCAGTTTCCTGGTCGTAGGGTTGGTGTGGTTGACAGTAGTCGCACTCTCTGCCTATGTCCTTGCGTCACAGTTCACAGAGGCTGTAGAGAACCAGTCAGCTTATCCTTTCGCTGAAGTGGAAGGGAACTGGATCCAGATTGTAGATGTGATCCCGAAAGGACTACTTCTAGGAGGAATGTCTCTCATTTTGGTACTGACATTCGGCTGGTTCATCGCCTACACGTTTCGGTCTACGCTGCTCAGCTATTTGATTGCCATTCTGGTGGTGGCAGGAGGAGCTTTGCTCGTGATGAATGGAGGATCATCCCCTTGGAATCCATTATCTGCCCTGCAGGTCCAACAGACCTTGCTTGAACAGTATTTAACACAATGGAGGATCTATCTCCTCCTTCTAGTTTCCATCGCACTCCTAGTGGTTGGTACACTTTCTATCAATAGAAAGAGAGGTGTGTAAGATGCACACATTTCAATTTGAAATGAAGAAAATCTGGAAACGGAAAGGCACGTGGATTGCCCTATTCATCTGTATCTTGGCCATCAGTGCCCTCTATTTGTTCAACAAAGAGGAGGCCAATAATCTAGAAGAGACGAATCAGAATCTGATCCAAAACCGTACCGACCAATTTAAGCAGTGGGCAGCCGAGGCAGAAATTGCTGCAGAAAAGGCAAAGCAAAAGGGAGACACAGCGACCGCTGAAGAACAGGCAGCTACGGCGGAGCGTTTTTCAGCGAGTACAAAGAAGTATGAGGATTTGAAGATTGCCTATGACAGCGGTGACTGGAATTATGTCTATTTAGCGGATTTAGAGGGGTTACAACGGTTAGTAGAAAATCCAATGGAGGCAGAACTCAGCATCGAGGAACAGCGTGTCGACAACTTCACCCTGCGCGCATCTTATGAAGAGAAACAACAGCTCCTTGAAAAAGGACTGACACCGCCGACCCAAGATGTCTTATTATATAGTCTCCTACCCACTCTATATGATGAATTCACAGGGTATTCTGCTGCAAGATGGGAACAGCTGACGGAACGGTATGGGACGTTAGGCTGGAATATCTTATATCAATTCACGCACTACTTTTTGATCCCGATTACAATCATTCTCGGTGCCTTCATGTTCGGTAACAGCGTATCTAGTGAGAGCATGCGGAAAAATAGAGGTCTGCACTTTTTCCATGTACTCCCGGTCTCAAAGGGGCGGGTATTCATCGCAAAATATCTGGTCGGACTGATCCATACGATCCTTTTTACGGTTATTATCCTTTTGATTCCGCTTGGTCTCAGTCTAATGGACCGGGGCATCGGAAGTCTTGCATATCCAGTACTGGTCTATGATGGTCCAGATCCGAGGGCTTTTGGCAGCCGGACGCCTGTACCTAATGGGGACTACGACACGTTCCATTTCATTTCGCTCGGTGATTACTTTATACAGGCTCTATGGATGACACTCTTAATGGTATTCTTCATCTATACGGTCTATTTCTTCCTTTCATTATGGATTCGGCATGCAGGGGCAACTCTCCTGGTCACGGTTTGCGTATTGTTCATCGGGGCAATGGTCGGCACATCCCCATGGAATCCATTCCAGTATCTAGATGTCCACCGTATTCTCACGCAGGAGAATCGTGTGCTCCTAGTGGACAACCGATACTCCGTCCAAAATGGACTACTAGCACTTGGTTTGACGGGTCTCTTTTTATGGCTTTTGAGCTTTGGCAGATACCGTCAATTGAAAGTTAAATAACATTCTGTAGTTTGATTGTGAAAAAAATCCACTAATATCGGGGTCCTTAGTTAAAGGAAATTGGCTGCCTTACAAGGCGGCTTTTTCTTTTAACTAGTGAAGTTGAATACTTCCGCATCCGGGTGTTATGTCAACCCGGTGTGCATTCTCCGGGTTGATTTGTTCATTCCAAAAAGACGGTTAAAGAAAGACGGTTTCTTTTCTTCAGTGGAGGCTGATTCTAAAAGTGCTTTTTCTTCTTGAATCGCTTTGATGGAAATTTTTATAAAACCCTAGCTAAACCCCTGTACCGTGTAGCGTTCTGTATTGAAATTAGTAAGGTGATCGTTCTACTAAGTGAAGTTAATCGCGTCAGAATCGCCCTACTTAAACCATTTGAACAAAAAATCCGTGTAAATACTGAAAATTAAAAATCCCCCCCAAAGAATAAATCCAATCGTTAAAGCTATATATTTTAATATTTTCATTTCATAAATCACCCTCATTAGGGTTAGCCAAAGATGTACAATATATAGCTGGAAGTAAATAACTTTTAATAATTAGTCTGCTTTTACATTAGCACCGTACGGTTACATTGAGAGCTTGTTCACCGATAGACCAAATGCCTATTCTAAGATATTCAATCGGGTACCCAAACTTAGTTTAGTATATGTTATTGAACATAGATTTTTTAACGAGTTGTTGAACATTAATGAAAGAGTCCACCCTCAAAAAACACTGTAAAAATGAGGTGTCCATTAACACCTGGGTAATATTCTTGCATTTTTTCAACTGAAAGAGGCTATAGCTAAAGACTATGTGATTAGATTATAACAAGTGGACAATGGAAAAGAATGAATATATACGATGCTAAGAAACAATGAAAGATAGCTAATTGAATTTTGGTCCTTGTAATCTTCTTTGATGTTCATCATAATGAGCAATTCCAGTGCAGACATGTTAAGGTTCATAAGAAGTTAATTTATTGAGAAGCAAGCCGTTGGAAAAATTAAAATCTGTACATATTTTTAAACTTGATGTATATTATAAATAACAGAACCCACCACGCCTCTTAACAATGCGGACCACGGTGGGTCGTTTTTTTTAGGGGGTATTCCTTTGGAACCAAGTCCTATAAAACATGCTAAAACATTCGAAGAACAACTTCTAATTCTTCAAGATAGAGGAATAATCGTCGATAATCCTCAAGAAGCCCTATCAGCATTACAAAAAGTTAATTATTATCGCTTAGTTGCTTACGGTCTTACATTGAAAGATGGATCTAAAGAAGATGCATATCTTGAAGGAACTACTTTTAGTAAGCTAATTTCTATATATGAGTTTGATAAAAAATTGCGGCAGTTATTGTTAGGAGCATTGGAAAGTATTGAAATCGCTTTCCGGGCACATATTTCTTACCATCACTCGCATGAATACGGAGCACTCGGATACCTAGACTCATCTAATTTCTCCAATTCGGAATATCACGTGAAATTCTTGATCAATCTAGAGCGATTTTTAAAGGATAGTAAAACAGAATTATTCGTGACGCATCATCAAACTAAATATAGTGGAGTCTTTCCAGTTTGGGTAGCTATTGAAGTCCTTTCCTTTTCAACGTTATCGATGTTATTTAAAAACCTGAAAAATAAAGATAAATTATACATTTCTAAAAAATATTATAATGTGCATTTTAAATATACACAGAGTTGGTTACATACCTTGACCACCATCAGAAATATTTGTGCTCATCACGGGAGGCTCTACGGAAAAAAACTATCTATACAGCCTCAATTGTTTGATGAAATACGTGAAAAAGTAAGCAGTGATGAAGTATTTGTTGCTATAATTGTTTTGAGTAAACTATTAAGTAGAAGTGAACGATTAAACCTTTCGACCTCTTTAAAAGCACTTATTGATGAATATGATGAATTTATTGATATCTCACATTTGGGTTTTCCGGAGGATTGGGACACCCTGTTATAAAAAAATTTTAGGGCTGTTCTCTTTACTGGGAACAGTCCTTTCTTGTAGAAAGCATTGTTTTGAAAGAAGCGATCTTTAGTGTAGAATCATGGTGCGTCAAGTGTCTTAATAAAAAAGAAGGCTCTTGTTAGATAACTAATCACACAGTTAGCTCTTTCAATGCTATAACTATATTAACAATCACGTAATGGCGAGTAAATTTTGACTACTCTGATGAATATCAATACATAAAAAAGAGCATCTACTTTGACGCTCTCTTCAAACATCCTATTCTACTTGTAATAATTCTCTTCCATTAGTAAGCCAAGTTTTTTAACTTTTGGTTTTCGGACTGTAGCTGTTCATAGTCTTGTTTTAGTCTTTCGTATGCTTGTGCCAACTCGTCATAAGATGTCATGGCTTGTTGTAGATGACTGTGAACTTCATTGGGTTTGGATCGATTCAATTTTTGAATATTGTACTGTTTACGCAATGTTTTATTCCATCTGAACCCACATGCTTGTCTTGTGCGGCCAAGGATTGTTTCGGCTTCTACAAAAGCTTGTAATTGTGTTTTCCCTTCACGCACAAAGGTTAAGACTGTGTCTGCCAGAATCTTATCATCTTCTACCGTCCAACTATCTTTTCTTTTCTTCTCGTCCAAGCTACCACCCCCGTTTTTACTTACTATATGCAATAGTAGAATTGAACTTTCATAGTAATTGAGTGATGGTAAACCAACTAGTAGGGACCAAATATTACACTAAGAGAGAAACCTTACTTCTGTTTCCCCAACATCCTTTTGACCGTTCAAAATGATAAGCATTTCCAGCGCAGACATTTGAGGTAGGTTTTCCAGGAAAGCTTGTGCATCCTCATAATTTAAAAAGGTAAACGCCTGTAATTCTTCTTTAAAAGCCCAGCCTTGATCTACAGTTTCTAACATAAATATTCTTATTATCGGTCGTTCTGAAGTCGGGTGCAAGTTTTCCCCGGCAATTGCGAGTCCAATATCATTTGTAGGGTTGAATATCGTCGTAATGACCTCCATCTCATCCTCGAAATTCTTCGGCATAAATATGTTTACAGTTTCATTATTCATCGTTTATATTCCTCCCTTATCTGATTATCTTTTGAAATCTATGTAATTTTGTTCAATGTACTGAAATGCTTTGTACTCAGGTGCTTTACTCGGTTTTTTTCTTGTGTGACGCGTTTTATCTAAGTAGTGTGCTTTCATGCGCTTATGTAATTCATCTTGAGGTTTGCTTTTGAGCAAATCAGAAACGAATGTGTGATCTATCGTGTCAAGACCAAATTCATTATTAATGTTTGCAACGACTTTGACTATGCTTCCTGAATAGGCATACTCCTTTAAGATTTTTTGCTCTACTGATTTCACTTCATAGTTTTCTACCAGAAACACAAAATCTTGAAGTTCTTTAATTTCTTTTTTTGCTGCATCGACTGTCTTTAACATCTTCATATGTATATCCTCTCTTTCTACATTTTTCAGTTCTTTAGTCTTGTTACAATATTCTCCATTTATAAGGGTAATCCTTCTTCAAAAAGACCTCTAAAATAAAAAACTTTGACTGGAGGCAGCCCGATAACCCACGAACTGTAAGGGTCTGCCTACACGAAAAAATTAATTGTATACAGAAGTGTATAAATGAAGGGGTGGCACGAGACTTTCTTTTATGTTTTTACTTTTGATTTGATCGATTCTTATGTAAGCTGTCATGGATTATTAAAACTGGGAATAGGGTTTGACAAGATTCTAAATTTGAATTCAGCAAGTACAAATCAAAAAGCTCAATTCCCATGATTACTGGAATTGAACTTTTTGTGTTCCTATATTGAACATTGATTATCTAATTAATTTTAATTTTAGGAGCTAATGGATTCGATAGTATTGAAAATTTTCGTGAAAACTTCTTGAATATTCGATTTACTTTCCTCGTTATCTTTTAACTCATATCTCCACGTTTGGTCTTTGTATTCTTCATCAGAACCTATAAATAAGAACCCACTAGCATAGTTAGAAGATTGTACTTCTGGAAACTCATCATAGTCAACACCTTCATTGACAAAGGGAACGTGTAGCTTAGTAGATTGCATAAAAAATATTGGGATTTTTAAGGTATTATAAGTAGTTACATACTGGTCATCATCAGCTTCAGCGAGAGACTCTTTCATAATAAGAATTGCATCCAAATCATCTGATATTTTCTTTGTGTTATTCTTCAAATCATCAAAGGTAATTGTTTCAAAACTCACCTTTTCTCCTCCAAACTCAGGAGTCTCACCGATGACACCGATTTTCAAGTTCTTCCCACTATATGCTTGGACATTTGCTGTATCATCATTGCAGCCTACTAGAAATAAGAGAATGCCTAATAAAAGAGGAAGTAGTTTTTTCATGATTTTAACCTCCATTCAAAAAAGATAGTGATTCGACAAAGCAATTATTCGTGAATTAGACAAATTAACAATATTAATAGAATACATCATTAAGTGATAGAAGCAACCCAATATTAATCACACATGGTAAATAAATCTATATATTTAGTACCCTAAAACTGCTCGTTTGGTTCTTGGCGTTGTCAGTGAAGCATAATAATTGCTTGTTGTTCCAACCGAGTACGTTGCAGTGAACAGTGCAGAAAGCCCAGTAGTGCCTGAATGAGAAGTTGATGTTGAATTATAAAAATTGCCGTTCACTATATAGTAAAAGTGACCATTGAACAGTTCGACACTGATTGTGCCTGAATAAGAAATTGGATTTGCCTTAAATTCTTGAAGAAGTGGTTTTTTGTTCGTATTGATATATTGAGCACCTCCACGACAAACTTCTACATATACAATTAGATTAGGCTTATACGATTTGTTCGGAATTGTTACTGATGTATTTGTTTCTAACCACGAACAAGATGTTGATAAAGCACTCACTGCGAGGGTCTTAGAATCAAAATTTGTCGAGTACTCAGACATTTTTTGATAGGCTTCATTTATCGAAACACCTTTTATTTCAGCATATTGCTCGGCTACTTGTTGATCAGTAAGCTCAATTGTATACTCTTTTATCGAATCGCGTAGTTTACCTAACTCTTGTTTGCTCATCTTCGTTCCATCGATTACAGTGCTCGCTTTTTTGTCGCTCTTTTCCATTGCACTTGCATCAAATCCAGAGAAGACTAAGACAAGCATAAATGTTAAAACGGATAAGATTATTTTTTTCATATTAATTCCTCCTGTATGTACTGTTTAATTTTTCACGTTCAAACCTTCTTGATTATTAATTGTATAATTAACATAATTTTTCTAAATTAATATATTTACTAAATTATCCACCAATCAACCATAGATCTAATAGTATTTTAATAACTTCCATTCCTGACATATATTCCACCTCCTTCCACTTATATTACATTTAAGTTACAATGTAATTACAAAATATTCGAATTAGAATATTTCAGTGGGAGGTGGAAAATGCATAAAGGAATATACATTAAAAGATTAAGGAAAAACAAAGGTTATACTCAAAAATATGTTGGAGAGGGTGTACTTTCTCAATCTGCCTATTCTAAATTTGAAGCAGGGATTTCAGATATTCATTCCGAGGCATTCATTCAAATCTTAGATAGACTTGATATGAGTCTTGAAGAGGTTTTATATATTAGTAATGGTTATTGTTTGAAAGAGGTTAAAGACCTGGTACATTCCTTCTTTTCTTTGCCCTATAATAATTTAGATTCTCTACATCAACTAGTGGTGGAAATCGAACAATATCCTGAGTATGAAAAAAATATACTGCTTAATGATATTCGCACTGTTTGTTTTGCTCTTATAGAACTGTATGCGACGCATGACATCCTTGCGGCTCGGACCATTGTGGAACCCGTTTGGAAACGACTATCACTCCTAAATAATTGGTACCTAACTGATATTCGACTGATTAACAGCATCCTCTATCTTTTCCCTAATGATACGGCTATTGAACTCACCCGTAATGTACTCAAACAATTAGATCGTTACAAAGGGTTTCAAGATTCAGGCAGATTAATGATTACTTTCAAAATCAACTTATCGCTTTTGCTGATTAAAGAGAAAAATTTCGAAGTTGCTTCAGATATATTGACTGATGCTTTAATAAAACATAAGAAGGAAATGCTTTTCTCTTCTCTTGCGATTTGTTTAGGAAGACTCTCCATTTGCAATCATGCACTGGGCAAAAGTATTTCAGATGATTATCTTATTCAAGCTGAACAACTTCTCAAAATCTATGACCATGAAGATTTATGGAGGAAAATCAAAGAAGAATATACCTACTACTGCAACTTACCATAACATGTCGATGGAACTGTTCATCAAGTATCTCAGTTATGATGTGATCATCTTACTACTTAGGATTTATTAATTTAACCTTTAAGGGAGACAAATTGATTTTTAAAACTTTCGAAAACAAGTAAATTCCTTATAGAATAGAGCACCTTAAATGATAACAAGCTTTGACTGGCGGCAGCACGATAGCGCCTACCAAAGCAGCAAACGCTTAGCAAGTCGCTCTAACGTGTCGCTTTCCTCTAAAAAGCCCGATAACCACGGACTGTAAGGCTCTGCCTACAAACCGTAGGTTCCTGTTCTTTTCTTGACGAGGAAACGAGCCTGAAAGAGGAAGTACATAAAGAAATGAAGAAATGGAGGGCAGCCAAATGGCTGCCTTTTTTATTGAATTTTTTGCTTTTGTCCTCCGGATCGTACCCATTTCTAACCTGTCTAAGCCGGAAACAGGGGCAGATATCCTTGGCTATCGCCCTACCCCTGTTTCCGACTAAGACAGGAGCCGACTATAAGAGAAAGACAACAGTCAAGGGGCGAAAAACTTTTTCAATCATGCTTCGCTGAAAAACTTGTTGCGCTAAACCCTTGACTGGTCGGCTAAGGAATGTGTTCGTTCCACGTGTCAAAAGGCAAAAAATTATCCCTTTTGGGACATTTACCGCCCGGCGAACAACACAAAAGGAGGAACACATCATGACATTAAATAAAATCATAGAAATCGTACGTATCAAACAAGAAATCCGAGAGGTTGAAGAAGCGTATACGAGCCTACTACCTAAACAAATACGTTCATCACAAGATGCTATTGCATTCATTCAAGCCTTGATAGCAGAGGAAGACCGAGAGGTGTTTTTGGTACTTTGCCTAAACGTAAAAAATGAAGTTATTGCCATTCATAAAAGCCATGTGGGTAGCTTAAATGCAAGTATTGTGCATCCAAGGGAAGTGTTCAAATCCGCCATTCTTAATAACGCAGGTAGCATTTTAGTGGCGCATAATCATCCGAGTGGTAACTGTCAGTATTCACCGGAAGATATTGAGGTGAGTAAACGCCTTAGAGATGCCGGAGAGATAATGGGCATTGAGGCATTAGATTCCATCATCGTCAGTCACTCAGACGGCATTTCCTTACGAGAAAAAGGATTGATTTAAATGCAAAAGGGGATTTCCCCTTTTGTTTCCACTTTGATTAGGAGGAATCACAATGACAAAAAATTATGAATTGAATGAGGCACAAATAAGCGTACTTCGGAGTCTTCACTTTTGGAGAAGGAATCTGTATGTAGCATCCATCCATCAAGATTTAATCGAATGTACCAAGAGCAAAAAAGCCATATTTCATGTATTCAAATCATGCGACCGGTTGGATATTCCCTTTGCAATTCAAAATCTAGTTATTTATGCAGCATCACAAAATATAGCCTTTGGTGACCTAAAGATTGGTGGATGAACAAGATGGCTCAAGTAAGAAGAAAGGTTTTACTTGGAGCATCTTGTTCTCTATTAGAAAAAGGATAATTGTTGAATGATTCAACAATTCTTGATACACTAAATACAATGTTGAATGATTCAACGAGAGGGGGAAGTTCAAATGAAAAAGGCTACAATGGAAATTCTGGCGAAATGCCCGAATCTTAGATTTTACGTGGAATCAAAAGAAACTCAACATGACTTAAAATCACTAAATAAAAATGAACAAGTGCTCGTAGCACTTGCTCGATTCTTTGAATACGAAGAATCCTTTGATTTAAATCAGCTATTTAAAGAAGTGGATTCCGATTGGATTGAATTTGCTATGGATCGGTTGCTCACCTATTTTTACTCCGATACCTACCTGACGAAATCACCCAAACCATTAATTATTAAGCATCCAAATGATTTATTAAGTCAAAAGGACTTTGGGGATTTGATGAATGAACATGGCGGTAATATGGATACCAAGAAAATTCATATGCTACGTAAGAGAGGGAAACTGCCAACAGAAACGGCGTTAATTGGAGGAAAACCTTACTGGCTAAAAGAACAAATTGAAACCTATATCCATCATTTACCGATAAAAAACAGAGATACTGACTAGACAAATAATCAAATCCCCCTCACAATAAGAACAAACGTTCTTATTGTGAGGGGGATTATTTATGAAAACATTACCGAATCGAACCATTGCTTGCCTGGATATGAGAAGTTTTCATGCCAGTTGTGGTGCAGCTGACCTTGGATTAGATGTGATGGAAGAAGCAATCGCCATCATTGGAAACTTAGAATAAAAAGGCAGTGTGGTGCTCGCAGCATCTCCACGAATGAAAAAAGAGTTTGGTGAAGACAGGTACACGCCTGTTTGAAATACCTGACCATCCAGAAATTCGTTTAATTGAACCTAAAATGCAATTTTTCGTAAATCTATCCATGGAAATCACAAGAATAATTAGTCAGTATGTCCCGAAAGAAGCCATTCACGTGTATAGCATAGATGAATGCTTTTTTGATTTGTCCGGAACCGAACGATTATGGGGACCCTTCGACAATACCATTCGGCGTATTCAAGATGACTTGTTGAATCTATTTCAATTGCCTTCAGCCGTAGGTATAGGGCCAAATATGTTAATGGCAAAATTGGCATTGGATTTAGAAGCCAAGAAGACCGGTGTTGCGAAATGGACGTATGAAGATGTGCCTCTAAAATTATGGCCAGTGAGTCCTTTAAGCGAGATGTGGGGAATTGGGCGACGAGTGGAACAAAACCTAAATGGAATGGGAATTTTTAAGATTGGCGATATCGCGAATAGCGATTTGAAAACGCTTGAAGAACGCTTTGGCGTAATGGGCAATCAACTCTATCATCATTCATGGGGAATTGATTTATCAGAACTTGGTGCACCTATAATGGAAGGGCAAGTTAGTTATGGAAAAGGGCAAATTTTGTTTCGAGATTATGTAAAGACGGAAGATATCTTTACGGTATTGCTAGAAATGTGTGAAGACGTAGCGAGACGTGCTCGTGAGGCAGGAAAAGTTGGAAGAACCGTTCATTTGAGTATGGGGTATAGCAAAGAAGTCTTCGGAGGAGGGTTTTCACGTTCACTTACTATGGAAGAGTCAACGAATGAAACTTTAAAAATCTATCGTTTATGCCAGAATCTTTTCTACGAACTTCACCAAGGTAAGCCTGTTAGACAAATTTCTTTATCGATTACCAATTTGGAAGATGAGTCGTCTATGCAGCTCAGCCTTTTCGAAGCACGCAAATGGCAAAAGCGTAAATTGGGGGAGACGATGGATCAGATTCGCAGAAAATACGGCACTACGGCTATCTTACGTGCGGTCTCTTATACAGATGCAGGCACCGCCGTTCATCGTTCAAGACTCTTAGGCGGACATAAAAAATAATAAAGTAAGTAGCATTATCTGGATTAATTAGAAATAATAGGAAATGTTAAATCCTAGGGGAATGGAATTATAAGTACTGATTCAAAGAACTAAATAATAAATGTTTAAATTGATTGTTTTGTCAAATTAAGCGAGACAAAATATCTTGATCTACATGTTCGGCCACATGTTCCATGAAACACTCAATGGGCGTCTGGTAATTCAGTGATTTTCTGGGTATATGGTTTCTACGTAAGGCCACACTTGATATATAATCTTGTGCAACAGGACGAAAATCCATTTCTTTAGGCAATCCATTCTGACGAAGAAGGCCGTTAGAATGCTCATCTAAAGCTCTTTGAGAAGGTGTTCCTGGATCAGCGAAATAAATATCAATATCATGATGATTACTGATGTTTTTCCAATTGGAAAATTCTTTACCACAGTCGAAGATAATTAATTTAAATAAGTGTTTCGGTAATTGATCGAACCAATGATTGATGGCCTCTTCAATGTTGCCTGCTTTTCTCCCAGCCGGTTTAATGGCAATAATGCACTTACTTACCCGCTCGACTAGTGTGATGATGGCACTTTTATGATGGCGTCCGACGATTGTATCTCCTTCAAGATGTCCAAATTCTTTTTGATAGTTTGGATGTTCACTGTCTCGATCGAGAATGCTGCGTCTAAAAGCCTGCTTTCCCCTTTTTTCTTGATGGCCGTTTGGTTTTCGTTTGCCCTTCATCGGGAGATTTTCTTGATTGAACACACCTGACTTAAACAGTCGATAAAGTGTGCTTCTACTGCAAGAAATGGGCTTTTCATTGCGACCAACAATGACATCAGGCGTCCAATCTTGACGTGTTTTTTCGTTAATATAGTCAATTTCAGAAGAAGGTAATTCAATATTCGTACGTCCGCAATTTGATTTATTCTCTTTATACGTAAGGTAAATATCAAGCGCAGTGAAACCATCAAGCAACTGCCTAATGACTCGATAAATGGTTTCATGACCACGCTTTAAGTTTTTGGCTATTTTTCGTCCAGTATGACCAAGGGAATGATATTCTTCTATGAATACCAATTCTGTACTGGTAAGATGGGTGTAGGACATGTCTGATACACTCTCCTTATTAACTTTTGTCGGTGATAAATTGAGTGTATCATGACATGTCTTTTTTTGGTGTCTCGCTTAATTTTACAATCCGCGTTGTATAAAACAGTTCATGAGTTTTACCAGAAAAAACATATGAAGTAAAAGAAATAGTAAAAAGCTTAATGGAATAATTTAAGAATAAATAATATAATTTATAAAAAAATACCTCATTCATTAACATGAGAGAAATTCTCCCTAGATTACCAATCACTTGAGATTATATTTAAAAAGGAAGTAGGGGAGAATATTGAATAAATATTGGTTTTTAGTATCAAATGTTTATAAAGACAAAATAAAGTCGAAATCTATTTTAGTATCAACAATAATTTTTATGATGTTACTGAGCGTTTTAATTTTTTGGTCTGATATTCAAGATAAATTTTTATCTGAAGAACAAGTTAAAATAGCAATTTTAGACAACTCAGGAGAAGATGCAAACAGATATATTACTTCAAATGAAATTATTGCTTTTGAAAATACAAACAAAAATTTAGAAAAAGTGGATGCAGATATTAAATCGGAGAAATATCTTGCAGCAATTGTTTTAACTTTAAATAAAAATGGTGTGTTGGAATCTGAATTGAGAACAATGGTATGAGGAGCAGTTCAGACTGAGCCAGCAGAAACGCTTTGGCTCATCCAGCGAGAAGACGGATGAAAATCAGCTAACACTCCAACTATTCAACGAGGCGGAGGTCTCTTCTTCTGTATTATTGGCAGAACCGACAATGGAGACAATTAGCTATAAACGCAAGAAAATCGGCGATCGCGCTGAGAAACCCCCCACTGTTAGGATAAGTGTCGTATAGAACTCTCCTGTTATAATTTAATTAATAGATGGAGGTCGTGCGATATGAATAATGAAAACGGGAATAGATATTCACAAGAATTGAAGGACGCTGTCCTTGTTAGAATGATGCCCCCAAATAATGAGTCCATAAAAAGTATTGGTGATGAACTGGGCATCTCGGAACAATCGCTCTATAAGTGGAGACAAAAAGCTCGAATTGACTGAAACGCAACTCCTGGAAATGGACAGACTTCTGAACGTTGGAGTAGTGAAGATAAGTTTCTAGTGGTGTTGGAATCCTACTCGATGAATCAATCAGAGCTTGCAGAATACTGCCGAAAAAAAGGGTTATTTAAAGAACAGATTGATGCATGGCGTTCTGTTTGTTTAACCGCAAACACAGGTGAAATCAATCAGACCAAACGACTCACTCAAGAACTGAAACAAGAAAAACGACGTACATCCGAGATTGAAAAAGATCTGCGTAAAAAAGAAAAGGCGTTGGCTGAAGCTGCGGCCTTATTATTGTTAAGAAAAAAGGCCCGAGCGATTTGGGGGGATCAAGAGGACGAATGATTAACCCACCAGATCGCGCACTTGCGGTTGAACTAATTCAGGAAGCTAATCGTAATGGTGCACGAATAGCTCGTGCTTGTATAGAACTGAATATCAGCGTGCGTACTTATGAACGTTGGGTTTCAGATGGTGGTATTAATGAAGATCAACGTCCTCACGCCCTTCGTCCTGAACCAAAAAACAAGATAACAAAAGAAGAAAGATTAGAAATATTAGATGTCGTCAAAAAAGAAGAGTTTGTGGATTTACCACCTTCACAAATCGTGCCTAAGCTTGCAGATCAGTCGATTTATATCGCTTCTGAATCAACGTTTTATCGCATATTGCGTGAAAATAATATGCAGCAACATCGAGGGCGAAGCAAAAGACCAGAAATGAAATTACCGGAAAGTTATTTAGCGACAGCTCCCAATCAAGTATGGACCTGGGATATTACTTGGTTGAAGGGTCTTATTAAAGGATTATTTTATAAGCTCTATTTAATTATCGATTTATTTAGCAGAAAGATTGTCGGCTGGGAAGTATGGGAAACAGAAGACACTGCTCACGCCGAAGAATTAATAAGAAAAGCAATTCTAAATGAAAAAATTCGCGGGGCTCCTCTTGTCTTACACTCCGATAATGGCAGCCCGATGAAAGCAGGAACATTTCAAGTGTTACTTGAGAAACTAGGAATCCAAAGCTCATACTCAAGACCGCGCGTGAGTAATGATAACCCGTATTCCGAGTCCGTTTTTCGGACACTAAAATACCGACCAGAGTTCCCATACAATGGCTTCCAATCAATTGAAGATGCACGAGAATGGACCGCAAGGTTTGTTCATTGGCACACTCATGAACATCAACACAGTGGAATCAATTTTGTGACACCGGAACAACGGCATACAGGTGTCTATATTGATGTACTTAAAAAGCGTAGTAAAGTTTATGAGCTTGCGAAACAAAAACATCCAGAGCGATGGTCAGGATCAACAAGAAACTGGGATCCAATCGAATCAGTCGCATTAAATCCAATGAAAGAAATGACGATTAAATAAGTCCCGTTAAATACACTAATAGATCATAGCCGCTAGTTGTTCCCCTTGCCCTGTAGATAATTGATCAGAGTTTCACTCTGATCAATTATCTACAGGAGAGCAAGCGAAGCGCGGTAGGAAAGATGAACACTATCTAATCTAGGAAAAGAGTATTATGCGACAACTACCTTGACAAACACCGGTATCAATAGCATCATTAAGATTCTTGCCTGTCGATATAATTATCTCACTCATAATTTGTTCTCCTTTACGAGTATATTAAGACAAACCAAAGTGTGAACTGTAAAAAACTCATCTACTTCCATAATCACCAGAGTATTATCGTCCAAATATACTTCACCTTTACTTGGTAAATCGGTAATCCAATTAAGTATCTAATACTTTCTTTCATGGAGACTAGATAGGTGACTGTCAGTGAATTACTAGCTAAATTTGGATTCACTAATGGTTCAGACATTTTTATCTACTAATTTAATAAGCAATCTTGAAATGGGGTCATTTCCCCATCACAAAGTAATGTTACTTTTCTATTAAACTCTAATAAAATCCGAATACCTATCAAGATTTGTTAAAAAACGGAATAAGTATTCGAAATTTAACTATGCAATGAAATGACTTCATAAGCACGCTCATTCATCAGAATTTTCTTCCTTCCTTTTCGGATATGAAAGGCAACCTCTAAATTGAAGTTTTCATATTGATCCAAGTATTTGATAGTTATATTTCACTTAATTACACTGATTCAGATTTCGGAATTAATGGAAGTTTAATTTCAACAGTGGTTCCTGAATTAAGTTTACTCTCAATGAAAATTTCACCTTTATGTTCATGAATAATTTTATAACTACTCATTAATCCAAGGCCAGTTCCCTTTTCTTTGTTGCTATAGAAAGGCTCTCCTAGTTTTTTTACACGATCTTCCGTCATCCCGCATCCCTGGTCAATAATAAGAACAATAACCGATTCTTCATCTTTTTTCTCTATTGAAACTTTAAGATCTCCACCATTAGTCATGGATTCAATCGCATTAATTATTATATTTAGAAACACTTGTTTCATTTGGCTTTCATCACAAATAATGAAAAGAGGATCTATTGCTATTTTTGATTCAATGTTAATGTTTTTTAGATTTGCTTCGGATTTAAGAAAAGTTGCCACTTTAGATAATATCGTCTTTAAATCTGTAGGTTTATAGATAGCTGCCTCAGGTTTGGCTAAGGCAAGAAATTCATTAATAATGGATTCAACTTGATTAAAATCTTTTAGCATAATATCGTAATATTCTGCAGCTATTCCACTCTTACCGAGGAGCTGGAAGAATCCTTTAATCGATGTCAAAGGGTTTCGAATTTCATGGGCTACGCCTGCGGCTAATTCTCCAGCTACGGATAATCTTTCCCATTTTCTCAGATGGTCTTCGGCTTTCTTTTGTTCTGTTATATCTCGAATAACAACAACGAAATGTTCAATGTCACCGTTATCCCCCAAGACAGGCGTGATTTTGGCTTCCAAGTTAATCAATGACTTATTTTTGTGAATAAAACGATATTGAACCAGATTTGAAGTTTTCGTTAACTTGATTTCACTAAAAGCGTTCTCAATCATCGGCAAATCAACTGGATAGACGTATAAAAACCCTGACGAACCAATTAATTGATTTATTGGATATCCACTTACAAATTCACTAGATGGGGAAGTGTAAAGAACTATACCATTTTTATCCACAACAGTGATGATATCGCTCGTATTTTCAGCAATTAACCGGTAGTTAATTTCACTATGACGTAGGGCTTCTTCCACACGTTTCCGTTCCGTAATCTCAACGCAGGAAGCAATAACTTCAACCACTTTCCCCATTCTGAATACCGGGCGTAAAGTAGCCAGGTAAACAATGCCGTTTTCATGTCCTTCGTAGGATACATTCTCCTCGCCTTGCCACGCTCTTCGATAGAATGCTTCTTTTTTTATAGCTTTTTCCAAAGGCAATATCTCTGCAAGTTCTTTTCCAACGACTTTCTCTGGGGATAATCCAATCCGATAGATCAATTCCCCTTCACACATTGTATGAATTAATTTTTCATCTTTTAATTTGTATTTAAGCGTCATACCGTCCTGTTGACGAATCGTTTCCTGCAACTCTTGTTTCGCCATTTCTAATTCTCTTTCCAACCATAGACGATGACTAATTTCGCTGGTTAGTCCATATCTTCTGATGATTTTTTGTAAGTCAGGGAATTGTACCTCTATGTTTTCTGCTGGTATCGGCTTACTCAATAAATAACCTTGTACTGAATCGCATAGATTTTGTTGGAGAAAGTCCAGATGTTCTTTCGTCTCAACACCTTCAGCAATTACTTGGATATTCAAGTGATGAGCCATCGAAATGATTGCTTTGACAATCGTGCCATTGCTTTGGTCAAGATGGCAATCTCGAATAAAGGACTGATCAATTTTTAAGCAATCAATCGGGAATTCTTTCAAGTAAGACAAAGAACTATAGCCCGTACCAAAGTCATCAATACTAATTTTCACACCTAATTTTTTCAGTGCCTGCAAAATGCTGATCGTTCGGTCTACATCCATGGTCATACTTTCAGTAATTTCAAGATTTAGGTATTTCGCATCCAATTTTGTTTCAGCGAGTATTCGCTCCACAACTCCCACTAGATTAGTTTGAGCAAACTGACGAGAGGAAAGGTTGACCGAAACTACGATTGGTGGGAAACCAGCCATTTGCCACGCTTTATTTTGAGCGCAAGCCGTTTTTAATACCCACTCCCCAATCGGAATAATGAGCCCTGTTTCTTCTGCGATCGGAATGAAGTGTAATGGTGAAACTAACCCTCTTTTTGGATGATTCCATCGAATTAATGCTTCATTGCCAATATACTCTCCCGTACTTAAATGGAATTGAGGTTGATAATGCAACATCAATTCTTCCATTTCAATCGCTTTATATAAATCCATTTCGAGTTCAAGATTTTCTCTTGATTTCCCATTCAGGTCCTCTGTATAAAAGTGAAAGCTATTGTTGCCATGCTTTTTTGCATAGTTGAGAGCAGAATTGGCCATATCCAATAAGGTTTCAGTTGTATCCCCGTCAGTCGGATACAGACTTATTCCCATACTCGGGTTCATATACACGTCATGTTGGACATTGGTCAACGGTTGGGCGATGGCCTCTAAAATCGTTTTTGCTATTTGTGTCGTGCGTTCATGATCTGTATTAGGCAAAAGAATGACGAATTTATCTTCCTGCCATCGAGTCAGAATATCCCTGTCTCCCAGCACCTGCTTGATTCGTTCGCTTGCCAACAGTACAAGGGAATTTCCTGTTTCCTGACCGACAGTATCTTTAATCGTTTTCAGTCGATCTAGTTCGAGCAACAAGACAGCCGTCTCTTTTTTTTCATGTACTAATTCTTGTAAGCGTTCATTTAAAAAATTACTATTTGGCAACCCTGTCAAATAATCGTAGAAAGCCATGTATTGAATGGTCTCTTCCGACTTTTTCCTATCTGTAATATCGACAATGGTCCCGATAACTGCATTTTCGCCTCGAAATCTTGCTACAGAACCATGGACTTCTAAATATGCCATCGTACCATCTTTTTTTATGGCTCGATATTCGTATTGAAGCGATTGTACGCTCTCGTTCATTCTTTTTGAAATATTTTCGGTTACAAGTGGAATATCTTCTACATAAACATAATCTTTAAGCTTGAGTCCGGATAGTTCTTCCTGGCTATAACCAAGGATTTCCTCCAACCGCGGATTTGAATAGACGATTTTATCATCTTGAAAAATATATACACCCATTATGGATTGTTCTACTAAACTTCGATATTTCGATTCAGCTTCAATAAGCGCCTCTTTTGCATGTTTGGATTCTGTAATGTCATTGAAGATACCAAAGACGCCCACTACTTTCCCCTCAACAATAACAGGGATATTCTTCACTCTCAAATCCATTTGATAGCCCTCTTTATGTAGAACCGATGTTTCATAAGTCGTCACAGTACCTGCTGCTGCTAAGCTGAATTGTTGGATGCTAAGCTCCTGATCTTCCGGAATAACGAGTGAAGTGAAATTTTCATGATACAACTCTTCAAACGAGTAGCCAAAAATTTCATTTACCGATTTATTGTAGTCTTCGAAATGACCTTTCAAATCAAATAGTAATATTGCCTCCGAATTATCTTCGAATAGTGACTTATAGTATTGTTCATTGATTTTTAACCGAGCCGTCTGATTCGAGAATTTCGCGTCCAGATACGAACTTATGAGGACCAATATGACCATAAAAATTGATCCTATGCCGATGAACGTTGCTAGTTGGCTGGCATCTATCGTTTGAAAATCAACGCTTACTGGATATAAACGGTAAGTAAATTCAGTGCCAAACATCGCAGTGTAATGCATGACGGATATAGACAGCCCCATAAGAATGCCACTGAATAACTTGGTATGTATAGATAGGATTGTTTCTTTTTTGCGGGTATCGTAGATGACTTTATAAAAAATGACAGATGGAATAAATGCAAAAAAAACTGATAGTAGAAGTATTAACGGGTTATAAGTAATGGCGGCATTCATATGGATAGATTTCAACCCAATGTAATGCATGCCTACAAGGCTGGCAGCCATTATTAAACAACCAAAAACAAAATTTTTTTTTCTCACCTTATATTGGGAAACAATCAATAAAGTAATGAATGATGAAAAAACGGTAATAGCAAAAGAAATACTTAAAGTCATGATGTTGTAATTAATCGTGGCGGGCATATACGCAAGCATTCCAATAAAATGCAAGGCCCAAATTCCTCCACCCATTGTTAAAGAACCAACAATTAACCACAATACCCTTTTACGTTTGCTTACATGAAACATTCGAGCACTAACATCGAATACCGTAAATGAAGTAAGCAGGATAACGATAAAGGATAACAAAACAAGTAAAATATTATCTCCAACTAATGTGTGTTCCATATCGTCACCTTACTTTCTTTATTTAAGATTTTTTTGTTTAATAAAAACCTTTAATTATTACTGTATTATTTAACATATTTTTATGTAATTCATATATTTACTTAATAATACCAATAGATACTTAGTCCTGTTAAGTTAAAATTAAAAGATAGCACTAAATAACCAGAAGTTTCAGATTTAATCATTAAATTAATATCGAACTCCAACTTTATACCGAATATTAGTATTGAAGAAGCTAAGAGATATAAAGGGTGAAAAAGATAACTTTTTATAGACTAGTAGGAGAGTATGAAGAATCATTATAGTTTTACATATAGAATAGAAGAAACTCATCAAAAGAAGCCTTGGCTCTTGGCGAATTTATGAAATAGTTTTCAGCTCCAAAAGACCCTCTTCCTCAGTAATAGGAAAAGAGTCTATAAAATTTATTTTCACTCTTAAAAACAATAAACCGGGTACACCCATTAAATAAAAAACTTTAAATGGAGGCTGCACGATAGCTCCTACCAAAGCAGCAAGTGCTTTGCAAGAAGCTCTAACGTGTCGCCTTACTCTAAAAATGCCGTAGGTTCCTGTTTTTTTCCTAACGAGCAAACGAGCCGTGAAGATTAGTCCATAAAGAAATGGAGGGCAGCGTGGCTATGTTAAATAATATTGTTGAAATTTCAAGAATAAAAAAAGGACCTAATTCAAGGGTGAACTGGCCTTTATTAACGGACAATTTAATAAGGGCTCAGTTCATTGCTCTCCTCATAATCCTATTCTATTCGCAATAGCTCTTTTCCGTTTAAAGTCCAATCCTGTACCTTTTGGTGTTGGGACTGTAATTGTTCATTCTCCAGTTTCTGCTTTTCAAAAGCTTTTGGGAGAGAATTAAATACTATTTTTTTCATTAAATGAGTTATTCCTGAGTGCAAAAGTGTCTTCACAAATTCTACACAAATAGGTAATTACTCTCCTTTCTATTGTGAATTTTGAAGTATAATAGACCTTATTGTCGCGTCAAGAGAAAGGGTTGAAAGTAATGTCATTTGAATCAGCTAGTCCTTTTCTGATACTTCTTTCTGTAATTATCGGAATTCTATCATCATATACCGCGTTGATTTTGGTTGAAAGAATTTCGGATCAAAATAGATCTAGACAAATTATTTGGGTTTTTTCCGGTTCCCTTGTTATGGGGATGGGTGTTTTTTCAATGCATTTTATTGGAATGATGGCTTTTCACATAGGTTCCCCTTTAACGTATCATCCTTTCTTGCTTTTTGTATCCTTATTTGCTGCAATTATCGCGTCGTTTGCATCCTTTTATATCCTGCAGGTTGAATTCGTAACTAAAGCCAAAGTGGTACTAAGTGGGTTTATAATAGGCACAGGTATTGTGTCAATGCATTATATAGGAATGATGGCTATAACAGAGCCTGTTAATTTGCAGTTTAACTCTTATTACTTTATCCTTTCAATCCTCATTGCAATGATTTTTTCATCATTCGCTCTAAAATTTTTCTTTGAAATTAAAGAAACAAATGCTTCTGTTGGCCAGAAAGTAGTTAGTGCAGTAATTTTAGGATTGGGCATTTCATTGATGCATTATACAGGAATGAAAGCTACTTTTTATTCTCAACATTCCCATACTGATTCAGTAACCGGTATTCATCCCTTTACATTGGCCGTCGTTGTTTCAATAACTGTACTTATCATTATGATTATCGCAACTTTCTTATCCTTTCTTGATTTACGTACACTTAATGCAGAAAGACGCTTTATGGTAAAGGTGAAAGAAAGTGAAGAACGATTTCGTCGTTTAGTAGAACTTTCCCCTGAGGCTATCGTTGTCCTTTGTAATGAGAAAATAACCTTCATCAATGAAGCCTGTTTGATAATGATTAATGGATTCAGTAAAAGTGACTTAATCGGAAAATCAATTACAGAATTCGTTCATCCTTCCTTCAAAGATATAGTAAGAGAACGTACTCAAAACACGAAGCCGGGATTCAAGGCAAAGCCAATGGAACTTCGAATCATCACCCCTGTCGGAACAGTCTTAGAAGTCGAAGTAACTGGGGTTGGAATAGAATTTGAAGGAAAGTCGGCCATTCAATTAGTGTTAAGAGATATTACGTTGCAAAAGAAAACAGGTAGAGAGTTAGAGGAAAATAGACAACGCTATCGATCTCTTTTTCAGAATAACCCCGACGGTGTTTATTCCATGGATCATAATGGGAATCTGATGGATATCAATCCATCATTAGAAGGTATATTAGGATATTCCATAGAAGAACTTCTAACGATGTCCTTTCATGTCGTAGTGGATCCAAATCATTTAGAAATGACGAATGCAAATTTCATAAAAGCCTTAGGGGGAAAACCAGAAAACTATGAGACCGTAGGCATTCGTAAAAATGGTAAAAGAATTCCCTTACATATAACAAATATACCAATCATTGTTGACGATCAAGTTATTGGAGTTTATGGAATTGCTAAAGACATTTCAAAGGAAAAAGAGGCTCTAAATTTATTGGGTGAAAATGAAGAAAAGTACCGTTCTCTTTTTGAATATAACCTGGATGCGGTCGTTGAAATTGATATGCACGGGTATTTTAAAAATGCTAATAAAATGACTGAAAAGCTTACCGGTTTTTCTAAAAACGAGTTACTTACCCTATCTTTTCCTACATTGATTGCTAATGATTTGGATAGAGTCAATGAGTTTTTCACAACAGTGATTGGTGGAAACCCAGTCAATTTTGAACACACGATTAAGAATAAGAATGGACATCTTGTTGAAGTGGACATTAATGCTGTCCCGAAAAGAAAGCAAGGCAAGATTGACGGGATTTTCGCTATCGTCCGCGACGTAACCGAGAAAAAACAAGCCCAGAAAAAGATAGTCGAACAAGCATTTACTGACCAACTTACAGGCCTTCCAAATCGTCATTGGTTTTATAAGAATCTAAAAGAAGTTGTAAAGAGAACCAAAGAACAGGAACAAATGATTGCTATTCTTCTCGTTGACTTCGATGATTTCAAGCGTATTAATGATTTACTCGGACATTATGGAGGAGATCTCTTCTTGAAACAAGTTTCAGATAAAATCCGTGCTTGTCTAAGGAAAAAGGATCATATCTCGAGACTTGGGGGAGACGAGTTTATCATTGTATTAGAAGATGTGACGGAAGAGGATATCCGCCAACTTGCTGACCAGATTTTAAAAGAAATGAAGCAACCAGTTCTTCTTCTTGGACAAGAAATAGTTATCACGCTCAGCATCGGTATCAGCATGCAATCAACTTGCACAAGTGACGAGGAAACAATTATTAGACAAGCTGATGTAGCCATGTATTTAGCCAAGGAAAAAGGGAAAAATAATTACCAATTTTTCACGGACGATTTAAACAAGAGAGTAACGAAAAAGTTGCAACTAGAGAAGGCTTTACACAATGCTCTTGAGCAAGAAGAATTTCAACTATACTATCAGCCCCAAGTTGATTTGCGAACAGGAGTTTTGGTTGGATTTGAAGCCCTTATTCGTTGGAATTCACCATCAGGTTTAGTGTCTCCTATGGATTTTATACCAATAGCTGAGGAAACTGGCCTAATTCTTCCGATAGGGGAATGGGTAATCAAAGAGGCCTGCCGTCAAATTAAGGCATGGGAAAACGAATCCCATCTAAAAGTTCCGGTTTCTGTTAATGTGTCGGCCAGACAATTCACAGATGTAGATTTCAGTAAGAAAGTGACAAAAATGTTAGAGGAAGAGAAAGTAGATCCACATTACTTAGAATTAGAAATCACAGAGAGTGTCATGATGAACATCGAAGAATCATCGTTACTTATAGAAGAATTGAAAGCAGTGGGTGTGAAGATAGCAATTGATGATTTTGGCGCAGGATACTCCTCCTTAAATGTGATTAAGAATGTTGAAATAGACACGTTAAAAATCGACAAATCACTAATTGATGAAGTCCTAAGTAATCGTCGCAATATGTTTATTTTAGCATCCATTATCGATGTCGGAAAAAAACCTTAACGCACGAGTCATTGTGGAAGGCATTGAGTTGGAGGAACAAGTAGCTTTCCTAAAAGAATTTGATGTGGTTGGACAAGGGTACTTTTTCAGCCGCCCCCTTCCTGCTGAACAGTTAGACAGTTGGACAGTTGGACAGTTACGAAAGAAATGAATAAATATTAATTGATCAGTAGTGTCCCTAAAATTAAAAATTGGAATCAGGTTTTTAGTGAACTCGCTAATCGAACAACAACAAAGACTCAGATTCAATTGTATGGATCGAAAAAGATAAAAAAGAAGAACAAATCATAGCTATATCATATGGTCATGTGTGTTGGGCCAATCGGCTCGCTCACTTTGTTCTTCTTGCTTCTGTCTTCCCATCTGAAAGGGGAGCATTAGATACTAAAGTGATTTGAGTTTTATCATTTTCTTTAGCTAGTTGATCTTATTTAAACTTATAAAGCTTTCCTAATACCGAGCCTCCACCACTATTTCTCTGAATCATTTTATCTATGGTATATGAGCTGTTGTCATTTTGTGTCGTAACTTGATAAAATTCAAGTCCTTCAGTTTCGATATACTTTTTGTGAATTTCAAGCATTTTTTAAAATCCCCATAAGATTTCGTTTCTAAATCGATTTTTCGCTCGTGATCCGGTTAAATCATAAGGAAGATTTGCATAATACTCAGATAAATCCACACTCATTCATCCCCTTGTTTTTTATTCTCAATATATCATATAAAAGATGGTATTTATCCATTTTTTGGTTTGCTCACACTATGATGGATTAGTAGGAGAGTTCGTTATGTATTTAGCTTCCGAAATATCTAATAAAATAAGCATCAGTAAAAATGTATAGTAGCTTTTACTGATGCTTTTTCATGTCTGCATTTTCAGATTGCATATCTACCATCTATGTTCCAAAACTCGTCCTTTTCTGAACACGACACTACTAGGTTCTTAAAGTTATCTGTTACTTTAAGAGATTACTTGCAATGATTTAAGCGCTATTTTGCATATGAAATGAAAAACCCGGCAATCTTGTCTTAAGATGATTGCCGGGTTTTTCATGATGTTAAAGATTTAGTCTATTGCAGCTCATTTTTTCCTCTCATGCGATGATTCCAATGCTTTTTCTTATTCTCCTGAATATGATTAAATGTAGATTTAACCACTATTTTCAACTTCTTTTTAAAGTTAGTGGGTATTTGAAAGTTCTGTATTTGGTGTACTTCTTCTTTCCCCTGAAAACAATGGGTTTTCACTTTGCTATCAATTTATTTCATATAGTAGAGCCGTATTTTAATTTTAATTACTAGTTGATAATACCGTGAGATTCAACTTTTACATTAACCTTAGTTTTCATCGCGATTTTTGGATATTCAGTTTTCCAATCCAATTTTATCCATTCTTTAGGATGATAGGCAATCAACCTTCGCCCAATACCAAGCAAATCACTATTAGATTCTTGCATTTTAGCAACAGTCTCCTCAGCGCGCTTTGTCAAAATTTCAGATAGCTTTTGGTTTAGATTCTCAATTGTTGACTTTTCATGCAATTTGTCCTCCGGATACTCAACTACGTTCACCTCTAAGTCCAGTGTTAGATTAACTTGAATTCCCTTCTCCCCTTCTGTTTGAATATCGAGTTTGCGGGTTGCTTTTTTGATATCGATAGTTACATAGTCCTTCCGATTTGAACCAGAACCACTTCCTACATTTTCGGTGATTTGGTCGATATCTCCTTTTTGATCTGATAGTAATAAAAACATCATTCCCTCTTCAGATGTTAACATTCCACGTTGTTGTTCTTCATGAAACATGATTAGACCTACTATTTCAGCACTTTTCTCATCTTCCGAAAGTCGCAAATAAGGCAATGCGAAATCTTGACCTTCATCAAAAATTAATGAACATAACAATTGTAAATTTAGTTCCGGAACAAGAGTATTTGATTCAGCACTTTTTATTAATTCTGAAAAATAGCGACTGATTAAAGGTTGTCCTTCAATTTTTAGATTGATAAAGTCTTTTGCACTTCCCTCGGTTATTGCAACCTTTGCATTCAAAGCACTTCTCGGATCACGGTAAAATACGTCCAAAACAGAAAAAATCTCTTCCTTGACAAGTTCTTCACCTAGAAGAAGTACTTCATTTTTAGAAGCGTCTAGATTTCCAGCCATTTTTTTATCTAAATTATTAATGCTGTTCCTAACTGTATCACCTATTGCTGATTCAGTATTAACTATGATGTCTTGAGTTTCTGCTTGTCCTGCCTTGGCTTTAGGAACGGAAACGGTGGTCTCGATTTTCCCGTCCGTGGTTTCATCCAACGTTTCCATATTAATTAGGTTGGCATCTTTTAACAAACGCTCATCCCAGCATCCAGCAAGAAACAAAAGAATCGTAAATAGCAAAAGAACTTTCTTCATGATTTTTCACCTCTATCCTTAATTCGAAAAAGAATAGCGAGCAACAAAAGCAAGGATGGTATAATTATGGCAAAGACTAAACCAGCATGACCCATGTATTTTGACCAAGCTTCAATTTTCGTTTCCTCATCGCCTGGAATAAGGGAGATGCCCAAACAAATAGCACCTAAAAATGGGACTACTTTTCTATGGTGCTTTAGGTGTAAAATTTTGGTCATTCCATAAGAAGCGATATATAGATAACTCATAAAAGACGTACTAACCGTTATTATCCATATGGAAATGATAATTAAATCTAATCTTTCCAGTACTGTATATTCCAATGCCTTCAATAAATAAAGTACAGGTTCTGGTACAAATTTCAACTCTTCTGGAGAAAAGAACATAAGGGTACTTATGGTGATGAACGTGTATAAAATAGTCACTCCTAAGTTTGCCAAGGATACCGCTTTTACTTGTTTCTTATCTTTTCCTTGCGTGAGTGGATATAACACCAAGAGTAATTCAAAGCCTAACATAGCTATAATTGCTTCCTTAGAGCCTTTTAAAATAGAAACAATTCCTGTACTTCCTACCGGCATTATATAAAGAACATTTAAATATTCGAGTACACCTAAAAACACAAAAATTAAGATGATAAAAAAGAAAGAAATAAGCATATGGTATCTAGCAATAATTCTCAAATTTTCTTTTACCAAATATATTGAGCAAATAATGATGATAACCATAATAATCCAAGAAGGAGTAGTAGGTAAAGCCCAACTTTTAATAATGTTTGTGGATAAAGTCAGAATAAGGCTTGCCACAGCAATAAAGTAAACGATGTAGGTAAAGGATAAAATCGTCCCTCCTATCTTGCCAAGTATTGTTGGAATAAATTCAAAGAAAGTGGCTCCTGGAAATCGACGGCAGAGTACCCAAATGACTACGATCATAACCTGTGCAAGAAAACCAGCCAAGAGAATTGATATCCATGCATCCCCCTTAGATACATTAAATACTGCAAAAGGAAGGGAAAGTATCCCCACTCCTATTTGTGTTTGAAGAATGAAAAATGCTAATTGTCCTACTGAAATGGAGCTAGGAGAGGACGATTTTACTTCTCTTGTTTCCACGGCCTCGACATTCCTCCCCGTTTCGTTTTTTGTGGACTAGCATCTTTCGGTCGTTCATCCTGCATCCATATAGGCAGTCTTACGAGCATGTCCCTCATATCTTTCCAATTAAAAGGGGCCAAGGGGGCAAAATAAGCTCTTCCAAATGACTCAAGTTTACATAAATGTATCAATAAAATCATAATACAAAACACGATTCCAAAGAAACCAAAACTAGCCGCAGCTATCATAAAAGGAAATCGCAGGATTCGGACTGATGTGTTCATTTCGGTAGAGGGAATGACAAAGGAAGATATCGCAGTCAACGCTACCACTATAACCATAAGGTTGGAGACGAGTCCCGCTCGTACTACCGATTCTCCAATAACCAGCCCTCCTACAATCCCAATCGTTTGTCCAATCGGTGTGGGCAGCCTTATACCTGCCTCGCGGATTAATTCGATAATCAATTCCATTAACAAGGCTTCTACTAATGGTTGATAGGGAATGTTTTCAAGAGATCCTTTTACGGGAAGTATTAGATTTCCAGGTATAACTTCAAAATGAAAAGAGACGATTGCAATATACGTAGCTGGGAGAAGGACTGCAATTGAAAAGCTAAACATCCTTAGCATGCGATAAAAAGAACCAGCTATACTACGACTGTTATAGTCATCGGGTGATTGATAAAATGCAAAGAAGTTGATAGGTAAAATCAAGGCCGTTGGACTACCATCGCCTAAAATCGCAATCCTTCCTTCCAATATATTCGCAATAACTCGATCGGGTCTTTCTGTATTCAGCATTTGAGGGAATGGCGAAGTGACTGAAGTCTCCAAGAACTCCTCCACGAATCCCAGGCTGAATATGAGATCACTATTAATAGCTTGAATTCTCTTTTCCACTTCTTTAACAATGACTTCGTCAGCAATACCCTGCATATACACGACTGAAACGCTCGTCCTGGTTATGTTACCAACAGTAAATTGTTTCACTATTAAATTAGGGCTCTCGATGCGCTTACGAATAAGGTTCATATTTACTACTAAGTTCTCCACAAACCCTTCATGGGATCCCCTCACCACTTTTTCGTTCGTTGGTTCTTCTGGAGAACGATTATATTGTATGTTTGTATCTAAAATGATTGCTTCAGAAGTACCATCTAATAGAAGAATACTGTATCCTTTCAGCAATTTTTCCACAATGGGTTGAAGTTCTGTTTCGCTCCTTAAACCTATTTTTTGATATATACTATCGCCATTCCCTTCAGGATCTAGAGAGGATAGATGTGTAATCCCTTTTTGAACTTTCTCCATGTCTGTTAAAGATTCTAAAAATAACAGGCTTCCATTTTGTCGCTGGATAGTCATGTTTTTTTGCTTTAAATCATCTGTATGGTAAAAAGTTTTCAAGACCATGTCCACGTTTTCCTGAAGAGAGGGAAGAATAGGTCTATTGCTTAATGCACTTAAATCGAAACTACCACTTGGTTCACTTTTTTTGGAAGGTTGCCTTTTAAAAAACTTCATTACCCACCACTCCCCAAAACTTATTTCGACCCTTTCTATTACTTGAAACTTCATGAATGTAAAGATATTTTCACCATATGTGGTAATTATGTATAATCACAGACTTGATACCCTTGTTTATGAAGTGGACCAATACAGTTTATTAATCATTATGGTCCCTTTTATTTAAAAATAAACAATTACCTTTGACCTTAATTAAAAACACAGCGTTATATACAGACAAAATATTCGACGTTAGAGGATGTAAGCCAAAGGTAATTTCAGCTAGTTTCTAGGAAGCTCAACAATAAAAAACCGGCACAACCTTAGTTGGCCACACTCCTTTACCTTACTTCAGGAATGCAGCGACAAGGTTGAATCCATCACTTCCTTACAAACCAAACTAATTAATAAAGATCTTTTTAGGTTAATAAAGAAGAGATGCTTCTATGTGATTTTGTGCGCTGAAGATGCAATTTGGTCCGCTGTTGTGATTCTTATTGGGTCACTTTTACTACTAAAAAGCTTCTAATCTAATTGATTCACATCTTTGAAGATACATTGTAAATTGGTCACTTGTTGGAAGAATAATTTTCTGTACTTGTTTTATAATTTTATTACTTTTCTAGGTAATGTTTCTATAAAAAGAATGATAATCTTTTTGACATATTCATGGTTATGGTTATGTAACAAAACTCGTCCTTTTCTGAACACGGTACAAATGGTTAAAAAAACATCATTTTGGTTTAATAAACTTCAACAAAACTCTGCCCATTAATCTATGTTCATTAACCATGTCCCCCTACTCTTATGTTACTATTAATACAGGATTATAATGGAAATGAGGAATAACTGTGTTAATTGGATATGCTCGTGTGTCAACAGGATTACAAAACCTGGATTTACAAACAGATGCACTTACTCATTATGGATGTGTGAAGATTTTCCACGATAAGATGAGTGGGTCAAAAAAACAAAGACCTGGATTAGAAGAAGCACTTCAATATGCTCGTCAAGGAGATACCATCGTAGTATGGCGATTAGATCGTCTGGGTCGAAATATGCAAGACTTGATTGACATAGTCAACAACCTGAATAACCAAAGCATTGGTTTTCACAGTCTTCAAGAGAATCTCACTATGGATCGTGGCAATGCTACAGGTCAACTGATGTTTCATCTTTTTGCAGCATTTGCTGAGTTTGAACGAAATCTTATTCAAGAACGTTCAGCTGCAGGACGAGTAGCAGCTAAAGCACGGGGGCGACTTGGCGGTCGTCCAGAGAAATACGGAGTGAAAGATATTGACATGATGAAAAATCTTATTGATGGAGGCACACCAATCAAAGATGTGGCTGAAAGATGGGGTGTTTCTCGAACAACCATTTATCGCTATTTGGAACGTAAGTAATTAAATTATTAAATGTAGAAAGAAAAAACTTTATTAAAATTAGTGAGCGAGTTAAAGACTAAAAAGACTTCAAATACCTTTTATATAGAAGAAACTCAAATAAAACCCTCAATTGTATGTTATAAAGTGATAAATCGGATAATATGAAATGAAAAACGGAGTTTTGTATGATATCACTCCTTATGACTTAAATGGTTTAAATGGTTTAATGGACCATTTTAATATTACAGAAGATTTCTTTTGTTTCTGCGACCTGCACAATTTCAAAGTAGGGATTCGCATTGACTTAAACAAATGAGAATTTCTGCACAAACAGAACGACATTAGAATAAACATCCCTTTTGATATTGTCGTGAGGATATGACTTTGCTGGACATGCTCAATAAAAAGTCTCAGGGAGGTTCATGAATTATTTATATAGAAGAAATTCTATATAAATTACACTAAAAACTAAAAAGCTGATGATATCATCAGATAAAGTTGTATAAAAATATGGCCGTTCAACAAGTAGAGATATACTTTTTGAACGACCTTTATAATTGATCATATTTCTTTAATGGTGTTTAGAAAGTTTCTCAGGATTCCAACAACTTATTAATCGCTATAAGCTAATTTTATTTCAAAAAGACCACGAATCATTTCTCTCTTAGAGTTCCCATCTTTATATTCTTTTCTCCCATGAGAAATCTTATCATTTGCCATAACTATGCCTTGATTTTTTTTGAGACGTGTTTCAATATAATAGGGGGAATTTGGTGTGATTTTTTCAGTCATAAGTGAGTAAGCTTCCTTCAAGAATTCCACATTTCTAAAACCGAAGTCCCAATCACAAGTATTATCCAATGAAAACCTCGAACTTATCTCTCCATTATTAATTAAAAATGATGGACCAATGTATTCTTCTTTTTCCCCATTAACTGCTACTCTTTTCAAAGCTTTAAAATGAAGGAAGGATGACATTATAGAATTCGATTCCTTGTTCTCGTATAAGTCATAAAAAGCAGCTACACTATTAAAAATTATTGTTTCTCCCCCAACTGCAGCCGGTGTAATACACAGCAATATTGAAGTTTTTATCTTCCCAATTGGCTCAATAGTTCCATCACAGTGGATTTTTTGTTCATTAATTGTTTGAAATGCTCTATGTGTTCCTTCACCAGCCTTTATTATATTTAATCCACTTTTTTCATAAATTTCTGGTTTTGATAAATAAATATTAGGAACAAATGGTTCTCCTAATTTAAATCTCTTAGCAATTTTTAACATTACATTTTGATTAGTTGAATCATTTAGCAACTCGAATACTACGAATCCCGCACTTTTATACTTTTTTACAAACTCTTCTACTTCTTTTTCTGAGATCATATCTACCGATTTAATGTATACAGGGTCTATATCTTCACTCCTGTACACATGCTTATATATTAAATCATGACTGTTCTTTATTGAATTCAACTTATCAACACCTTGTAATGTTTATTTTATTCATTAACTGCGAGGGCTTCCATTACCAATTGTTTTGTTATTAGGGATAAAGCTTTACAGTCAAGTTCACTAACATTTTGTTCAAAAACTTCATTTTCTTCATTATGTATAGCAAGTATGCCAATTCTACCAGGTAGGCATATCGTAAGCATTGATTTATAATACAAATCTTGATCTGAAAAATCCACTATAGTCTCTTTCCCTCGTTCCAAGCATTCCCATACAGATGATAAGTTTCCACGAGACTTAATCCAACTAGAACCATAGCCTTCCTTGGTAGGGAACTTTGAAAAAGGAACTAATATTTCCACTTCTTGTTCTTTTATAGTCGTTTTTTTTATTCTTAAGTAAAGTTTTGCAGAATAGCCTTTCCCGCCAAATAAAACTTCTGCTGTTTCACTAATTTCCCTTGTAATATGATTAAGTTTAACCTTTTCATTATCAGTTAGATCATAGTCATCCAATGATAGTTTTACATTCGTTTCGCGGGATGAAGAAAAGCGTGATTTTGGATTAACACAGTTTTGTATAACTGTCTGAATTTCTTCATCTAACTCAGAATAATCTTTTATTCTATATGATATTTGACTAATAATTTCTGTATTATCAATAACATCGTGGTCAGAAAGCCGTTCAAACAATGCTAATTTACCTGCAAGTCGCTCCGATAATGTAATTAACTTTATAATTTTTACATCTTTAATAAATTTTTCGTAATCGTCTGGATAAAAACGGTAAACAAGATTAACGAATATATTTATTACCGCATATGCCACCCATATACTAACTGCTATATAAGTGGTCTGAATATCTTTGACAAGTACTGCAATTCCAACAGATGCTCCTCCTATAAAAATCTGAGTGAAAAATAAAAATGACCTAAATTTGTTATAAGTTTTACTGTCCTTCACCCAGTTATTTATTAAACCTCGCCATTTAGAATAACTGGGCTTTATATATTCCTCTTCTAAATTTTCATGTATTGCTGCTTGTTCTAGAATGTCCTTGATACTTTTTTTAATTGATTTCATTTTTTCCGCACCACCCGACAGGATTAAAGTAAAGTAAAATTATTCTGATTTTCAAACATGAATAGGTAAATGTAACACTATGAAAACTTATTTGCATCTAGATTATTATCTACCAAAAAGCCCAACCACAAAAAAGTTGCAGTTGGGCTTTTCATCCCTAACTTCTTCAGTACGATCTTGATATATTGTATAGTTAATCCCCCATACTGTACCTAACACAACTGAAATCAAACTTAATATTGCGATAGTAAATTCCATCGGATATTCCTTACAAACATTTGAAATTTTATTTAAAAAACCTTGTTTCCTCCCCATAATACATTCCCTTCAATAATACATTATTCTTTTTACTATAAAATATACTAACATGTATATTTTATAGTAAAACTATTCTAGAATGAGAGAACTAAAAAAATTTAGGCAATTCTTTAAAAATAATTAGACGAATAACTATAATATTATTTGAAATCATTTCTCTTGTCATTCCTAATTCCTGCCTTGTAATTTGAATAAGTTCAACAAAAAATTGTAACCCCTATCAGAAATAGGAAATAGTAATAGTCTGGTTTAAATCTTTCTTCAGTTCTTTCTGATAGTAGGTCAAAAATGCTTTAACCGGGTACTGAATTAGTTCATCTTTTTGATTGAACTTAATCCCCTCTTGCTTCAAAGCGATTACAACCTTTGGCAAAGAAACCTGTACCGCATCATTCACCATTTCCTCTTTAACCCATCGTAAGACGGAAAGTTTCCATTGAGTAGAACCACTTTCAATATAGTGACTTCCAGGGATAGAAGAATCTAATATTTTATCTTTGAAATCCATTCTTTTCTTCTCGTAAAAAGGGTCCCGTGTCTTCTCAAGTGACCTTTTGAGGGACGTATGAGGATAAGCTATATAAGTTGGTGTTGGATTACCGTATAACTCTCGCTCCCATTGTTCTGGACTTTTATCAATGGGGCGATGGCTGGCCAATTCTGCTCTTTCTGCCATTTCCCGTAAAACCTGTTCATACTCTGGATCATAGTCATCATAATCCTGAACAGGAGCAGTTTGGCGAGATTCTTTAATATATATAGTTCCACCCTTATTCAGCAAACTAAACTTAGGTAAATCAGGAAGTTCCTCTTCTTTCGGAGGTGGTTTAAGATACATGGGATAAGTTGGCTTAACACTTTCTACCACTACTTTTGACTCTTCCACAATTCTAAATAGCTTTTGTTTAAAATCATTCCTTAAAGCATCTTCCTGGTCACCGACTAAATGAAAACCCGTTTGGTCTTCATTTAACGTCAAAGCACTAGACAAGGGAATGGTGATTGGGGAAGCAAGAGATTGAATGGTTGTGTTCCTATCATTACTATCGGCTGTATGAAGAAACCTAACAATTTTACACGTTCTTTCGTTTACATTTAAATACTGAATGCTTTGTGTATCCACTGACAATGAGTCAGTATTCAATGTTTCATTTAGCATGTCTAGGCATTCAGCATTCAATTGAAATATGAATTTGTCCCATTCAAAATCTGCTTTAGTTTTCATAACAAAGTTTGACTCGGTTTTTAATAAAGTTCCTTTTCCTGTGTCCTCATTGAAGGCCAACCAATTCTCTCCTACAAACGAGAAGACTTGGAACCCTTCATCAGCATAAACTTGTTTTCTGCGGTTCAATTGTTTTACGAAAAGATTGTCTCTCCCCAACTGAATGCTAGTGTGATAATCGATTGCCCATTTCTTCTCGTTTGGGAAGGTGAGAATAAAGTCAGGAACAAATGACAATCTCTTTTTATACAAATAACCTCGTTGAATATCTATGTTCAAAGGTTTGAGTTGACCTTCCAAAATTTCTCTTAAAACCGTTATTTCAACTTGTTTCGTCATATTGTCTTCTGAGGTCTCTTGCTGTTTTTGATAGACTTTGTGATTCTCAGAATAACTGCATTCCCTACTGTCGAAGTGACTAAAATAAAAAGGTCTTAATTCTTCTGTGGTCAAGTTCATCTTCACTGGGGTATTGCAACATATACAGATAAATGCTCCCTTTTTGGAGAATACTCGATACTCATTATCTATTTTATTCACTATCTCTTTTCTGCTTTTTGTTGGATTTTCTAAAGAACGTCTCTTTTGTTCAATGTCAAAAAATTCACCATGTAAAATCGCTATATCCAAATCAATACACCTTCCTTTCATATTTTTATTAGACAAATTGTGAAAAATAGAGTTTTTGCTTAAGTTATTAGAATCAAAACTCCCTCTATTGTCACATAAGACCCCTTAGACATTCGTATAATGGGTCTGGCTATTAGTCCACGATGGCAAGTTTCATAAATACTTATCTACAGTCGAATCCGAAACAGTCAAGTAATGCTCCACTAAGGTTTCCAGAGACTTATGCCCCGTCTGCTTAGCAATCGTCGATAGGTCCGCGCCAGCCTCATGCATGGCAACAACTTGACTCTTACGGAAGTTATAACCGGTAAGCCCCGTCCAACGCTGCAACGATTTCCAATAGCCCGTCTCAGTCATTTCGACACTCTCATATCGTCCACCTCTATATACTCTTCCCACAAAATAGTCTTCAGGTTTTAGTTGATATTCTTTGATATATTTCTTTACCACCTTCCCTGTTTCTAGTGTTAATCGTTTCGTGTGCCACTTTTTTTGCTTCATTAAATAGACATCCACTGTTCGCCCCTCAAGATTAAAGTCCTTTATTTTCATACGGACCATCTCATTCGGTCGATTAGCTGTGATGAGATTCACCAGACAAATGGCTTTTTCCCTCGAAGGTAGTTTAAAAATCATCTCAAGTAACTCCGCTTTATCGACAGATGATTTCCCTTGTACTCTAATTAAATGAGCATTGCCTTCCTCACTGTAAATTCTTCTCATCGCCGACAGCTCACTCGTCACTTCTGTTTCCTTTTTGAAGTCAATTCTATGTAAGACTGCTAAGTGCTTTTTGATGGCTGCCAAACGACGCTCCCACGTCGTTTTCTTCACCTTTTGCTCCATTAGTGACCCATATAAATAATCGAGCATCGCTTCCGTTCCATCGGGCTGATCCGACTTTACGCAGTAGTCGAGAAACCGACGTATATCACCTGCATACTGTTTTGGAATCTCGTTGTTCTTTTGTTCCACATGTACTTTCCTTTTCGTATGCCGAACTCGATTATCTGCAGTCTCTAAACGAATGATGTCACCAGTACTAGACAATAAAAAAACCCCTTTTCCTTGCAGTTATACTCAAGAACAAGAAGAAATAGTCTTTAACCAGGTCATACTAGTACTCGGTTTTTTGTTAAAACAATGCGATTTTGTTGTAACTTATTTAACCAAAAACGAGAGGTTACTTTCTAAGAATTAGTCGTAATGCAATATTTTTTCTTTGGCGATTAGATCGTCTGTGTCGAAATATGTAAGACTTGACTTACCTTGTCAATAACTTGAATGCAGGTATTACTACTACTTTATAATACAATTGCACTTGAATTATTTTCTTCAAAAATTGTTTTGTCAAAATTAAAAATTTGTTCTGTATCAAATTGAATAAATATTTGATTGTAAAGTTGGTTCTTGTCTTCGGCTTTAGAGTGCTTTACTAATTTGTCTTGCCAATATCTTTTTTTCTCTACCATTCGATGGATATATTTTTCTAATTTTCCTCTTTCATTTACATAGGCATATATTAAGACTTTATTAGCACTATTTTTTTCGAGGTTTTCCATTATTTTTTCCCACCAATATTTATCCGAATCACCTAGAGACATTCCAAAGATAATAAATAGTTCACTATTCTTTACTACTTCCGTAGCTTTTTCAAATCTCATACTTAATGCGGACCTGTTTGCTAGAGTTTTTACCATCATTATTTTCAAAGTATCATTTTCACAAAACTTACCTTGTAGTTGAGACTCATCATTAACTCCCAATAAAACTTGAGATTGGCATAAACCATGTATATGTATAGGAATAGAAGAAACTATTCTTGTTTGCTTTTCTTTCTCTCTCCATGAATGATAGATTTCATCAAAAACCTCAGTATAATTAAAAACAATAAAGTTTCTTACCTGCTGGTCTTTATTATTATTTTTGAAATTCGAATGGATACTAATTTGATCTCTTTCTTCCAGATTAATTGGTTTTTGAAGAGCATTATTAAAAATTTTATGAGTATTATTTATAAAAGATGTAGAAGTTACTCCCTTAGATTGATTTTCAATAAAATCCGTAAACTCTTCAATAAATTCCTCATAGTCATTAATAAACATCTCTAGACTAACTTCGTTATCTATTTGACTCGTATATTGCCCTATAGCTATTTCAAAATCTGACCAATCAATATCGTCAGGTTGCTTTTCTATTTTAAAATGATTATTTAAAATATTATTATAAATTTGATTTTGCGTAGTACCTCTAGGTTCATTTTTATTTTTTTGTAAAAAACTATAAAAATCTTGATAACTCGTTTTTAATCCTATATGTATATCCAATCCATTTCCTATTAAGTAAGTAACTTTCACAGAAGTGCTCCTTTCATTTCAGCCCCTTTATTATTTTCGAAAAAGAACTAGATGATCTGACCGTAATCCATCGATTCACTGACTCAACTGGATTGCATCATTTTTGCACGCTAGTTTTACATAAATTTGGAAGTATTCTATCTTCATTAATCATAAAGAGAACTTCTATTTTTAACCTAATTTTACCAAAACTTAAAAACACCCGCAAGACAACCTATCTTCATAATCTTTCATGTAAATTTTGATATGTTTTGACGCTGACGTTCTTTCAATGAGACATAGAGCTGGTTTCTTGTTAAGATAATCTCCTATTGTCGTAACCCTTTTTACCGGAAACGAGAGATTATTTGTTATGGGTTTATCATGGAAAAATCCCCCTACAAAGTAGGAGGATTCAAATAAACGGGTTCAAAATCATTTAAATTACTGAA
The DNA here is from genome assembly GCF_042658845.1 of Paenisporosarcina macmurdoensis. Taxonomy (NCBI): domain Bacteria; kingdom Bacillati; phylum Bacillota; class Bacilli; order Caryophanales; family Caryophanaceae; genus Paenisporosarcina; species Paenisporosarcina macmurdoensis. Next base: position 49,077 of record NZ_JBHSRI010000005.1, read on the forward strand.
GGAAATTCCTCCTACCATGCAATAATAACCAAAAAAGACAAATCTTTTACTCTCGGTTCATATAAGGCGTGAATAGTCCGAATTATTCTTGAAGTTTTTCTATTATGGGTGTTACCCACTGAGGAATATGATTTGATTGAAATGAGATGTTTCCTTGAGACGTTTCTAAGATAAGTTCACCATCTAAATTACTATTGTCCACTACCAATAGATTGTCAATAAGATCTAAATTTTGAAGTAGATTATCACGAGATTTCGTGTGTCTTCTTAAAATGTCTTCAGTTGGAATATGATGACCTCCATTTTTCACACGTAAAGCAACCCTCTCAATATTTTTACTTACTTCTTTCAAGCCAAGAAAAAACATAATGATTTCATAGCCATTTTCTTTAGCCTGGTTCATTTGGTTAATGGCATTTTTACCAGCCAGTGTAGTTTCAATGGAAAAGCTTTTTTCCTCTTTAATACACTCACGTACTGTCTTGATCACTAATTTCCCAGCTGCTAATCTCTTTAATTCTGGATTTTCAGGATTTAATCTTCGCGCAATGGCATCAGGATCAATATTAATTTCAATTCCCAACTTATCGATTACAAGACTCCGAAAGGTACTTTTCCCACTGCCGTTATTTCCTGCAAAGACATACATCAAAGGATTCTGAACCTTAGTCATATGTCTTTACCATTATGTTCTTTTTCAAACGGAACAATGCTTCCATTTGGATATTCTTTAACCCAACCATTTTCGGTATTGTAGATGATATATGTGTTATTAGCTTTGGCATCTATTTTGGCTCGTTCGCCCGTCATTTTCACCCATTTATCAATCCAATAAAATTTTCTTTCCTTTGAATATCCGCTTTCTTCTAACAAATGGTTCACCGCCTTTTTCTACTCTTTTTTTAAGTTTATCACAGCACTTTATTCTACACTCAAAATATACAATCCATTTCAAGGACACTAAACTTTCTTCTTGCCCATAATCACCTAATTCACTCGCCTACGGCTATTATACTGCGGAAAGCAAAGTGATGTCGTGTTTATAATGAACATCATTAGATCGTATGCTTAGATCGTTTTTAGATGAATATATGAAGCCCCAAATCGACAGTACGAACGGTTAAGACAATCCTCCAATTTCACAACCTATTATCTGAATAGTTTTCAATTGGATTTCCAGATTCCCCTAAAATGTTTCACAAATTTCATCAAAAAAATAGCAAATCATCTTTTTAAGACGATTCGCTTTAAAGCAAGACTAAGTAAGGGTATTACTTGTTATGCAACTAGTCGGCAATTTGGTTCAAAAAGCATAGTATGGACGAACTGTGTAGTATTAAATTCTTATTCCTATAGTTTGGAAATTTGAATTTGTAAGTGGATGATTATAAGATGCTATTTTTGGTTTAAAAAAGTTCCATGAAGAGGCATCATATAAAGAGATACCTAACTCCATTAGACCAGTAATTTCCCTTTATATTTCGGCTTATTTCATTATTCGTTTAAATGAAGGGATCAGTCATTTTCTCAAATTGCGCATCATGGTTTAAGTCTACAATAAGTAATACCTAAATAAGGCTCATTCTGTGGTTCGCCATTAATCTACAACTAATCATTTTTTAGGCAATATGGTATTGGTATCCCTATCATTCGTTTTAAAAAACCCTTTTTTAGGTGGATGAAAGCTATAACATCGTTGTTCTGACTTGGTTCAAATTTAACTAGTTACCTATTTAATGAAAATCATCCATCTTTATCTTTTATAGTAGGCATTATTGGTGTTTTTTCATTTTTACAGTAATGGATGAATACGAACACCAGACCAATGGAAAGTCGGTGCTAACTCTTCATGTTAATCCAAGGTTCCACTTCTCGTTATTTTGAAGTCAACTTGAACATTTACTCTGGCTTTTTGGTACATTTCATGCCATTTTTCCTCTGTTAGGTTGGAATTTCTTACGGAGCTCCTGTACTGGTTACCGAGCCCAAATACATCCGAATTAACTTCCTGGCAATAGGATATCACTCTCGAAATTTCACTAGATAAACTTTCACTGATTGCTTTCTCCAGTATGGCAACATTTTTAGGCTCCCCTAGGTCAATTTCTTCGTTTAATTCTAATAATCTTGCTTCCATGGTAATGTGTAGATCAAATTCTGGCGTTGATTGATTGATTAATTTCAAATCACTTTTTGATTTAACTGTATCAAGTACTACAGAGATTTCCTCTGGGGGATCTTTCATTAATGCTTTTTCTAAATCCTCATTCTTAATCAAAGCTTCAAATGCTCCAGATTGATAATGATCTCTGCTCAGTTTCATATAAAAACTATCTTCTGCCGGAAGTTCTCCAACCATTTTTCCTCTTATAAAAAGGGCTACACCCGAAATGCTAACTAACTCTTCCTCTCTTGATAATATCGGCATTGCAATATCTTCTCCTATGGAATAATAATCATGGGATACTTCATGAAGTGTGCTTGAGATGATTTGTTCTTCTTCAATGTTTTGTTCTAAAAGCTTGAAAATATGTTGACCAATATCGGTGATATTTTCATAGTTGTAATTAAGTAACGTTTTCGTTTCATCTTCAACCACGGCCATATAAACGCTACCACTTATATTGGAGTCTCTCGATAACGCATGTATTGAGTTACCAATTCCCTCCTCCTTAGCTAACTCGTCACCATACAAGGCCACCCTCAACTGACCAACCACTACCTTTTTTGATGTTTTTCGATTGATTTCTATACGCGTCCCTTTACTGGTTTGATTTTCTGCGGAAATTATTTCAATATTACTTTCGAAATCAGGATTTACTTGACGGATTACGGCTGTAGTGGATACACCTTCGTTTCCCAAATCATATCCTAAAAGTATGGCGATTCCTACTTTTTCAAGAAGTTTTTGCTCTGCACATCCGACCAAACTTAACAAAAGAAGTGGTATTAGTATATGGAATTTCAACTTTCTCATTGTGATTTCTCCTTTTTAGATGAGAATTTTTTTTTCAACAGAGCAAACACATACAAGAAAATTGGGTAAGTAAAAACAGTATAAAACGCCACTTGAGAAAAATAATCATTTAGTGTATTTATTTGAGTTCGGGCCTGTACAAATAAACTAGCAACGAAAATGATAATGGCGAAAATCCAGGCAAACTTGGTTCCGTCAACTTTTACCATGCGTATAGCACCTCGATAAGCAGCCCATAAGTAAAAACAAAGGTTTGGTAAAATAATTAGCAACCAATAGGAAACTGCGATTAACTCAAATCGTTCGATAAAGGGAAATTTGATAACTCCAAATATAGACAAGGTTGCCCATATTGTTTTATTTAGTTGCCCTTCACTGAAGAAAGTGAGTGACACTAACATAATTGAAAGATACATCAAGGTCGTTACTAACAAGCCTAAATGAAGATGTTTTTTCACTTTTTTCTTTTCCTTTACAAACGGATAAATTACGTTCAATATTTCAAACCCCACGATTGTAAACGTCATGGACTGCGCACCTTTTACAATATCAATGAGGTTACTCTCTAAAACTGGAAATAGACTTTTTGCTTGCGAAAACTCGAGAGGAAACACTAACATCGGAAATAGCCATATCGAAAGGACAAAACTAAAAAAAGAGATGCCAACGATCACCCTTAAACCACCAGTGAACGTGTAAATCACAAGTAATAGGATAGTGGCTGAAATAAATCCAGATTGCATATTGGGGAAAACCCATGTTTGAATTACTTCACTATAGTTTTTCAAAACAGCGAAAAAGGCTGTTGAGCAGTATAAAATATAAAGGAAATTTAAGAAATTACCAATCCATTGACCAAATATATCAAGATGTATCCCGTATAAATCATTTGAACTGTACATCTCCAATGTCTTAAGCATAAATATTGCAATGATGTGTGTAAACAGGCCCGCCACAAGGACCGAAATCCATGCATCATGTTTTGCATCTTGAAAGACAATACGTTGAAACCCCTGTATCCCAACGCCCACTTGGGTGGTATGAATGATAAAAAAGAGTAAAAAGGCGTTTATCATATCTTTTTGACTAATTTGCAAAGAGTTTTTCACTCATATCACCTTCAGTTCACCTTTTTTTGAGGATTTACAGGTTCAGGATTGTATTTTTTTTCATCTTGCGGCCGTGTTACCTTGGGTCTCATATAGGTGAAGGGAAGAGGCAATCTAATTAGGCTGTCCCTCCAGTCAATCAGTCTAGGCGGGTAAAAAGGAGCCGTATAAGGTGAACCCAAGCTTGATTGACGGAGTAAATGGATTAGTATAAAACAAAACGCCAACATAATCCCATAAAAGCCCCAAAACCCTGCCAATATAATGATCGGGAATCGAATCACCCGAATGACATTGCCCATCATATAACTTGGGGATGTAAATGACGCCAGGGCACTTAAAGCGACTATAATAATCAAAATATTACTTGTAATGCCAGCTTGTACGGCTGCCGTTCCAATTACAATACCACCAACGATACCAATGGTTTGTCCTATCTTTGTCGGTAATCTTGCCCCAGCTTCTCTAAGTAGCTCGATAATGAGTTCCAATATTAAAGCTTCAATAATCGGCGGAAATGGAACTAATGCCCTCGATTCACTTAACGGAATTAAGAGCGATTGAGGTATTACTTCATAATGAAATGTCAATGCAGCTACATATAAAGGTGTTAAATAAACCGATAAAAAGACTGCACCAATCCTTAATAACCTAATAAATGAAGCAATTGGCCATCTAAGGTTTTGGTCTTCTCTACTTTGAAAGAATTCAATGAACGTTTGAGGGCAGATTATTGCCATCGAACTCCCATCTACAATAATCCCCAATTTCCCATTCAATAATCCTTCGCAAAACCTGTCAGGTCTTTCAGTCAATAACATTTGGGGGAAAGGTGATAAAGAGTTATCATCGATTAATTGCACGAGAACTGAACTGTCTATCAAAGCATCTATGTTAAGGTCGGTGATCCGCTGACGAAGCGTATTGACCATCTGCTCTGAGGCAATACCTTTCATATATAACAACGCAATCGTTGTATTGGTTTTATTTCCTATTACATGGTTTTCTTTACAAAGATCACGATTAATAATGCTCCTGCGGACGAGAGACACATTTGTGGATAGACTTTCATTAAACCCAACTTGTGATCCGATTACTTGTGATTCATTTTCTGGTGCTGACAACGATCGCGACTTTCTAGTAGCGATGTTTCCGAGAACGACTTTAGAGTACCCTTCCACATGTATGAGGACCGTCCCATTTAACAAGGACAAAATTGCTTCATCAAGATGACTGGATAAGTCGACCTTAGGTATTGACAGAAGCTCTTTAATTTTTTCTGGCGATTCATGTGTACTTTTATACAAACCTCTTAAGATTTGATCATTTAAGGGTCGATTATCTACTATGTCATCTATATAAATAAGCGTGAGATTAGGGGGAATAATTTTTACAATTAAATCTGCAGGGTTGTGCAATGCATCTTTCACTTGCTGTATAAACACGTGTCCAGAGGATGGGATATGGTTTTTGTTACCTGTTTCAGCCTCTGTGACACCTATTTGTTCTTTCTGTATTTCCGCTGGTTTTATGGTCTTTTTTTTAGCGAATTGTATTTTTAATCTCTTGTTAAACATTTAAAACACCCCCTATTCAATACTCTTAGAATAGACGTGCGATTGATAATCTATACGTATATTGAGAGATTTAGAATAATCTTTTTCATTGCATTGATAACCTAACTCTTCGTCTTCTTCTCTGTGTATTCATTAAACCTCGAATTCTCACTTTTAAGCTGAGCAAAATACAAATAATTTCATAACCTGTTACCTACACTTAAAATTTTCCGAAATAAAGAAACTCGTCTTATCTTTGGTGAAGTCGTATTACATAGAAACGTAAGCGTTAAATAGGTGGGCATTATTTGACGCTTACGTTTCTATACGAATGATGTCACCATAGCTAGACAATAACGCCACTCCTTTTCCTTGCAGTTATACGCAAGAATAAGAGGAAATAGCCTTTAACCAGGTTTTTGTTCAGACAATCCCCTATTGTCTTTACCTAAAGCAGTGAATATTGGGCAACTAACTTATTTAAGACAATGATTAAAAGACGATATAACCATTTTTCAGAAAGGTTATATCGTCTTTCGAGGAATTCTCACAATACACAGGAAAGAGATTGGATTATACCTCCATAATATATATATGCGATTTATTTCTTTTTCCACTTTGCATTTCTGCCGAGTCCAACAGATTCAATTAGTTGCTGTTCTTTAAGCTCACTTAATACACGATTAATTGTTGCTTCACTTACATCTGGACATGCATTTCGGATATCAGATTTCGTAAAGTATCCCAACTTTTTATCTATAAATACATGTACACGTTGGCTTTTCCCACCTTTTTGCGATTTAATCACACCAACTCGCGATTCTAAATCTTTATATGCTGCAACAAAAGTGCCTAGCAAATAATTTATCCAGGGAAAAATATCATTCGTTCCTTCGTGCCATCCAATTGATGACTTTCGCAACGTTTCATAATACTCTTCCTTTGATTCTTCAATAATTTTTTCCAAACTAATATAACGACCGACTTCGAATCCAAATTGATATAAAAGTAATAGCGTTAATAGTCTTGCCATACGTCCATTTCCATCATTAAACGGATGAATCGATAAAAAGTCTAAAATAAATACACTTAATAAGATTAGTGGCTCAACATCTTGCTTACTCATTCTTTCGCGTAATTCAAAACAAACTCGTTCCATCGCTCTTGATGTATTAAAAGCAGAAACCGGTTCAAACCGAATTCTCTTTGCTCCATCAGAAAATGTCTCGGTAATCACATTATCAGCATTTTTCCACGTACCACCATCAATCGCAATATAGCGATACATTTCCTTGTGTAGCTGTAAAATAACTGATTCCCTCACAGGAATTGCTTCGAATGAAGCATGGATAAGTTGCAACACATCCCGGTAGCCAGCAATCTCTCCTTCAGAACGATCTTGTAAATCCGTATCATTTTTCATAATGCTCTTCAGACGACTATCCGTAATAATAATTCCTTCAATTGCATTTGAAGCTTTCGTCGAATGTATAACCGCAACATCACGTAACGTGTCTAAAATTTGCGGTGCTTGCCGCTTATATAATTCCTGTTTTCCTTTATATTCATTAATCTTTGCAATTAAGTTCACTGTTTTCATTGGCATCATTAATTGATTTAAATTTTCGTATTGATAATTTTTCATCTAAATCACCTCCAGAATATACTCATCCTATTCAAAATAATATCATTTTATACAAAATGATATTATATAATGTATTTGAATGTATTTATGAATATATTCATCATAAACTAAACCTACTCATTTTCCAATTAAATGAGTAGGTTTAGTTAAAAAGTAATTAGCCTTTCATATGAATCATGTTGTTCTGTTATCGACATGATTATTCAATAAGTGTTTTGCTAGCTGACGGTCTTCTTTATCTTTTGTCAAAGTTGCGATGTTTTTAATAATTTCATGTATGGTAGGTTGTTCCGAAAACGATGGTGACCATTCTTTTAGTACACTTAGTGCGTGGTACTGTAAATTCCCATTATCTGATTTGAGAGCAGCTTGAATCAATGCTAGTCCCACCCTTCGTGTTCATATAAATCTTGAACAATACATTGTAGTAGGCAAACCTGTTCATCATTTGAAAGACTTGATAATGATAAGTGAGTTTCCGAAAATGTGCAGAGATTTTTAATATGTTGACAATTATTTGTATCCATTACAGCTAAATATAATTCACTGTCCTACCTACAATTAGTCTTTAATTTGCAAATCTCTTCATTTACTCTTCCCAGTCGCGAATGTAACGAAATACTATAAGTATTACATTCGATAGAAATTTACAGTAAACCATTTCCAAAAGTAGAACTCACTTCAAAAAGACAATCCGGTCTTGTCACAACCTATTAAATCAACGACATAAACTAAAGGAGACTATGCAATACAGCTTTCTTTAATAACAACAAGTGATGTATAATGAATTAAAACAACAATTGTTGCGAAATGGAGTTGAGTAGTATGAGAACCTTTTCAGTTGATGAAGCCTTTACGATTCTTCAAAACAATAAAATTACTTCTAATAAAGAGAGCGTTAAACGGTGGCTCAGACAAGGAAAGTTGATGGGTACCAAGGGCGGGGGTCCAAAGAAGAATGGGTGGATGATTAAAGAATCTGATTTAAGGGCTTACTTACATGATCGGTTACCTGCAGGCTTTGCCTTGTCTACAAACCTAATTTCTACAGCAGCCGGCAATTGTAGTGACGCAGAGCGAGATTTTTACCGAGAAGAAGGACGTTTTGAAATGTGGAAGCAAATCACTTCCTTGAACATTTGGCAGGGACGTTTTGAATTTAAAAAACGATTTGTCGAGGAATGCATTCAACATCTACGGATTGAGAATCGTGACCTGCGCCAATACATCATGGATTCGATGTTGTCGCATAAAAAGGGATACGCTAAGCCTGGCGTTTTATATCTACAGGATAAATGTAAATTCGATGGGCATATTTTAGATTTTGCACGCCAATATGGAGGAATCGACGAACAAATCACGTTTTCGGTCATCGATTACCTGCGTACACAATATAAAAATAAGGGTAAAATATAATTCTTTCTATGTCTTGCATTAGATCCCAATAGGATTGGTACACCATCTGGAATGAGGAGTATTCAGCAAACTTATTCTTCATTCAATTGTTGTTCCTCTGAATTTTTAGTTGGATAATACAAATCTTTTCTTAAACATACGTCTCTGTGCGTCAGTCTTTCCCCTTTAAAGCGAAGCCAAATCTCATCATCGGCCATGACACCATGCGTATGATGGACAATGCCCCAGCGGTTATACGCTTGCATGCCTATTGCTTCAAGCAACTCCTTTGCATTTACACGTGTCGAGGGGAATGTACGCCACTTCAACCATTTTTCCAACTCATCTAATGTAATATGCCCCTCCATCTGAGGTGAAAATTGTTTATTAAAGTCTTCTATATAGTTAATGACATACGGGGTTCCACCATTTGCGGGACGTAAATCAACTGATGCAATCACATCATCCATCCACATCACATCAAACTTTGTGTAATCAACCACTTTTTTCACTTCCTTCACTAAATAAATGCTGAAATCTAGGGTCGCGAATCTGTGAATAAAGGACTTCTTTCGCACGGCCTAGCTCCATGGAAGACGCTTCCAACTTTCGGATAAGCTCATCTTTCCTAATAAAAGGCTCCCCCGTATATAGAGCAAGCTGTCTAGAAAATGAGGAATTTAATGGCTTTGCTTTTACCTTACGCATTAGTATTGTTAACGGTTTCCCGATTGGATAGTCTTTTACATCCGATAAAAGGCTAAGTCCATGATCAAAAATGGGTGCAAGCTCCCACGATTTATGGATGGGGTCATATAAAAAGAGAATGTTATTTGTGTGGCGATCCTCATTGAGTATCAATGCATCAAACGCGAATAAACGGGCCATTTCAGTTGAAACATTAAGTCCTGTGTACTCTTGGACATTTTGCATTAATGCCCGGAACTTTGCTTCAGTAGAGAGAGTTGCATTGTTTAAAATCTGGTCTGTCGAGGAGAAGTTTCCTTCAAATAAGCGTTCTAGCGTGACTTCCTGTTTTGTCCCCCGCAATTCTAGCGAATAGCAGCCTTGCGTAAGAACTCCGTTAGGCAATTCAATTTGGCAGGGATAATACGAAACATATGCTGATGAAGGCAGTGTCGAGCATTCTAAGACAAGGAATGCGAGAACTTCTGCCATATCCTCATAGCCTCTGGCATTTTGTTTTACCCACTTATTACAGATACTCCATTTCGATTGATCACCTTTACTTGAGGTGCTAACAATCGCAATAGCTTCTTGTGGAATTGTGATGGTAATCATCGGATCACCTCCATTAGGTAAGATTATTTTTATTAAATCGAATCGTCTTTTTTTACAGCTCCATTAGTTGTCCAGCTGACGTTATTCGATGCCTCTTTAAACTTCTCCAACAATTCCTGCCCTACTTAATCCTTTGGTCACTAAGCTTTCTAATAGTTGTTCAGCAAAATCACACGGCAATTTATGAACGGGTTTGATTACTACTCCACCGTCCACTAGTTGGACGGTGACTTCTTCCCGCAATTACAGTTCATCACCGTAAGCTTTTGGAATTGTTATTAATAATTTACTTTCATTATAATATACGTCTCCTCTATATGCATGGAAAGGTTTTTCCATAGATAAAAAGCCTGATTGGATTTCAGGCATTTACTGATCCATATATTGAATTAACTTCTTGATCCCATCTTTACTAATCCATGCCTCACCAATTTTTACGGCCCCTGTTGAAATCTTACCTGTAATCGCACACAACATAGGTTTGACGATGTGGTTCAATATTTTATGAGTATAATTACGGAAATCCGCTGACTCCCCCGAGCTTTTGCAAACCTGTAGAAGCCTCAAATCGATAAAGGAAAAATGGTTATGGAAATCCGGTACCTATACAATACAGAAGAGTAAGTGAATCAATTTTTTACGGAAGGGTTTGTTAGTTTTTTAGCACATTATATACTTTATAAAGTATAATAAGGAAAAATTAGGTTGATGCCAACAAGAACTCTGGAGATTTTTTTTTGGAATGATTGTTTGGGGTATACCGATAATTTTAATTTTTAGTCATTTTTATTTAGAAGGAAAAAGGTTAGTTAACTCGTTTAAGTAACCTGGCTTTATAGAGTGGCTTTTCTTTTGTAAAATCGCAATGATTTTTGAAGGTCGAATGCGTGAGAATTTATTAATAAAAGATGAATGGCATGATTCTCTTTTATACAGTATTTTAAATAGAGAATGGGATAACAAATAATCTATGATATTAACTTCCTGTCTTTGTTATATTAATGTAGTAAATGGTAAATTCAAATAAACCAGGGGGAGTTATCTTGAATAATGAAAAAAAGGCTTTAATTATAATCGATGTACAAAAAGCTTTTGATGATGAAAAATGGGGGAAACGAAACAATATACATGCAGAAATAAAAATTAGTGAAATATTAACACTTTGGAGAAAGAAGGGTTGGCAAGTAATACATATTCAACATATGTCCGATAACCCTAGTTCTTTATTTCATCCAGAGAATGACGGATTTGCTATTAAAGAATTGGTTAAACCCACAGTTGGAGAAGTAATAATAACAAAAAAAGTGAATAGTAGTTTTATCGGTACAAATTTAGAAGAGTTTCTAAAATTAAATTTTTTAACTACAGTATTCATTACAGGTTTGACTACGCCCCATTGTGTATCTACCACTACAAGAATGAGTGGGAATTTAGGTTTTAATACATATCTTATTTCGGATGCGACAGCTGCGTTTGGTATGAGAGACCAAAATGGAAAATATTATAATCCTGAGATTATACATAGTACAACTTTAGCTACCTTAAATACTGAGTTCGCTACTATACTAACAACGGAACAACTAATAAATAGAATAATTTAATATAAGCTTGATAAACTAACGGCTGCTTAGTTGAAGAACCGCTGCCTTTTAATTAATCTAGTTGGATACTTCCCAATCAGGTTGTTATGTCAACCTAGGGTGTATGCGCGATACATAAGCCCACCCTTCAGCCGGTCATGAATTTCGTGTGCTGAAGTTCTTCTTCATTTATGAAGAATCAGAAGAACAAATTAAAGACAAAAAGGCACTAATATCACTGGATCAAGTTGTGGTTTCCCCCAGGTCCAGAGCTTTTACCAATTTTATGACCCTTTTTTCTGTCCTCCATTTGTATTAAGGAGGACTTTTTTTATTTGATAGCAATATCAAGATCAATTGAGAGAGGAAATCAGCTCTATCCATAGGAACATCACTTTCCTTGAACTTCCCACTATCCTAAATATGATTTTCATCGTAAATCATTTACTTCATGTGCTACACGTATTCCAGACTCAATTGCAGCTTGTATCCAACCATGGGGCAGTGAAGTGTGTTCACCCGCAAAATGTACCCTTCCTTCGGGAGTTGAGAGAGAAGAAGCAATTTCTGTTTCTTGTTCAGATTTGAATAAAGCGAAAGCCCCACCTGAATATGGATTCTGAGCCCAACTGTAAGAATCTCCTGCAATAAATTCATCGTAAACTTGTTGCCCATGTATAGTCGCTAAGTTTTTTAAGGCTTGTTGAATTCTCTTTTCTTTACTCAAGCTGTCCCATGGAATGGCATCATCCTCCCAAGTATAGCTAGCTACTATGACCCCAGAATCGTTCTTTCCAGTTCCGTGGCTAGGATAATAACTAAATCGGATGGGTAGATCAGAAGTCGTTTGCCCACCCTTTATCCCTTCTTCTTCCCAAAATCTACGTTTGAACTGAAGTCCTATTTTTGTAGATGTCACATAATGAAGTTCTCGAATCGCTTTCCATTTGTTATGAGAAAAAGAATCGCGGGGTTCTACTTCAACGAATTGCAGAATTGAGAAAGGAATGGTCAAGATACAAATGTCACATGTTGTTTCCGTTGGTACTAGCGATTCTGTATTCTCGGAATGGATGGTGACTTTGTTGTTATGCTGCACAATTTTGGTCATCTGTTGTCCATACAAAATGTTTCCTTCTAATTGTGGGAGAAATGCTTTTGGGAGTTGATCATTTCCTCCAGTAATCTCATAGAAATTGATATCGGGGTTGAAAAGAATCATAAATTCACGTAATAAATCAAGAAAAGAGAGTTCAGACAAGCCCTCAATAGAAAGAAACACCTTAATCATTTCAATGGCACCAGGAGATAATGTCACCCCGTTAGGGTTATATCTTAAAAATCCGTCCATTGTGTATTTATCATACTCCTTTATGACCCAACTCCAATTTTCCAACGGATTTAGATTAATGAAGTCTATAACTGGTTGGATAACTGGTTGAATCAACTCCACCGCCGTTTTGCCCTTTTCGTCAGGGGCAACTGGGTAGCCAAGGATGTCAGGGTTCTGTTTATACAGATATTGGCGCGTTTTAACTCCATTTACATAGATCAGGTCGTTAGGCGTAGTGTTAATAAACGTATTTACTGGTAAGCGGAATTTTTTTATGAATTCCAAAGTCAAATAGTGATAATTTGGAATACGCATCGCTCCTGCTTCCATATACTGCCCATTGATAAAAGGGAATCGTATCGTATAGATACGTCCTCCGACTCTTTTAGCGGCTTCAAGGATGGTTACGTTGTGTCCAGCCTCCTTTAACAAAGAGGCAGCAACCAGTCCCGACATACCTGCCCCGACAATGAGTATCTTTTTAGGAGAGTGAGCTTTATTTAATCCATGTTGAATCGCTGAAATCATTTGATCCGGTAATAGAGTAGGAAATATGTGGGTCATATTCATTCTCCTTTGTATGCCCTCATCACACTCGAGATGTAAATCATCTCCAAATTTAGGGTTACAAACAATCTATTCTTTTAGACATACTTCTATGTATAAGAAAATTATATTCCCATAACAAATAGTCTTCTACGCAATCATTACGCAATTTTAAAATGTTTTGGAAAAACTAGAAAAAATAAACTAAATCATATTAAAAAGCCACTTAATTAAGTGGCTTTTTAATATGACCAGAGACTCTATTAATAATGGCCTGGATTGGGGGACTCATAGTAATGGTATTAATTCATTTTAGAGATAAGTGATATTAATTTGTTCACTCAATTACGACCAACACTCCTTCATTCTTTTCCAAATCCCTTATGTCGTTTCCAATGTTTTGTTCTCTTATCCATTGATGCACTTGAAACAGGCGGAAACCGAAGGCGATTTGGAGTATCCCGGTCATTCGATAGTGGAAGAAATCATTTTTTCTGAGTTTTACAAGAGCTTCTTCATAAGAAGTAAAACCGAGCTTTGAAAATAGAAACCAGTCTAATGCTTGTTTGACGTGCTCGGGATTCTTCCAATAGTTCATTGGCACGTTAGCAAGTTCCCATGGTTGGAATTGACCGGGATACACAGCATTAATGACTTGGTAAGGAGAATCGCCAAAAGAATTAAAAACACCACCAATTCCGTGCACTTTAAAAAAACGATAGTTGATTCTTAAAGGGATTTCATGATGAGCCATTTTGCATTTTTCTTCAATCATATATCGAACTACTTCAATTGCTCTTTTTTTCCCATTTTCCCCTATCCAATAATTGCAGGGAACTTGTTTGAATTCCCAAGGCTTAAACTTTCCTGGATAAGCATTTTCAATCAATGCGATAAAATCATTCCAACCCTGAACATAAGCAGCAGGTCTTAAACGATTACTCCATAAGGATTCGGCTTTGATTTTCTGAGGAATTTCTTCTACAGAAATTTCTAAGTACTCCTCAATAAGGTAACAAGTTATGAGAGCTAAATATTTCTTTCCCTGATCTCCTACAAAGAAGTAATTAGGAAATCGCAGTCTTTTTCCATTTAATACATCGCGATAAATTTGAATTACTTTTTCTTTTTCTGTTATAGGATATACCTCCTCTTTGAAAATTTATTAATTATTATCTACTTTAACCATATAGATTCGTTCTTAACCTTGCTCTATCATTAGAAATCACAGGAATAATGTGAACACTTCCTGATCCATTGTTATGTTAACTGGGTGTGTAACACACCTCTTATGACATCTCTTAGTTCAAAAATATCAAATGGTTTTATCATATAATGCGAAGCACCTAATTCCATTGTTTCTTGAATTAAATCAATCTCTCCAGACGCACTCATAATGACAACAGGAACATTTGGTGAGGTTATTTTAATCCTTTTTAGAACTTCTTTGCCATCCATGGAGGGGAGTTTCAAATCTAATAGGATTGCATCTAATTTTACATTTCGACTAATTTCAAGTGCTTCTATCCCACTAGCTGCAAGATATGTAGCTAGACCTTCTCTTTTAAATATCTCTTCCAACAATAATCGTATTCCTTGTTGGTCATCCACAATAAGAATTTTTTCCATATAAATGAACCCTCCATACTTTTTATCAAAATGATTCTATAGTGCGGTTTTTTTGAAAAATTAAATTTTTCAATCTATTCAATCTTATCTTACGTTTAGAAAATACTATTTAATTTTATTAAGAAAGTCCTTCCCTAAACGGGTGTTTATATCTACTATGCTGCATAGGGGCTGTTCAATAGCTAATGAAAAGTATTTGCAAAAGAAAAAGGCTGGAGTACTCCAACCTTAACGGATTCTGCTATTAGATAGTGTTCTATATAGTGCTACCCATTCCACGGTTCTTTGTTCTGATAATTTATAGTCCTTTTCTATTTCATACATGAGAGATCTTAATTTAATTACCAGTACACGTTCGCTAATATCAGAATGAATAATCTTTTCGTAAACCGCATTAATCTGTTTCAATGTCCTCATTATTTAGCCACCTTCTTCTTTGACCTTATTAGAGCACTTTTGCTAATACCTGTTGTTTCTCCAATGAGTTTCTAATAATTCTAAGGCGTGTGCTACTTGCCCCTAGAGAATAAGTCTAGTAAAGGGCATCTTCCACAGCTTTTTTATTGAGTAATGAAGTTGATTAAATTTCTCATCCCGGGTTGGTTTCTGGGACTTTGATAAAAAAGAAAAGAAAATCAAGGATAACTATTTTCTTTCAAAACAGAGGCAAACTGATTTCCAAATCGAAAGATTCTGAAGTCAGTTTTTATTTAGGTTTCGTATGGCAAAAAAATTTTGGACGTTGTGAGAGGGTGCTGTATGTGGCGTGGTGATAGCGTCTTGTCGTAGTATAGCCTTCTCAAGCTCAATTAGACGTGAACCTTGTTCATATAGGTCTTTCAATGGGATACCTCTCCTTTTCGCTGTACGTTCAAGTAGTTTTACCTCTTGGTGCATGGCATCAGATAGAATGCCTTTATCAATGTTTCTGTGTATCTGATAAAAAAAACCTGCTACCAGTTCTAGTGGTAATCTATCGTAAAAAGAATCCCCCATATACACATCCCCTTTCTTTTTTCATCTACTTTTGTTTATTTCTGTAACCTTTAACTATTTCCCTTCCTTTTTCAACAACAGTTTACAACTGTTCCTATTTTTATTTTCAACTGGACCAGCAGCTGTAAATAATTGCTTTACATTCAATACTTCCTCCACTTGAAATTTTCTATTTAGTTTGATTATAACCACATTTAAAAGAATAGTTTGATATTTTTGGAAATTTATATAAAACATGATATAGAAAAACTAGGTCATAATAAAACCACCCTATTTCTAAGGTGGCTAATCTAAGATATTCAGTCGTGTATCTATACTTAGTTTCTTATAGGTTACTGAACTTAGATTTATTGAACATTAATGAAAGAGTTAACCCTCAGAAAACACTGTAAATATGGGGTGTTCATTTACTGCCGGTTTTCTAATTAAAAAAGCCTGAAGCTATTTCAGGATTATACTGATCCATATATTGAATTAACAACTTATTTCCATCTTTACAAATCCATACCTCACTATTTTTAACGGCCACAGTCGAAATGTTACCTGTAATCGCACACACATAGATTTGACCATGTGTCTCAATGTTTTTTGAGTATAATTACTCCCCCCAGCCTTTGCAGACTGTAGTATTTTCAAATCAATAAAGAAAAAATGGTATCAATTTTTTACGGAAGGGTTTGTTAGTTTTTTAGTACATTAAATTCTTTATAAGGTATAATAAGGAAAAATTAGATTGAGACCGAAATGAGCTCTGGAGATTTTTTTATGGGATGATTGTATGGGGTATACCAATAATTTTAATACTTTTAGTCATTTTTTTTAAGGAAAAAGGTTAGTTAACTCGATTAAGTAACCTGGCTTTATAAAGTGGCTTTTCTTTTGGTTTATGAAGTTGAATACTTCCGAATTGTGGTGTTATGTCAACCTAAGGTGTATGCGCGATACAACCTGGTTCAGCGATCGAATCGATTTTAGGGGCGGTGAATTTATTATTTTGGACATAAGAAAAAACAGACGGGGGTCACCGACTGCTTGACGTTGAATAAATCGTTATGCTGTTCACTTATAATCAAAGCTTCGGTTAGGAGATTGATATCGCAAAGTATTTGTTCTTTAATAATAAAAACCTTGCATTTATAATAATCGTCTACTAATCGAGTAAGTTCTTGATACATAAGATTCATAGGTAACTCCTTTAATCTGAGTCTTTTATCATATCAATTATGTAATATTTTTGTAATTATTGAAAGAGTTTCGACAAAATTAGTAAAAAATACTTCCCAATTTGAGTGTTATGTCAACCTAGGGTTATACAAAATAAAAAAGCCCCATAATTTTAGAGGCTTTCTAAAATACCATATGAATTTAAAAGGTTTTCCAGTGCAGATGCTGCTTGGTTTATAGTTTCATAATCTTCAATGGTTTGAAATTGATGATTGGTTATTTCGATAGTCGACGGATATTCTTTACAAATAACTGAAGCTATTGGTTCGTCGTTCGTGGTACTAAATGTTTGTTTAATTTTCACATCATGATACTCACACATAAAATTTAACGAATTCTTGATACTTTCTAATGACATGTCTCCACTCTCCTCTTTTATTAGAAGATGATTAATAAAAGTCAAAAGAACCAAGGAATATATTTACTTAATCCTTATTCTAACATCTCTAATACTTGGAAACTATTACTAAAATATTACAGTAAGAATACAGAGAAAGACACTTCTGGCTGAATGCAATGTGGATAGTACTTCCTAGACCGGTAGTTATGTCAACCTACGGAGGTTTTACGGGCGGATCATCCAGTTGCTTGTTCAACTAACGAAGCAGTTTTAGTTTTAATAGGATATTAGCTAAAAATGAAGAATAGTGATTATGATGAAAAGAAAGGAGTTGACTGTATGAATAAAATTCTTTTGCACCTGGAGGGGCTTGCGGTCCTTTTATTTAGTCTTTATTTTTACTCTTATTTTCAATTTAGTTGGGTTTTGTTTTTCTTTTTGTTATTAGCTCCAGATGTATCAATGATAGGATATCTCTTTAATAATAGGACAGGTGCTATACTTTATAATTTAGTTCATACATACAGTTTAGCAATTTTTGTTATTATCTGCGGAATGTTATTTTCAAGCCAAATTGTCTTAGCAATAGGTATAATTTTGTCTTCACATATTGGTATGGATAGAATGATTGGTTACGGACTTAAATACCCTACAAATTTTAAGGATACGCATTTAAACCGTATTTGAACAACCGGCTGCCTTTACAAGGCGGCTTTTTTTATGGCCTAGATTTTAATCGTGTACCTATACTTAGTGTCGTATAGGTTACTGAACTTAGTTTGTTGAACGAGTTCTTGAACATTAACGAAAGAGTTAACCCTTAGAAAACACTGTAAATATAGGGTGTTCATTAACTCCTGGGTTTCAAATTAAAAAAGCCTGATTGGATGTACTGCACCCCGAAAGTTAGACCACCAAATCTAACTTTTGAGGTGTTTTTTGTGGTCAAATATGATAAAGAATTCAAGCAAAAAGTGGTTCACGCTTATTTAGCCGGTGAAGGTGGTTATTCCACCCTGGCTACTAGATTTGGAGTTCCAAGTAAAACGAATATAAGAAAATAGATCAGTGCGTTTCAAGAATTTGGGGAACAGGGCTTGGTTACTAAAAAGGCAAATGCAATTTATCCTGTTCAATTTAAATTAGATGTCCTAAACTATAAGGAAAGAACAAGAGATTCCTTTAAAGAAGTGGCTAGAAAATTTGGCATTCCTGAACCGTCTTTAATTCTAAATTGGTGGAGGAAATGGCAAACTGAAGGTGTTGAAGGACTCTCTAAATCAAAGGGGCGTCCATCAATGTCTAACAATCCAAAGAATAAAAAGTACGAGAAAAAATTGACGAAGGAACAACAGCTTTTAAAAGAAATCGAATTACTTCGTGCGGAAAATGCCTATTTAAAAAAGCTCCGAGCTTCAGGGATAAATATTCCGAGCCGACTGCTAAAACTGAATCCAGAGTCATCAATGAACTCAGAAAAGAATTCAAATTAGCCGTTATTCTTGAAGCAATAGCTTTTCCAAAGGTCACCTATATGCATTGGAAAAAGCGATTAAACGAACCTAATCCAGATGAAGAGATTGAAAACATGATCAAGGAGATTGTAGACAAGAATGATGAAAATTACGGTTATCGTCGAATTGATATAGATTTACGCAAGAGAGGCTATTGCGTAAATCACAAAAAGATCCTTCGGATTACTAACAAGCTTGACATGACATGTAAATCCTTCACACGGAAGTCTAGGAAATATAGTACGTACAAAGGAACAGTTGGCACGACTTCAAAAAACCTTGTCAATCGTAGATTTTATACAAGCATCCCCTATCAAAAACTAACGACTGATACAACCGAATTTAAATTTTACGAGACGAATGCGAATGGGAAGTTAATCATTAAGAAGGCTTATTTAGATCCGTTTTTAGATATGTTTAATAGTGAGATTTTATCCTACCGGCTCTCAGAACGCCCAAATGCAAAAGCTATCATGGACGCCTTGGATGAAGCAATAGAAATAGCAAAAAACTGCACCTATCGAACGACGATACACTCTGATCAGGGTTGGGCGTATCAAATGAAGTCATATGTAAAGAAGCTAAAAGATAATGGGATATTCCAAAGTATGTCCCGAAAAGGAAACTGTCTGGATAATTCGCTTATGGAAAACTTCTTCGGCATAATGAAACAGGAAATGTATTACGGGAAAGTTTATCGCTCTTTTGAAGAGCTGAAGCAAGCAGTGAGTAAGTATATTTATTACTATAACAATGAACGGATAAAAGCAAAATTGACTGGCATGAGCCCGGTTGAATACCGTCTCCATACCAGCCAAGAAGCTGCTTAAATATTTTGGTCTAACTTTTGGGGTTCAGTGCAGGATTTCAGGCTTTTACTGATCCATATATTCAATTAACTTCTTGATGCCTTCTTTACTAATCCATGCTTCCCCAATTTTCACGGCTTCACTAGAGACCTTGCCTGTAATCGCACATACATATGTTTGACGATGAGGTTCAATAATGATTTGGGTCTCATTAAAGGAGATGTCAATCTGATCTCCATTATCCAATTGGAAACGGTCCAAAATGTCTTTTGGCAGGACGATTCTTCCTAACTTCCCTATACGTTTGGTATGCAATGATTCAACACCTCACAATCCAATGGTTTTTTTCAAGCCTGTTATTTCTTTCTTAACTCCATTCATTTTTTGCATCGCTTTTGAAACTTTCGCCAAGTCCTTACTCTCACCAATCGTTTTTTGCAGTAATTCTTGTTGTTCTTCCAGCGCTTTTAAATCAACGGCTACTTTCTCAGCGGTTAATACACGATTCATCAATCCATCATTCTCGGGTGCCTTTTCAACGACAAATGATTTAGCTCCTGCAATATCCCCTGTCTGAAGATAGGCGGTCACAATATGAGTTTTTCGTTCATCTGTCAACTCGACTAAATCTTGATTAGCCAGGACTTGTTCCCACTCCTTTGCGAGCACACCTTTTGCAAACTCAATGTGTGGATTGGAGACCTTCAACATTTCTTGCAAACGATCCAATTCGTCTGATTGATTTTGCTTCGTCATGTGCTCCGTGAGTTGACTGACCGCATCCTCATCTTTTGCCAGATACTTTTCATAAGCCCCATGTTTCATCCAGAGTTGATGCAACAACTCCTTCTCATCTTTATTTAGACTTTCGTACTCCCTTGATTCCAAAGCCTTCATAACACTTTCGGTATCTCCTAGCAGTCCATCCACATACACTTGCTCTATGTCTTTGGTTTCTTGCTGTGATGCTGATTGTCGTTCAGATGACTCCGCATTCTTGTTAGCGCTTGTTAAAAGGATGCTCAATAATAGCGCACCAACTAAAATAATCGCTGTTCCAATTAAGAAGCGCATCTTGCTTTCTTTTTGACTTATTGGTTTCTGTTTTGTCGGAGAAGTCGATAAGTCTGTACGGATTTCAGGGCGTTTACCGGATTTTTGATGAAGAAATTGAACTGGAATAAGGTTAGGAATGGAGAAGCGCTTTTTATTAGCTAATCGTTGCGCTAGTTCTTCTTGTTCTAGTTGTTTTCGCTCTTCACTTTCATCGTACAACGATTGAATGAAAGATGCCATATGATCTAACGAGTCTAATCGTAAATAAATCATTTCAGCAAATTGGATCACTTCTTCGCTCTGTTCGAAAAAGTCACTACGTTTAGGTCGACCATACACATGTTGCAAGCTCGTTAACGAAATAATAATCAATTCTTTAACCGCATTGATTCGTGACTTCTCATTTTCAATTGTAAAAGCTTGGTGTTCAATGACGAGCGCTTTTACCGATGCATCTTCTACATCAATTACCAGGTTCTCAGTTTCCCACAAAACCTCAACTTGTTTTTCTTTAGCCAGTTGAATTAATGAAAGATAGTACGGCAATTTATCTTCTAAATACATCTTTTTTAATGCATTAAATGATTGGAGACTTGTCACATCATACGTATAGCAGACTTGTCCAGATTGAAAGCTGATGTCTTTTGCAGGTAAATATAGATCTGATTCTTGCAGCGTTTGCAATTTATCTTTATACCATGTCTGCACTTGATTCATCTCTTGTGTATTAAACGTCGATAGGGGTTGTAAATAGGAAATCGTATTTCCTTCAATCTCAAACGTCCCCACCCTATTTGCAATCGTTCGAATGACCATTATCTTATCATTCCTTTCATCTCTAACTTAGCGAGGTTTTATTGAAGTTTAGGATAATTGGATAACAGTTCTTCTACTTCCTGCTTAAACTCATCCTCTTCTTCCTCAACTTCACTTTCTGGAACGTCGGATTTTATCTCTTTAAATTCGTTATCTAATTCGTCTAAATAGAATGCTTTTCCGGAAATAAAAGGATTTGATGTCATCACAAGATCTCCATTTTTTGATTTCACAAAACGTAATTCCGATTTCTCCAACTCTTGATCTTCCACATTGAATTTGCTTTTCACATTTTGAAAGATTAATTGTGAGAGACCAAAAACTTCAGAAGTATAAGTTGAGTAATCCGTTTTATCAAAATCAATCTCTGGTATTGCAACACCATCATACTTACAATTCCCTAGTGGACACGCCTCTGATGCTGTGGCTTCAAAAGAAACAGTTAAATCCCCTTCTTCTCCGATTATCCCGTTAGGATACTGTTCTAGAAATGGCTTAAGAATAGTTTCTTTTGCTAACTCTTGTAACGGTTCAGACAATTGACCGTCTTTGTCTTGCTCAATTTCTCCAGTTGCAATTGCTTCTGTTGCTTTCGTTTGAAACTCACTTGATTTCTCTTCTAACAAATGAACCATTTCGTTTGCCATCTGCACATCGCTTTCTGTAAATACATCTGTATCTACAGATTCCTTTTGAGTCTTTTCACTGTTACAAGCCCCTAGCATTAGTACTATAGATAGTATTACTCCTAATATTATTAATTTTTTCATTTCATTCACTCCTTTTATCTTCTCGCATGCCTTGCCACATATTTCACTGTCGAGCCCATCGCTCTCGCAGATCCTGTAGATGCTCCAAATTGGCTCAATAACGTTGGAATGGATAGTCCAACGATGAAAAACAGCATTCCGATTAAAAAGTTTCCATTTTGTAAATTAATCAATGTTTTCACGCCTAAAACAAAACACAACAATTGTAGCGTTAACGTTAAAATGTTGCTGACTACGATTTTGAGCCATAAACTAAAGAAATTGTATTGGTCATTTACAATCGTTGGAATGGCCATGACGCCTGAAATGTAAAGAACTACAAATAGTACAGTCCTATACAAGATGGATATGAAGAAAACAAATAAGATGGCCGATACCACTAACATTAAAATGATTCCGTAACCAACTGAATTTACAGCTAATACCTGCATAATGTTATAGTGTGTAACCGGATCTGTTAACATCGTTTCTGTCAGAAGATGTGTCAGTTCCAATATCCAATCGAACAATTCCCCATATATCCCGAGTAGTATGGCTCCCGTTATGACCGCAATCACTTTTTCATAAAGCGTATTCATGCCTTCATCGCCATTTGCTGAATACAAAATAACTATTTTAACGGTCTGCCAAACAAGAAAGATAGCCGTCATCGTCCATGCTAGTGATTTAAAGTTCAACATATACCCTTCATAGGTTGGGTTTCCTGTAATCACTGAAGAATCAATTTGGAATTTCCCGAAGCTATCGATTGCTCCAAATACAAACCCACTGACTGTTGTAAATAAGAATCCATTTGTTTGGCACATGACTTCATACCACTTACAATTAAATTGATTCGTTTCATGATCGTATTTATCTAAATATAAAACATTTTGCATATATCCTTCTGCTCTTTTAACATCTGCTTCTTTCACTCCATCAGTACTTCGATAGTCCTTTATTGTATCTTCCATAAATTCACCTTCAGCAGCCTCTACACCATTCACCATAAACATAGATAGCAGCAACAGCCCAAAGACTAACAAGATGTGTTTCTTCATCCTCCAACACCTCCATTCA
This sequence comes from Paenisporosarcina macmurdoensis, assembly GCF_042658845.1. NCBI lineage: Bacteria > Bacillati > Bacillota > Bacilli > Caryophanales > Caryophanaceae > Paenisporosarcina > Paenisporosarcina macmurdoensis. The sequence continues at coordinate 72,733 of NZ_JBHSRI010000005.1, forward strand.
TGAGGGTAAGTAACAGGATGACGACTGGAATACACCCGAAAAACCCGACTCGCAAGACCACACCTTTTTTAATTTCAATAACTTCTTGCGCACTAAGTGGCTTATCATACTGCAATTCATACTGGCGACTGGCTTGCTCCAGTTGCTTTTTAGCTAGTCGATCAATGATGGTCTCCAAGAGTTGATTCACCCTTCGTTGCATCCTCACTATCTTTTGTAAGATGGGCATCTCTGTTCACATCCCTTTTGTGTCTCGTGTCTATGAAGAAATCTCTTGAATCACCTGTTCTCCTGATACGAGAGGTTCCAAATCGTGGGCATCTACCTTCAGTTCACCGTCTTCGATTATCCATGTAATCGTGGACATCAAGATTAAGAGTGGTTGATCCCCAGGATTCACAAACTCATCGTCAATCCCTGTTAAGGTAGCTTTGTATAGTGCATATACCTGATAGGAGTCTTCTTGCTTTCGAACGGAAATGTTATAAATCTCAAGCTCTTTCATTTCACTCACGTCCACGTCTTCAGACGTTTCATTTTCTGACAGGGTTTGTTCAACCTCTTTACGGTAACGTGTTGTAAAGTAATCCATCGAACCGCCTTGTAAACTGTCTGTTAGAAAACGTTCAGTTTGAGTAAACACTTCTTTTTCTTCCTTCTTCGATGCCTCAACTTTTTCGACATCGTTCGACAAATCTGCATTTTCTCGTTTTAAGTCTTGATTGGCTGCAAATATATTAAACAAAATGAGTGCCAACGCCACTACCAAGACAATCAGTAAAATATTGACCAGTTTCAAGCGATTTTCCATTGGCTAGCTCTCCCTTACACAGGTTCTTTTAAATACAACATCGGATTAAGTCGGGTTCCAAACTTCTGTCCTGCTTGAATCTCAAAATGAAGGTGATCACCTGTTGAACGACCAGTAGACCCACATTGACCGATGACTTCCAGCTGTCGAACTTGTTGCCCTACCTTCACGTCAATGCGACTTAAATGCGCGTACGCCGTAAAGAGATTGTTTTGATGCTGAATGACAACGATGTTGCCGTACGTATTGGTTGGATAACTGCTTGGAAACTCCGCATACACGACTTTCCCTTCCTTAGCTGTGTAAATAGGATCGGGATTATCACAAGCAAAATCGACACCTTCATGGTTACTGATGTCTCCTGTGATGGGATGAATTCGGACTCCGTAGTTGGAATTCACTTGTACATTAGGAATGGGTTGCGCAAATTCACTCGACTGTGTCGTGCAATTCATCGTCAATCCGCCGAGTGAACTAACCATCGCCGTAATCGTCGGTACCCAGTGGGCGTTTAAGTTCGTTGGGTCGTTCTCTGCCCCAATTGGTGCGTAGACTGAACCTAAATCAACAATGGTCACGTATCCGTCTTTAATGATTCGGTTGTGCAGTGTCTGCCCCATCGACTCCAGGCCTTCTTCTAAGGTAGAAAACTGCATCAATCCATCTTTCCCCATCAAACCACCTGGATTATTTTTCGTGACCACTGCATTTGACGTCCCATTGGTCGTTTCGTGAAGAGCAATCGCAGCCATGAGAACCGGGTCAATGCCTTGTTCACTCGCAATTTGGATAAAGAGTTCTTCTTTGCCTGAAAAGACGCCTGCCGTGTTCATTTTGGCTTCCCATAACTCTTGGTTGATTTCTCCATTGACTGCGCAATACGCGCCTCCTACAGCCTCTGAAAGGGTCTCTGTGTTTTGTTCTGGGTTTTCTAAATCAAATCCTTTATCTTTTCCATTCATGGACATGAAAACAGGAATTACCAGCAGGACGAGGGCGGTCCCGAAGACCACTAACCCAATAGGATTGAAGAAAATCTTCATTAGAAGCAAATGGCCAAGTGTCTTGGCTGTCTCCTTTGCGTTCATCTCCTCATCCCTCCCCTTTAAATCGTGATGTCGTTGATGCTTTTCTGATCAAACCACAACATTTCCGTCACTTCATTTAGTTGGACTTCCAGTTTGATTTTTTTGGAACCAGTATAGAAAATGCCTTTTCCAGCCTGCTCTTTTTTCTTCCCATCTTTTAAAATGAGCGTTTCGCGTTCTCCTTTTGAAAACGTGTTGCCCAGTTCTTCTTCTAAATATTTCAATTCTTCTTCGCTCATCGGTAAATACAATCGCTGTACGGATTGAGTGATAATTGCTTTCCCGTAGTTTCGATTTTCATCTCGAGCTGATAAAAAGTCTTCTACCGACTGAGAAGCCGTCGTAATGCCACAATTGAACGAACGGAGCACTTTCATCATGAAATAAATGAATTCCATGGCTTTTGGTACTTTGGGATCCGCGATAACGTGAGCTTCATCTATAAAGATTTCACTTGGTTCACGGTCGCCACTCATAATCTCGTAGGTGGTATGCGAGAGAATGTTATAAAATAAGATTCGTTGAATCTTCTCGTTATTGCTCATCTCTTTTAAGTCGTAACACACCAGGTCATTATCGATGCTGATGTTGGTGTGTCCGTTAAACAGTTCCGAATACATCCCCGTTACATAGGTTTTGAGAGTCGTATAGAAATCCCGTACCGTATCAAATAGATAAGGGTCTTTTTTTTGGTCTTTTCCTATGAGCTCATATAAATCTTGTAGAGTTGGATAGTCTGTTGCGGTTAATGCGCTTGTATTGGTTGCATCTGTAATGCCTTTTTCCGCATAGACCTTTTGGATATAGCTACTTAAAATCTCTTCTTGTAAATCCGTCATGCTGTTATACATGAGTCGAAACATAACCAACAGATTAGAGATTTTCGTTAACAAAATATTGCCGAATTCGGTTTCTTCGACTATCATTTTTTCACTGACTTTTGGCAGGTCCATCGGATTAATGCGATTCCCACCTTTTAATTGAAACTTCACCCATGCCCCACCTAAATCAGCGTAATTGCGCCCAAACTCACCTTTTGGATCAATAGTAATGATTTTACGTCCGAGCATATGCTTGTTCGTCATGTTGGCAAATAGATACGTAGATTTCCCGATACCAGAAATTCCAATGACAAACTCATGTCGGTTTAATAGCTTCGTATCATCGACAATCACGACATTTCCTGTCGTCATGTTTCGGCCTTTAATAAGTCCCGTTTGGGAAAACATTTCATTTTCATGAAAGGGAAAGAAATAGGAAATGGCTTCGGAGTTGCTCATCTTGTAAGTCAGCTCATCCACCTTGTTTTCATTCAGGGGCAGGAAGGAACGGAAGGCATCAATCGCACGGTCCGTTGGGTTATGGATAATCCCAATTTTGGAGAATTTACTTTTCACTGTAGTAGTTAACTGATCGAGTTCATCTGTAGAACTCGCTACTAAGTGAATCAGCGTGTGGAATAAGAAGATTTTGTCGTTTCGATACGCCAGATTTTTGAGCATTTCTGACGCACTATCAATTTGCCCTTGAGAATCAATCATGGTATTTTCATCGGCAAAGCGTGTATTCATTTTCATGCGGTTTTGTTTAATACTTTTAACGAGCTGCGAACGCACTTCGCCTGTATGGTACTCCTGAACATAATTGATAATAGACACGTTCTCTGGAATTTCGGTCACTTGTTGGATTTTGTTTTGGTCTTGAACCGGATCGTAATCGACAATGAGTAATGAACGGGTATAGTTGGCACCGACACGCACGTAAGAGTCGTATTCCGTGATGTTGTCAGGTGCTAATACCGTCAGAAGGGATTGATTCATCCCTCGTACCGTTTCTTCAAAATCCGATTCTTGTTTTTTCCTTGGGAGTAGTTGTTTGAACCAATTCATTATGCCACCTCCTTATTCAAATCGATTGTTCATTTGATCCTTATAATAGTTCAGCAATTCTTTGGCCGTATTCTTGCCGATGATGACATCTGCGCTGGCATTCGTTTTGCTGATGATGTTTTCACCTTGGGCTTGAGCATTTTCAAAATCGATGCAGGAATAATAAAACCGCAGTAATTCATCATTGTTCAATACGTTCACATCAAGCTTTTCGTATCCACTTAACATCTGTTCAAGCTTTGATTTTAATATATTTGCGGTTGTATCAATCTTCAGATAGTCCTTATCTGAACTAGTCATTGGTCTCGAGATGACCACGTAGCGTTTTCGTGTCACCATGTTTTTGGATTTCTGAATCCGTTCAATTTGATTGAAATACCCCGTTTTTAATACTCGTTTGGCATACGAGGAATCAGTTTCCAATTGATCATTAAACCACATCAGATAATTCGTTAAATTAATGGGTTGTGCCACCTGCATGATTTGAATTTGTTTTTCCCCTGAATCATTCAAAAACGATTGATACGATTCAAGCACGCGTTCTTTTGACAATTCATTCATCAACGATAAATTCACGGAGGATACTTCTAGCACCTTGATTAACGTGCGATTGGACGATTCGATGCAGCCATTGGCAATGTTCACTAATCCTAGTTCGGTCCGTGTATCGCCATTCTTTCGACTCATCGGCAAGTCTCCTTTCGCGTAATAAAACTCTTTCTTTCTGATGTTGGCTTGTAGTTTCCAAATCACTTTGTATTGTAAAAGTGACAGGTTTTTTCGTACTGGATGTTTGGTTAGTTGAAAAACGGCGACCAGCATTGTAGGTGTAAACGCAATTAACATTAATTTCTGATCCAAATACCCAAATCTGAATAACGAATACGAAATCACAATACCTAACAAAACAAAAGGAGATAGAACGAACACATCTTGAAACGAGATATTGCCATACACATATTTCTTCGTGTCGATATTCAGTGGTAATTCGACTTTTCCAGAAGTTCGTAATCGTTCTTGTCGTTCAAAATAACCTTCAGAACGCATAGCTATCACATCTTTCTAGATTAAAGATTCGTTTGGACATACTCGATGACCGGACGAGCGAGTAAGAATAGAACCACGCCTAACACACATAATTTAATTCCGTTCTTGAATTTGGGGGAAGATTGTTCATCTCCTGCCCACACGCCAATTGCACAAATAAGTAAACCAATGGCGAAGATGGTAATAAACGTCCCTTGCATATCGCTAAAGAGCGTATCTAAAAACCCTTGTATTCTCTCAAACATTTCCTCCACCTCCTAAATCTTGTATTTAACCAACTGTAACAGATTTGCCGTAATACAGGCAAGTCTTATACCCATATTTTTGGTAGTTCTATTTTCCTTTTCTAACTAGTCAATAAGTTCCTATATTATTATGAATTCAAGAGACTTTATTTCAAGATAACATTGTTAACTAATGATTAAATTTTGATTTATATATAAAAAAAGTTGAGAAGAATTACTTTCTCAACTTTGCTAATAACTGTTCTCTTTTTTCCATGAACTCCGGTGTTAATTCTTCCGTCTGTTCATCAACAGAAGGAGTTTTTCGTTTTTGTTGCTGCTCAAATAACCAGTCTGGCACCGTTTCTTCTTTCTTTTGGTAGATGCCCTTTTGTCCTTGTATCGATAACCATTCTTTCTTGTCTTCAACTGCTTTCGTCAATCGAGCTGTTATGCTTTTAATCTTGCCTGGCGTCCGTTCCAGTGAGTATTGAAGGGCATCTGCATATTGGTAGTCGGTTAAAATAGATGCATGTCCTAAATAATGATTCACAATATCCCGTACCTTAATTCCATCATCCATCAATCGCTCTTTATGTTTTATCATCACTTCTTTTATCACGGATGGCATCTCAATTTCGTCAATTCCTTGATTGATAAGATAGTCAGTCTCTTTAAAGTCAGTATCACTAAGGTCAGTATCATTAGTGTTAAAATTTTTAACTTCTTGAAGTAAAGAATTTTGATTTCTTGAAGTTAAATTTTTTAACTTCCTATGCGGCTCTAAGGATGAAGGTTTATCCCTTGAAGCTTGAATCGCTACCACATCTTCATTCGTCACCTGCGGTTTCAGTAAATAAAGACGATTACATTGAGATAATCCCATTCGTTTTTCTTCAAGCAATTCAGCTTTTTGTAGCTCTTTTTTTATTTTGATAACCGTCGGTTTACTGCAATTTAAAATTTCAGCTAACTGCTCATTTCCAAACAAAAAATAAATGTATCCATCGTCATCAAACCACTGATTTCGAATCGAAAGTTCTAGACGATCTTGCAAAAGTGCAAAGGCTATCTTCGCATCATTGCTCATTTTCTTATAGAAGTCACTGGTGAAAAAGATTTTCGGTAAGCGATAAAAACGCTCTCCTACTTCTTCTTGAACACGAAACTTATTGGTCATATAAAAATCTCCTTTTGAGTTAGTTTCATATACCAAAAACTCCAAAGTAAAAATACTCATTCCTGAAGACTGTTATTAAGGCAATGTTACCTAATGAACAAAGGTTCACAATCCCCCAGCCAAGTGCTATACTAAACACATCTTTTACATGAATTTCTTTGAATTTTCTCTACCCATATACTTCGTTATTGCTGGTCGCCAAACTATTCAATAACAAAGTGAGTTTAAATTTTTTGATATATATATAAAAATTTAAACTCAGTATACCACCAACAAGCAGTAAATCCATAACGATTTTTGAAAGGATTTTCCAATATGACTCAAAATGAAACGGATATTTATCAAAAAATAGGCAATGCTTTAAAAGAAATCCGAAAAGAAAAAAAGCTCACCCTTCAATACATTCAAAAAATCAGTGCACTACACCCAGCCAATATTTCCAAAGTTGAAAATGGGAAATCCAATCCTAGTATTGGTTGGATCATTCATTACTGCAATGCACTAGACGTAGATCCAAATGAAGTCTTTATACGAGCATTTGCGGAAGATTTCAAATCCCAACAACTGGACCGTATCTTTGATAAATTTGCTTCCTACCAGGTTGAAAACAAACCAACTGAAAAAGACAAACTGTAAAACACAACATTCGAATCTTTGTTGTGTTTTTTTAGTGGGAAAAATCAAAACCAAGAAGATGGATAGATACCAAACATAAAACAGGATACGAAAAACAGACACGTATACAGATATGTAATGGCAGACTGGACAATTAAGACGTATTCAGGGTAAATAGGCTGTCGATCCTTGGTATAACAGCATTTTCGATATTTTGTACGATGTAATCCAATGATTCAATCGCTTGTGTATTCTCGTATTCTTGCATCATAAGTCGAATTGCGGCGGTATAAGTAGCCCGATGGGCTTGATTGAATGCTAGTGCACACTGAAGAAGCACAGCAACAGACGTTAATCCTGTTTGTGCTTTGCAACCTTTTCCCTCTGTCTTCATCATGATTTTAGACGATTTCCTTACGACTTCGTTAAACGTACTACGAGAAATGTTGATTTCTTCACAGATTTGTCTTTGTGTCGCCCAAGTAATGGGATTTGAGATGTTGGTTTGTTGGGCAATGTATGCCAAAATATCAGTTTCCCACTCTTCATAATGACTCCGTTTTCGATCTTTTCTCGCCTTTTTAAATTTGTGCCACCCATTCGGATTAGATTGAATCGTAATAGGTTTTCCACTCCCCCACTCTTCAAGGAGTTGCTGAATATAAGTTGAGTGAGCTCCTTTAAAACGCCCTTTATACGCGCTTTTTATAATTTTTCTTACTTCTGAATGCTTCAGTGGGGCGTGTAAGGATGAATTCATTTCATCTAGCAAGTTATAAGTCTCGTCTTCTTCTTTTCCAGCACTGTAGCAAGCAAGAGCTAAAGTAAATAATAGATTGTCTCGACCAATTTGACCTTGATTTCCTCTTACATGTTTCGCAGCTAGTAACTCCTGAAACCAGGCTTGTTGTGTAACGTCTTGCAAGGTTTTATGTTCATGTACTACAAACAAACCACGTCCATGGCTATCATCTTGTCTTCTGGACCATTCAATTAAATGACCAAAATCAAACGTCATTTCTTTTGAAAACCATCTTACGTTATCTTCTTTTGGTATACGGAAAAAGCCAAAGTCGTTACACGAGAGATCGACTCCCTGTAAAACCTTCGCTAGGCTGCGTTTAATATTCTCTGATATCCGTTTAGCTACTTTGAGACCACGAAAATCATTTTTACTGGAAATGAACAGAGGCTTGTCCAATACAAAGTAAGCCTGGAATCCTTTCGGAGTTTCCAAGATAAGGGTTGGCGCACCGATGCTTTGATCTAATGCTGCCGTTAGAATCTCTGTGTAAGGTTGTTTTTTTGAATCGATATCGACAACAAAGGTATTGATTTGCTGTAAGTTGGTTTCAACATGCCCTTTAATGTAATTTCGACTTTGGTTTGTGTAAGTACCATAATTAAAAACATTTGGTGTCCAGTGGGACAGTTGGTTACTATCTTCAACCACTGACTCTTTAGAAGTTAGAATATATCCTTTTACTCCACTAGAGGTATGTAAATCTTCTTTTGAACGAGTTACAAAAATACTTCCTTTTTTGTTTAGAGTAGATTCTCTTATAACAATACTCTGTTTTGATAGAGATGCTCGTGAACCGATTTTTTTAAATTCCGTTAATCCATCATGAAGAACTAAGTCAAACAATGATTTCAAATCTTCCATTACGCATCCCCTATCTCTAGCAACTAGTTTAAGAAATTACCTAAATCTCTCAATTAGTTACAAAGTATAGAAGAATAAAAACCCTTATACAATAAGGGTTTGAGGTCTTTTTTAAAATGGTAGATCAGTCTACAAATCTACATGTAGACTAATCTACAAATCTACAAATCTACATGTAATCACGTCTACATGTAGACCAATCTACAAATCTACATGTAGACCAATCTACAAATCTACATGTAGACCAATCTACATGTCTATATTTTCATAATATAAAATGCGGTAGGATTGTTGGTATAGATGGATTTAACCGTTCTATCCAGTTGGTTTAATTATTCATCCTAGAATTAAAATATCACTAATATAGATTCGTCTACAAATCTACATGTAGACGCGTCTACAATTCTACATGTAGACGCGTCTACAAATCTACAAATCTACATGTAGATGGGTCTACAAATCTACATGTAGATGGGTCTACAGCTTTTAAAAAAGATGAGTTAGCATGTGCTATCTCATCTTTTAGTGTTTTATTTCGATTTGCTCTTATAAAGTTCAAAAATAATCTCGAACTGTTTTCTTTCATCTTTTGTTAATATATTTGAAATATAGTCATTGATAAGTAAATCCGTGACATCATCAACTGTAGAAGCAATTCCCAATGTAACCAATGCATTAATTTTATTTTTGGTACTCATGTTTAATCGAACCGTTGTAGATTTTTCGGCAACCACATTGGTTGTATTGACTGTCTTTTTAGAAGCTACTTCCGCAGTTTTATCAGCTTCCTTGTCAGTTTCAAGTTCCTTGATATTAAACGTATTTTTCGGAACAGCCGTTTTGCTTCTTTGAATAAGACCTGGGGGCTTTTTTCTAAGTAAATCAGACATCTACAACGTCTCCAATCGTTTCTAATGAGTTCGATGGGTTAGTTGCTGCATCTAATCGCTGGATAAATTCAGTAGCAACTTGTATATAGCTTTCAATAACGTTTTTGTCATGCATATCATTTTCAGTTATTCCCGTCATATCAAATCTCTTTAATCTTTCCATCTGTTTAACTACCTTTTGGAAAATATTATGTTCCCCAAAAATCGCCTTTGCTGTGTCTAATGTTTGAATATCTACAGCTGCACCATTTTTCCATAATACGGGTAGAATACCTAAGATATCTAAATTGGCATCATAATCATCGATAAGCGTTTGAAGATAGGTTGTAAAACCTTCAGCACCTTGTAAACTTCTTTCTTGCGTTTGTAATACCACAACTACAAAGTCGGATGCATACAATGCTGAATCGGTAATAATAGAGATAGTAGGGGGTACATCAATAAAGATAAAATCATAGTCTTGTTTTAATGGCTCTAATAATGTCGAAAAAAATTGTACTCGATCAATTTCCTTGGGAAATTTCTTTTCTAACAGTTTCGGGTATTGAGCAAAATCACTGAAACTCGGTAAAAGATATAAATTTTCTTTTATAGGAGTTACGATACTACTCAAATCCTCATCTTGAATGGCTGACATTAATGTCTTTTCATATGAGACAATATCATCTTCAATAAGGGCCTTTGTTCTTAAAAACAAACTAGTAGCATTTGCTTGGGGATCTTGGTCACTTAATAGAACCTTATAACCCATTTTAGCCAAGCAATACGCAATCATAGTGCTATTCGTAGTCTTTCCAGTACCACCCTTAAAATTACCAAAAGTTATAACCTGACATGAATGATTCATTAAAAAACCTCCTCCAATAATATAAATAGCAATTCAGGTTTTATGTAAATGTAGATTTGTAGACAAGTGAAGATAACTAATAATTTAAAAATAACACTATTATAATATAAATACAATCATAAACTTCAGTATTCACCATACATTTTCATGTTTTCTTTTTTTGTCTACAAATCTACATGTAACCGAATCTACATGTAGATTTGTAGACATCTAGATTTATTTTCTTTAAACGTGTGACAAATATATTCTTTTGTTAGCTATTGTCTCTATTGCTAGTTTTAACTATCAGGGAAAGCGCAGCTCTGGATATAATTATTTTCATGTCAAAATCCCTTCATGTAGAACCTTTTCAAAAACGTGTTAACTTTCTAGAATCTTCCTCCCTCCAATTTATATCGACGGAAATCCGATACTAATAAGCTTCTATGATTCAACTTAAAGTAAGTAGAATTCCCATTAAATTGCGCCATATCAGATTTTCAAACTCTACGTAAGTAGATATTTCCACTTTTCTACCTGTGCAAGAATGATTCTAATCCTCGCACAGGTAGATATTTCTACTTTTCTACTTATGTTAGAATTAAGCTCTTTCTCACATAAGTAGATATTTCCACTTACGCTATTTCGAATAATATTTTAACAAAAGTAGAAGTTTTCTTTATGGAAAACTTTAGAAGGATAAACTTGGCTGTTCATGTGGTTAATAATCACATTATCGAAGCAATCGAGGGATGGAGTAACCCCCGAATCGTTCAAGTTTGCCTAATCAAATTATTAATTTATAATTTTTATGGATAAGGGGTCTAACTGATAATGAAAAGAGATAATAAATTATCTCAATTAAAAAACTACGCTAGAAAATTAAAACAAGATACATTCGTTCTATACCTATCTTACAAAGACGATAGAACTCCTTGGTACGCAAAAGCTGTTGCAATCTGTGTTGTAGCATACGCCTTTAGTCCAATTGATTTAATTCCTGATTTTATCCCCGTTTTAGGGTATTTGGATGACCTAATTCTTGTTCCTCTAGGAATCGCTCTTGCTTTTAAATTGATACCTCCTCATATAATCGAGGAAAACCGGGTAAAGGCTGAAGAGATGAGGAAGAATGGAAAACCAAAGAATTGGTTAGTTGGTACTCTCTTTATTATTATTTGGATTTTGCTCGTGTTTTGGAGTGGGAAATTGATCATTGATCTCACTACATAAGGATTATTAATGCGCAATGTATATCAAACCAGAAAAAAAGAGAGCTGGAAATCCAGCTCTCTTTTTGAAGTAAAGTACCCTTTAATTGACGAAGATTTATTGTAAAGTTGACGCATACTGTGGCATAAAAAGGATGGGTTTCCCGGTCTAATTTGGCTTATCTAGTTTGTCAGAAATAGTACATAGTAGTTTGTTCTTTTCCTGCTGTATTTTTAAAAATTTAATCATAAACCAAATAACAAAAACAACTGGCGTTATAAAACAAGATAGCAATAATTGGTGAAAAAGCCAAAATAAAATCTATACTCATTTATAAACCTCCTCTTATTTTTGAAAATTACGTAATGTTAATATCGGCAATATGTTTGCGATTTATTAGGTAGTTTACAATACGGCCATACTACGCTTCTACAACAAACCTTCAATAAGAAGAGCTACCTGTCTACATTCTCAAAGTATTTTTTAACATATTCCCTAATGAAATTATCTCGTTTCAGCAAATCTTCTTCCGTCCGGAAAAAGCCGACTTTTTTGACCCTTTGCTCTAACGGCAGCTTGTTCCATTCCTCAATTGCTTCTCCCTCTATTTCATAACGCTTTCGAACAGTTGAAATCATGATGTCTGTTTTTTCAGCTCTAATTTCCTCGTCTGACTTTGGTTTTGGTAACCTGTTTAACAATTGTTGTTCAAGTTCTTTTTTCTTTACATCCAATTCGTGAAGTATTTTTTTTTCAAATTCTTTCTGCATTTTTTCGAATTTACGACCCATTTCTACCATCACTTGTGCCTCACTAAGCCCTTGTTCTTCATCATTCTTTAAGTCTGGGAAGGGTCTCACTTCAAGATGGGCTGAAAGAACGTTGGAAATTGCATCTAAACTCCATTTTTGAGATCTTTTCTTAATGATGAATATGGCAATGTCTACATCTAAGTCATCATATACTTTTTTATCAGCAACTCTTTGAATGTAATGAATACCTTTGTTTTCAAAATCCTTAAACCATTTATCGACGGTATTATAGTGAAAAGATTCTTTAACAGTTGTTTCTTCTTCGTATCTTCTTTGTATTTCTTCTGTGAAGTCACTTATATGCCAGACTGCCTCTTTTAGCTCCATATACATACCGCCTTTTAATTAAATTAAGTGTGGCCCACAAGTGATTTGTTCCCCACAAATGAATCAACAGTCATCAACTAACCAGCAACAAATGATGAATCATTCTAGTAACACTCATTGATCACTTACCACTAGTAGCACATTAAAGAAGTTCATTTACTAATCACTTGTAGACAACTAAACACTAAGAGACCACCAGACCTTACTATTTATTTGGGTGTAGAAACATCTTTCAACACACATGAACCAATCAACAACAAATGATGAATCATTCTTGTAACACTCATTAATCACTTACCACTAGTAGCACATTAAAGAATTCGATTTACTAATCACTTGTAGACAACTAAACACTAAAAGACCACCAGACCTTACTATTTATTTGGGTGTAGAAACACCTTTCAATACTCATGAACCAATCAACAACAAATGATGAATCATTCTTATAACACTCATAAATCACTAACCACTCGTAGATCATTTAAGAATTACATTTACATGCCACTAGTAGACAACTGAACACTAAGAAACCCTAAGAAAATGAAATATGTTTAGGAGTCAATCCATCTTTCATTCGCCTTGAATCATTCAAACAACAAATGATGAATCACTCATGTAAAACTAATAAACTACTAACCACTCGTAGATCATTAAGCAAATTTAATACTTAGACACTTGTAGACAATAAAGCACCAATAGACCACATATAAAATTTGTTTTTATAATCATTTGTTTCTCACTAACCACTAGTAGACCATTTGAATTGGAAACAGCAAATTCTACAACCATCTAATATCAGTTTATTTCGACAACTTTAATAAATTTCCTTTAATTTCTATATAAAATCTTGTGTCATTTTGTTAATTCATTGGATTCAACCACTAGTGCGATTGTGATGTAAAATTTTGAAAGGATAATAAAAGCGAGTCCAACTCTATGTGAATTGGACTCGCTTTTTGATATTCATATAAAACATCACTTTATTCACTTAACTACAAATGGTTAATCACTCGTGTTCCATTAATAAGCCACTGACTACTCGTAGACCCATTAATCATATTAATTTTGATCACTGGTAGACTACAAAGCACTAGAGAAAGCTACTTAATTAGGTTAGAACTGAACTGCGCAGCACTTTAATAATCAATTCCATGTACACAATTATCATAGGTCCACTGAATAATTGTTTCATCATTATTCGTTTCATAGAATTCTGATAACAATTGATTCCAATACTCTAATTGCTGTTCACTGATATTAACTATGCCTAAGCCATCTAACATCATAATTGCATTGGTAGAAACAATGGCCGTACGCTTATTTCCATCCCAAAACAGTTGTGTTCGCATAGCATAGTACATATATTTCAATGCTTTGTATGTTAGTGATCCTTCACTACTCATAATCTCATTAATCGCAGAGACTACTTCTGATTCAATTGGAATTGTAGGTGTATAGTCAACCCCATGTATTCCTACATTACCTGTTCTTAAAACGCCCCATTCCAGTGATTCATTATAGGATATAAAACTGTTTATTTTACAAGCTGTACTCAGATTAAACGTAGTATCATTAGATAATTTCAATACATATTGATAAGCATTTTTAAGATTGAGAATAACCTGTACATCATCCATGCTAATTCCACTTACACTCATACCTTCTACAATTGTTTTTGTTTGAGGAAAGGTTGTGTTCACATTTTCTAAGCGTGAAGCCGAATGGATCAGTCCAACAATACTTTTCTTTAATAAAAATTTCGCTTCACGTTCATTCAGGTTGTACTTATTTGAACTGTTCACTATTACCATCCTTTTTGAAACCAACTTTAATGAATACTAATTAAAGAACACTCAACCACAGATCTAAACTTTCATCTACTGAATCACTGACCAATTGAACAATTTTTTTATCGTCACCAGTTGTGTGTGCATGATCCAACGCATCATAATATCTTGCTCGATCAATTGCTTTAATGACAGCAGGAGGGAAGCCGGCTTTCATTATTTCATAGTTCATTAACAAACGAGATGTTCGTCCGTTTCCATCGATAAATGGATGAATTTTCACAAACTCTGCATGAACTTTTGCAGCACGTTCTACAGGATGAATCGTTGACCATTCGTTTTCCACTTTGGAAACAAATTGTTCCATTAACTCTTGAACGATTACATGGTCTGGAGGACGGTTAGACGAACCACCAATTAAGACATTTTCGTTTCGAAATACTCCAGCATTATTATCTTGAATTCCTTTTAACACGAGTCGGTGAATGGATTTTATTGTCCATTCCGTCAACCGTTCATGCTTTTGAACAATTTCCTCTAAGAAATTAATTGCGTCTCGATGATTAATAACTTCTAAATGCTCCCGCATTGTCTTGCCGCCTATTGTCATTCCTTCTAAAACCACTTTCGTTTCGGAAATCGTTAAGGTGTTTCCTTCGATAGCGTTTGAATTATAGGTCCAGTCGATTAATACATGATTTAGCAATGACTTCACGGAATGAATTGGTAAAGGCCGTGCTTGATCTAATTTTCTTTTCTTTACGTCAATTTCTTGAAAACTCACAAATATTCACCTCTCTAGCCAATCACAACAGCCATTGTATCTATGCCTATTTTAAATCGTATTTTCTTATCAAATCGATTTTAAATCTTCTTTATTTATTCTACCATTTACATCAAAGAGAGACTTGTTTTAGGTAGGTAGATGATCACTTCGTTCATCCTAGTAGGGGAGAGTATAAACATCATTCCTAACATAAGTAGAAATTTCTACTTGTGTTGTTACAACCAGATTGTTTTATTTAATTTCCAATCTCTTGCTTTTGACAAATGCCGAAAATGTCTGAAATACTTTCTCACGATCTTCCACCGACAATTTTTCTAAACCAAAATGTTTTTCTGCCAGTGCACCCGTTTCAATTAAACGTTTGGTTCGAGCTTTTCTATTTTCCCAACTCACCTTACGCATGGCTTCGTTCGCTAATCGTTTCTTCTTTTGCTGCAAGCCCTTAACTTTTTCTTGTAACTCTTTCGCTTGTTGGAGTCGATTATCCTTCATTATTCATCACTTCATCTTGACGTGTTTTATTTTCCCCATTCACCTGAACAGCCAGTTCTTGAACCCATCTCAATGCTTCTTCTTCTGAATCCACATCCCATACCTTTAATAATTCACGCCCAATATTCAGCTGCATTTGTTCCTCTAATCGTTTTTGTTTTTCCTTTAATTTCTCAATTTGTTGTTCAATCGTTAGAATCTTTTCAAAGTTGTTCGCCATCTCTCAATCACTCCTTTTTTGATTTATATATATAAATATTAGCATATATATAAAAATAATCTATAGTAAATGAGAAATCATGGTATAATATATCCGAGGATTCAAAGACGAGTGCCCATTTATACACCACTAAAGTGGTGCCCTAGGTTTTGCCTTCGGTCAAAAATTTTGTCGCCTTCGGATATATAAAAAATGAAGAAAAAAGAGGGGAGGGATTAAGATGAGTTATTACATGCTACGAGCGAACGTGATCAGTAAAAAAACACAATCTGTAGTAGCAAGTGCCAGCTACCGAAGTGGAATGCCTTTGTATTCAGAACGAGATGAAGAAACCAAAAGCTTTCGAACTCGTGGCGTAGCACCTGAAGCATTCATCTTAAAACCTGATCACGCCCCTGAATGGACGCTTGACCGTGAAACATTATGGAATGAAGTTGAGACAACAGAAAAAGCATGGAACGCTCAGTTAGCTCGTGAGATTCTCATTGCTTTGCCACTCGAACTCAACCATGTTCAGCAAAAACGTCTCGTAGAAACATTTGTTCAAACCCATTTTGTTAACGAAGGAATGGTGGCGGACGTTGCCATTCACCGAGATAAAGAACACAACCCACACGCACATATTTTATTAACGATTCGTCCCTTTAAGGAAGATGGAACTTGGGGAGAGAAGAAAAGAAGAGTGTATGAACGAGACGAAAACGGAGAAATAAAACGAACAGATGATGGGAAAAAGATTTTCCAAACGGTATCTTCGACGGATTGGAATCACCGCGAGACGTTGGTAAAGTGGAGACTTGCGTATGCTGAGTCCATTAATGATACTTTTCTAGAAAACGGCATCCACCAAAAAGTATCTGCGCTTTCTTTTGAAGAACAGGGCTTAGAAAAAGTGGCAGAAGTTCGTTTAGAGCGAAATGAATATCAGTTTGTGAAACGATTAGCAGCACAGGGGAAAGAAGCTACCACTTTTTATCATCAACTAAATCAAGAAATCCGAAAAACAAATCACGAGATTGCACGACTGGAATCTAAAATTGTATCTCTCCCAGCACATCAATCTACACCATCGGTAGAGAAACTTCTTCACCAGGAAACAAGTCTCGTAACGAGTCAACTTGAACCCGAGTACATGAAGAGTATTCATTTCTTACAAGGACGCTTGAAACAAGAAGTGAACTTTACAAATGTCCGTCAACACCTAGAAGGATTGTATCGCTGGAGAGAGCGTACACTCGAACCTAAAGAAACCGAATTGACCGTTACACATGCATTACTGGATGCGGTGAACAAATCGTACCATGCACAAAACAAGGAATTTCTTCAGTCACAAGGCTTCTCAATAAATGGATTCTATAAGCAATTTGTTCCTCGACTAGAAGCATATGAGAGTAAAGATGTAGACCAAGGAAAAGAAGCGAAAACGCAAGACATGTTACTTGAACATACGGAACGAGTTTACAATGTGTGTTCACTCATTACACATCGTACATTCAATGAAATCTTCCCAGATGTCGCAGAAGAATTTAAATGGAATGATCGCGTTCTACGCTCGAAGTCTGACATGCTGGAAGCACTTAAACAGAATAGGTTGGAACAAGTACCTTATCCTGAAGAAGTCTCAGAAGTATTAGCAATCGCTGAAATCGAACAACTCATAGAAAAAAGCGATAGCATAAGCAATACCGTTCGAATTCAATCGCTAACTCGCAATAAGTTGGGTAAAGAAAAAGATGCGCTTATAAACATGCGTGGAGAACCTGAGCAGGTGTATCAGCTCTCTATTAAGGTTAATACGATGCAGCAACTTTTAACACAAAGCAGTCGTAAAGCTGAATTGGTCAACGAACAATTAGGAGTGCTCCTTCGCCACACATTTGCAGATGAAAAAGAAAGCACACTTAAAAAGTACGATGTGTTGCCACTCCAAGTAAAAGCTGACATTTTACGATCTTACAAGGATGAATTGAAGAATGGATTTATCCCGTCTTTACGAGACTGTGTACAGTTCGCTAAATCGCTTGAAACCGAAAGAGCAGACAAGCAGCAAGCCTATGAAAAAACTCACTCCAATTCATTTTTCGATCGATTATCAACCGCACAAAAGGATATTTCTTACTTTGTCGGAGGACGAGCATCTAGTGAATTGCTTGAGCAATTAATTCATCAATCCAGCTCTTCTCACGCATCAAAACAAAGTACACAGCTTTCATCAAAACTAAAAAGAAAAACGAAGAACCAACGCATCCGTCAGCAATTAGATTTAGAAGTCGACTTATAGAAGGGTGGAGGAAGAATGGCGAAACGAAAATTCCGAAAAGGTGCCGGAGTACGAATAGCGATGACGTTCCTATTAACTTTTCTCATTGGATATGTTTTATCTGGACTGTTTACGTTACTGAAGTTAAAAGGTGAGCTAAATAACCGATTACTTGACGTTTCAGGAACCCTTGATTACGTCACGAATGATGCGGACAATCAAACCAAACTATTAATTGTTCTGTTAATGGGCGTATTCTTCTTTTGGTTCCTTTCTAAAATGAACCTGATTGAAAAAACCTATGAAGATGCACATGATTACGGTGTTCATGGTTCTGCGCAATTTACGCAGCCCCAGGACGTCATGGACGGGAAACAGTTATCTAAACGCAATAAATACCACAAGGCGAATCCGAGTAAGACATTTGAGTCTCTTGAAAACGGATTGATCGTGGGGAAGGTACCTGACAAAAAGCAAGTGCTGATCATTCCACGAGAAACGACCATTGATAACCGAAACGTCTATGTGGTTGGTTCTAGTGGGAGTGGGAAAGGACAATCGTATGTAATTCCAAACTTGTTAAATAATCAAGAAGAAACGATTGTGGTCACCGATCCCAAAGGTGGCGCGACACGTTCCTAAGTGAAAAGCTTAGGCATTGTCGAACTAAATAGTTCAGCGATGAACTGTTATTCCAAGAAGTCAAATGATGGGGTAACGCCCTGAAGGGCTTCCTTTAATACTCCGACATGCGAGACAGTTGGCAAGAACTATAATCGTATGAAGCTCGGTGAAGTCGGCTGAGAGATACCGTAAACTCTTTATGAGTTCGAAAGTCGTCCAGAGGTGGTCGATGTATCCCATAAGCCGGAAGTCTATAAAACACCTATGGTTAGGATGCACATAATAAACCAGATGCGATCTGTGGTTTGTGCGGACGAATCCCTGATGGTACGGGTCTATATCGGGAGTAAGTCGAAAGGCTTACGGACACAAATAAGTGTCGCTACTGTGGATTAGTAAGACTCTCCTTTATGAAAGTCCATATATCGTTACAGGCGATATTAAAGGTAGCAGGCTCATAGGGGAAACCTAATGGTGTATGTACAGATAGGAATAACGGAACGTGGTAAGCTGCTAACGTTGAGGACTTGCTATCCAATGAAACGGTTTTAGGGAAAACATTAGGGATAGTACCTACTTGTATAACCTAGATTTATAGCAGTGAAAGTGGTGGCATAGTACCTATGAAACGTGTAACGAACGTGGAGGGATGGCCACTAGTCGTTTGAAGACTGACAGTTACTAGAATGGTTCATACATGGTTTCGAGTAAGACTAAGAGATGTAATTCTCCAGATATGATAGGAGGTTACAGCCCATGTTGAAGAAAACCAAGTTGCGACACAATGAATATTACGACATGCAAAAAGTGTATGACGGACTTTATTCAAGCAGTCAAAACGGTAACAACTTCTATAAGCTAACTGAAATTATTGGTTCAGAAAGAAATATACGATTGGCATATCGTAACATTAAAACCAACAAGGGTAGTAAAACGGCTGGTACTGATGGTCTTACCATCAAGGATATATGGCATTTAAATGATGACCATATTATTTATGAAGTAAGAAAAAGGCTAAAGAATTATTCGCCACAACCAGTGAGAAGAGTATTTATCCCAAAGGAAGGTTCTGATAAGAAAAGACCGCTAGGTATCCAAACGATTTGGGACCGATTAGTTCAGCAGTCCATTCTTCAAGTACTCGAACCAATTTGTGAAGCAAAGTTCCATCCTCACAGTTATGGTTTTCGACCAAATAGGAGCACACATCATGCACTTAGCAGGATGGTGAGCCTTGTAAACGTAGGTAGACAACATTACTGTGTTGACATTGATATTAAAGGTTTCTTCGATAATGTCAGTCATGGAAAATTGCTAAAACAAATATGGACTTTAGGGATAAGAGATAAATCACTTATAAGCATTATTTCCAAGTTACTAAAATCTGAAATACAAGGCGAAGGAATTCCTAACAAAGGTACACCACAAGGCGGAATTATCTCACCTCTTTTGTCAAATATAGTTCTGAATGAACTAGATTGGTGGATAAGTAGCCAATGTGAAACATATAAGCCCCATCGGGCAACGTCTATTGGATTCAGACAGTATGCTAGGAAATATACAAAGCTTAAAGCTGGTTACATCGTACGATACGCCGATGATTTTAAAATCATGTGTCGTACATACCAAGAAGCCAAACGTTTCTATCATGCGACGGTTGACTTTCTTAAATCTCGACTGGGGCTAGAAGTCAATGAACAAAAATCTAGCGTTGTTAACCTGAAGAAAACCTCTTCTGACTTCTTAGGCTTTAAGCTCAAAATTGTTAAACAAAATAAAGCTAGATATGGCTATATTTCGAAAACATCAATGAGTGACAAGTCAATTGCAAAAACGAAGAGAATCTTAAAGAACAGAGTTAAAGAGATACAGCACGAACCTACTGCTGATGCAGTAAAGAGGTTCAATATTACCCTTGTTGGAATTCAAAACTACTATAGATATGCCACAACAATTTACATGGATTTAACAGATGTGAATTACTCTCTCTTAAAATCCATGAAAGCCAGGCTGAAAAAGAACGCTTCAACGGTGAAATTCAGTGAAACAAGCGTACAGTTTAGAAAGCAAGCTACAGGCATTAAACTCAACACTAAGATTTACACAGTACAAAAAGCGCCACTTCTACCAGTTACAGGGGTCCATCATAAAAACCCATGGAATTTTAGTCAAATTATCTGTAACTACACAATAGCTGGTCGCAGTAACGTACACAAAGGTCTTAAAGCGATTCCTAGAGATGTTCTAATACAAGTGATGAACACCTACTCAAAAAATAGGAGCATTGAGTACAACGATAACCGTATCTCAAAGTACGTCGCACAATATGGAAAATGTTATGTAACGGGTGAGCCGATTGGAATTGACCGTGTCCACTGTCATCATGTTATACCGAGGACAAAAGAAGGGTCAGATAAATACTCCAACCTAGTTACGATTGATGTATTCGTACATAGGCTCATTCACATCACCAGTGTTGATAAAATCGCTAAGTACCTAAGGTACTTCAATCTAAACAGAAAACAAATGGATAAACTGAATTCACTGAGAGAAGCTTCTGGCAATGAACCAATAACAACGTAGCTTAAATAAGTCAGTTGGAAACGATGGAACGCCGTATGCGCGGAAACGCGCTCGTACGGTGTGAAGTGGGGGAAAAGACGGAGATAATTTCAAACTCTTACCTATCACTATAACTGTATCATGAAACTGCACAAATCAAACGTGAACAAGGGTATCAGGTATACCAAGTAGATTTTATCAACTTTAATCAAGATCGATACAATTTACTTGATTACGTCGTCGATGATCAAGATGCCCAAAGTGTATCTGTAATCATTGCGAAAAATTCAACTAAAGACGGCAAAGAAGATTTCTTCATGGAACGTGCGCAGAAGATGTTGGCTGGATTAATCGTCTACTGTAAAAAGGAAATTCCGAACGCCAGTATGAAAGACGTTATTTCGACCTTTAATCATAAAGTCGCACCCGATGAAGATGAGTTTCGTGACTGGGTCGAAGAGGATTTAGGACAAGATCATCCTGCGTATCAACTATTAAAGGGGCTGACGACGCTTGGAGGCAATACACGAGCAAGCGTTACGTCTTCATTTGCATCACAAGTGAGTATTTTCACACTTAATAAGATTAGTAAGATGACAAGTACAAGTGATTTTAACTTCCGTACATTTCAGGAACAAAAAAGTGTTTTATATGTGAAGTTGCCCATGGACGATAACCCATTTATGGCGTTAACATCTGTTTTTTTCGATCAACTTATCTCTCAGTTCTATAAAATGGCCGATGAAAATCGCGGCAAGCTAAAGATTCCAACGATTTTCTTATTAGATGAATTTGCGAACATCGGAAAAATCGAGAAATATGGTCGTGTTCTTGCGACTTGTCGAGGTTTGGGGTTATCCATGAACACCATCGTTCAAGATAACGGACAAATAGAAGCCATGTATGGAAAAGAAATGGCACGCTCGATTCTCTCAAACCATGACACGCTCTTATTTTTACGTAGTAAAGACATGGAAACGATTAAGTATTTCTCTCAACTCGCTGGCGAAACAACCGCAAAAGTTCAAACCGGCTCTACAAGTCAAAGTGGTGGCTTTATGAGTGGAAAATCGAGTGCTAGTTCCAGTCAGTCTGAACAATACGTGAAAAGACCCTTGATACCAGAAGGGGACCTATCAAATATTTCAAAGGATACCAGCTACTTATTTGTGAGTGGCATGTTCCCGATGAAACTCGAAAAGGCTTGGCAATCAGAAATATTCGGGAATTATATAGTGCAATTCAATGAAAATAATCAAACGATGTCTTCTAATCAATTAGTAGATTCAAAAGTTGCAGCTACCACAGATGAAGAACCATTAGCTGAATCTCCTTCATCAGTAAGTAGTGGTACCGCCACCCGAATCCTGGAAGAAGAATGGAATCAATCGGAACATTTAAACCTAGATTTTGATGAGTCAGAACTGGAAACGGCTGATCCTACGATAGAAGAGGCTACTCCTAGTGAACACGAAGATATTCAACAGCGATTAAAAGAAAAAGAAGCCAGCATTCGAAACTTTTTCTGATTTTATACATGCCTTAATCTAGGTAAACAGATAAACCACACAACTAAAGGAGTGAACGGGATGTATCTGACCATTAGTGAAATTCTAGCAACAGATAAACGGATATTAAGTTTTTATGATCCTGTGCCCTTTGAGGCACTTACATATGAGGGCGTTCTAGACTTAGAAGAAAACATTGGAGATTACACGGTAACTTGTTACACACCCAAACGAATTGAAGGCAGGTTAGAGCCTTTATATGAGGCCTGGTATGTACGAAAGGACGTGATTGAATATGTCTAACAAAGTAGACTTAACTGAGGTTTCTAAACGGTTAGAGACAAACTTAGAAGATTTATTCAAGAATGACCGATTCCAAGATTTACTGCATGTATTAGCTTCAGGACATCAGTATTCATTCCAAAATGCACTTCTCATTGCTTCACAGAAGCCTGACGCTACCATGATTCGTGGGTTTAAGCAGTGGCAATCACTGGGACGCCATGTGAACAAAGGGGAACGCAGCATCGACATTTTAGTTCCGACTTTCCAGAAAACTGAAGAACAGAAAATACATCAATTGTCCGGTAACGTCTTAACGGATGAACATGGTGACGTTCAATCGGAAGTGAAAGAAACACTAAGTGGCTATGTATATGGCAAAGTATTTGATGTTTCACAAACAACTGGTCGCGACATTCCAAGTGTGCGAGATTTCGTTCAAACAGAACTTCAAGCAGATGGTTCCATGCAAGATCTATATGATAAATTCGTTCAACAGGTAAATGAAGACGATAAAAACCCTTTATCTATTCAAGAAGAAGCTCATGAAAATGAGAGTTTTGGTGGGTATTACAATGCTGCCACTAATGACATTGTGATTAATACCGTTGTCTCACAAACCGCTGATCAGAAGTTTCGTGTCTTAATTCATGAATATGCACACGGCCTTCTTCATAATAAAGAGAGTGAATTACGTGAATTGCCTCGTGGTCATAGAGAAGCACAAGCCGAATCAGCAGCCTATATCGTCTCGAACTATTACGGATTAGAAACAGGCTTTACGTCTACCGGATACATTGCTACTTGGGCACAAGATATTAACGTGGCTAAACAAGCTATTCGAGAAGTACAAAGTGTATCCGCGCAGATGATTGATCAATTAAATGAGCTACAAAGCGAAAAAATTAAAGGCTTTTATCAATCCATCGATCCACAGAAGGTAAAGACCACTTTAGAAGAAAAATGGGACGTATCGTTTGCAGATAAACCAACGTTGCAACTAGTTGATCCGAAGAATGGTCTGGTCGTATTTGCGAAAGTCGAAGAAAACACCCGAGATCAACAATTCTACTTGAGGACTAACACGAATCGCTTGTTGCCTATTGGTGATCTTGAGCAACGCTATACCATCATTAACATTTTAGAGAATAAAAATGAATTGGCGGAAGAGTTCAAAAAGGTGGAAGACTTCCTCAAGATTGAAAAGATTGAAGAAGGAAAATATGCGGTAACAATGGAAGGTGGGCAAACCACTGAACGAACATTTGCGAAAAAAGTAGAAGGTCAAAAGTTTGTTCAAAAAATAGCGATTGCCCAGTCTTTAAATACCGATCGCTTTTTATCGGTTACACCCGTTAAAGAAACGCAGCAGTTACAGACGAAAAATGAAAAACTATTAAACGAGCGAGTTGGGAAATACATCAAAGAGAAAAATTTAAAAGCCGAACACAAACACAATGTCACAGTGGGCTGGCATTTAATGAAAAATCCGTTACTTCAATCACGAGAAGCCTTAGATAAGAACATAGAGTCTTTAAATCCTCATCACAGTCACACTAAAGAACTGAAAGAAGCACTTTCATCAAAAGAAACACAACATGAATTAGAGAAATAAAAGGAAGAGAAAGAGGTCGATATATGATTAAGACAGAGGAAGCCTATCAGTATGCACTGAAAAGAATGAATGAAGATGTTCAAATTATTAAAGACCAAAGAACACATTTTGAAAAGTTAGGCTTGACCGAAGAACAAGTCACCAAAGCCTTACAACCGTCCTTTGCCTTTCACAATCAACTAAAAGAAGAAATTGCGTCCTATGAAAAAACTCTAAATCAAAAAGAATAATTGTCATTAAAGGCTAAAAAGCATTCAAAGTTCCAATCACACAGCCATGTGATTGGGACTTTTCCTTTGTTAAAAATTTAGATAATAAATTATTTTTTGTTCCACAAAGGAGTAATCCTATCACTAAATTAAACATCAAGAGGCGATTACTATATTTTATTAAAAGAGCGTTATGGACGGACTTTTATTTGACCTAATGTCGAAACTTGACGAACGAATACACCACAAACTTCTTTATTTTGCCAGTATAGTATTGGTTGAGGTGATCTTATGATTTCAGATGAATTAATGCACAAACATCATATCGTTAGTGTGTGGTCCTGTTCCAAAAAAGAAGAGACCATTGCCATTGGTTTTGTTAGAGCCTATCTGGGTGAATGTACAGACGGAAGATGGCTTGCGGTAATCACAGATAGCTCCTGGGAGGAATCAGAAGTATTCAAACTTAATACAAGACCAACCGCAATGAAACGAATTAGAGATCGTGGTTTCTATACAAGAATTCGTAAGATTTATTCAAGTAGGGCAGAAGATATAGGATAATACAAAGTTAGTGATATCGAGGCAGTCACATCAATCCTAATAAAGATGTTCGAAGTATATATAAGACAAACTTGCCAAGAAAAACCGGGTGGGTTTTTTACTGCTGTCGGCCAGATTCCCAAATTTATTTATATTTCCAAATTAGAGTAGCTTAATGCTATTCTTTTTTCTTTGTTTTTTTTAATCTAGACGGCTTCTATAGTCAGCATGTTATGAAAAGGGTAGTTTTTCTGAGCAGCTACTTTTCTAATGGTTTGTTGATTAAAAAGAATTTTGGTGATTTGGGGTTTCTGTTTCCCCTTATTACAAAATTTCTATGACAGGATAAGATTTCCACTTTATTACTTCGTCTGCCCAACTCTATCAAATTAGATTTCGTATTATAAACTATCTGAATTTAAGGGGGTGAAAAATATAAGACACTATCGAAAAAGTAACAATCAAAAAAATATTTTTAAAGATTGTTGTCAAAAAGATACGAAAAGAAAACGTTGTTGTAAAAAGCATGTAAAGAGAGATTGTCGCCATAGAGATCATTTGGAAGGAAATTGTCTCCAAAATGACCATATGGATAGAGATTGTATCCGAAGAGACCATAAGCATAGAGACTGTTGTCATTGTAAAAAAGTTGACTGTATATGTTGCAAAGGTGAAAAAGGTCGTAGAGGACCGAGAGGGTTTACAGGAGCAACCGGATTAACTGGTGTTACCGGAGCGACTGGTGCAACTGGTGTTACCGGAGCTACCGGATTTGGAGCGACTGGTGCAATTGGGGCTACCGGAGCTACCGGATTTGGAGCGACTGGTGCAACTGGGGCTACCGGAGCTACCGGATTTGGAGTGACTGGTGCAACTGGGGCTACCGGAGTTACCGGATTTGGAGCGACTGGTGCAAC
>NZ_JBHSRI010000006.1:0-73538 GCF_042658845.1 Paenisporosarcina macmurdoensis
TCAAAATGGAGATCTATCTTTTGAACTAAAGGAAGTTATATCTATAGCAAAAGAAACATTAGAAACAATTTCTCCTTTCATAAGGGACTTTAATTTAACTGATTGAAGTGCTTTTCTTATTCAACTAAGAAATATAAGCTTATTTTGCACCTCACTGATCTTCAACTCAAGCACCCGTTAGCCATCCATGTAGCTCAAAAATAATATCTACACCACAGATTATGAAAGAATATTACGTTCTTTCATGGGAGTTGAATAAGCATTAGGAATCTTTTCACAAAAAATAACTTTTATATTAAGCTTTTTCTTGGAGTAAAGCACCTACAAATAAATAGCTTTTCTCATCCAAATTCTAAGTAAATCCCATTTCTTAAATTTTCTTTGCCTTCTTTGAGTATTTCTCTAAGGAAATTATTAAGGTCATCGTATGATTTAATAACTTTTTTTGTTTTAAAATCCATTTCTAATATATTTCCATCAATATCAATAACGTAATATGCATTTTTCACAATGGAATCACCAAAAATAAAATGAGTCTGTGGTGTTCGTTTTCTTCGGTATAAATCTTGCATATTATCAAGTTCTATAGGTGTCATTATTTGTTCTTCTATGCTAAAACCTTTATATGTATCGGGGCTTTTTCCTGCTATCCTTAATAAATCAAATAAATAGCAACCATTGTAAAAGTTTAAAAATTCTTTGTATTGAGGAGGAAACTCTTGCTTTAGCTCTACTTCAAAGTGAGCAATTAATTCTTTGGATAATGGAGGTTGTAAGTGGGTATGCCATCTACCTACACCTAAATCACCCAATAAAATCGTATTAGTACGTAATTTCTTCTTATCATCTCTGTATATTTCACTAAGTTCCTGACCTATAAAATCGAACATTAAAAACACAACCTTCGTTTGTTATTGTGAGATCTTGTTCAAGTAATCAGCCGCGTTAGTTCAACAAGCACAAGGCTTCACCCCTAAATGAAGTAAAGCACCCTTTATTAAAGTTTATCTAAGATGATTTAGGAAAAGAAAGATAAAATAGGGAACAAAACAAGTAATACCACTATACTTAGAATCAAAGTTGATAAAATATCTTTTTTCCAAGTGTTATTTTGTGGATAACGGTTGTTCAATCTTTGGAAACCGAGTAGAAAACCCCACCAAATCAATAAACTTAATAAAAATTGACTAATGTTATCATAAAGCAACAAAACTCTTCCTCCTTTAAAACTAACCTACAATTTTACTTTAATACGTTCGCAAGATAAAACGGTTCCAATTTTATATAAATTTTCCATCCTAAATAAACAAAAATCTATTATGCTTGTACAACTAAACTGCCGCTTTAGTTGAAGAACTCTCAAATTACTTATGTTGTTTAAAGAAAATTATCTCTGGATCTCTTTCGTCTAAATTTTCAACAAATCCACTTTGTATAAATCCATTTGCTTTAAATACTTCTTGCATTCTTTTATTTGATTTATTGGTAGAAGAGAATATTTTCTTAGTTGGCGATATGCTTATAAAAGATTCTATAAGGGAAGTTGCATATCCTTTTCTTCTTTCAGCCGGTTTAACTATTATCAAAGATATAAAGCTACAATCAAAGAAATTAGTATCAAAAATTAAAAATCCTACCAATGTAAACTCATTTTTAAAAGCAATACATCGTCCTTCCTCAATTGCTTTTTTTATGTAATTTCGTCTGCTATCACTACCTATTACTTCTCTATCAATATTCACTAATTCATCTAAATCGTTTAATCGAGATTTAACCATAGATTCCATATTAAAGTGCCCCTTATTGAAAATTCGACTTTATTAAACCATTTTCTTCTTCAACTAACCTGCTTACGTTAGTTCAATAAGAAAAAGAGCTACCTAGGGCAGTTCAATGATCTTCGACTAAAGTACCCGTTTGTCCGTTAGATATAAATCTAACTGGGTAAATACTTCATCTATTTTTTCTTTATTTAATTCTATTCCCTCCACTTTTTTATCCAAGTTTTCAAAAATATCTTCCCAATCCTTTTTTGTCTTTATTTCCACAAATAATTGCCCTCTATCATTTATAAATCTTATCAATCCCTTAGTGTAGTTAAATTTATACAATAACAAGAAATTGCCAAATGCTTTTTCATCATAACTTTCGTCTATTAATACCAGTTCGTATTTTTTCTCGTCCCTAACTTTCTCCTTTATTAACTCATAAAAATCTTTCATTAGCTGACCCCATTTTTATAAATAAAGAATTATGTAAATCTCTTATTGAACTAACCTGCCCCTTTAGTTTCAGAAGAAAAAGAGGCTTATTCTTGAAATAGCATATTACTACGAAGCCTTATTTTTTCCTAGCTTTTGTGCGATATAAATTAGTAAAGTAATAATTGCCACGTTTTGGATACTGACAACAATAATAGCCACCATATCTTCTTCGTTTGTAGTTGCACCAGTTATAAGCCCTACTAAATTAAAAACAATGAATGACAAAATAAAAAGTCCAATAAAGATGCCCGTATATTTCACTCTAATCCCCCCTAATTTAAATTCATAACTAACCTGCTGCGTTACGAGTCCTATTAAAGGCCAACTTCCACCTATTTTATTTTTTGTGATAGCTACACATTAAACGGTTCTTGAATATGCTAGGTAAGAATGTAAATTAATAATCGAAATTGGAAAGAGGTATAGTATGATTCAACTATCGGGGATGCCCTTTCAACAAGGTGACCTGTGGCCGTCTGGTAGTATGGAACGGATGATTATTCAACGGATGATTGAAGATACAGTCGTTTACTCGTATCAATTCAAAGATGAATTATCTTTTGAGCTTAAGTTACGAAAAAATATTATCGTAAGTGCAAGAGCTATGAGTCAAAGCGATGTGCGGTTTGAAAGGTTTTTAAGTTCCCGTTGTAATCCTCAATACTGGCAATTGACGAGTACCGGCGGATTTTTGCTGCGGCAGGGAGTAAAGCCATCTGACGCGATTCAGGATATCTACATGAACAGTTCACAATATGCGTTTGAATGTGCCACTGCAATGCTCATTATCTATTACCATGCGGTCCTAAACGTTTTAGGCGAATCCTTATTTAATCAATATTTTCAAAATATCTATTTATACGGCTGGCATGCTGATCCCGACCTTGGAAAAACCGTCATTTATACAACTCATTTTCTGCCTGGAGATGTCGTCTATTTTGAAAATCCAGACTTCCATCCACAAACCCCTTATTGGAGAGGAGAAAATGCAGTTGTTCTAGGAGATGGTACGTATTTTGGGCATGGGATAGGAATAAAGACGGCTGAACAAATGATTGATACGCTGAATCAAACGAGAATGCCAGGGGCAAATCAATCAGCCTATCTGACAAATACAGTAGCAAGACCGTCATTCAACCATTTGGCGGAACTTTCGCTAGGGCAACTTGGGTATTCGGTTCATCAATACCAATATATCGTCCACCATAACGAAAGTTCGGTTCCAATTGATCGATATGTGTTCTAAATATTTTAACATTAATATCCAATAAATCTTCTTAAAATCAACACTTCTATTAGCATCGAAGTTCACATGCCAAATTTGCACACTGACAATAACTTCTGTCAACCTGTTAAAAGGGGTGCTAATTTACCCTTAATTCGGTTTAAAACCCTTACAAATCAACAAAAAAGGGCAGTCCAATTCAGGTGCGAATTGGGCTGCTAATTGGTGTGATAATTTAGTTTTTGTACTGGAAAACAGACCCCCTTACAAGTTTAGCTGCTTTTTCTTTTGAAATAGTTCTACTAATAATGCGTGTTGAACTTTACATAAAGAGTCTATTTTTAAGTAATGTTATGTTTTACAATGACAATATTATCTCTACTGTAGCGAGGATACTATTAGAAGTTGTGGTCCTGATTAACCTAATAGCTGTCTCCTTAAAGCTTTAATATGATAGGGGACAATGAAGAAAAGAATGAATTAAAAAAGGCATGCCAAATTACTTGGACATGCCTTTTTTGTTTGAAATTACTCAATTTCAAACGTGTACGTTGCTTGGAACTTGAAAGAACCAGTGTAAACTTGACCAAAACCGAAAACTGAAACGCGTGTTACATCGTCATAAATAAACGACAAAGAAGAGTTTGCTAAAATTGTTCGCGTAACGTTGCCAGAACTTCTTTCAAAGATGACGTTAATTCCATCATTGCTGAAGTTTTCAATCGTACCAGCTAAAACAACTGGTATTGAATTTGGTTCTACATCAAAAATAATGTTAGCCACAGTGTTAGACACACCTGCGAAAGGAACACAATTTTCGAAAGTCAATGTTTTCAAGCGATCATTTTCTGGTCTATTTGGGCACTTACATTCACAGCGGCTGATAAAACCTAAAGGTTGAGAGTGGTTATTTTTACAAGACATCTATTTTCACCTCCTTTATTAATAGAGTATGAGATTCGAACAGATATTCTTGGGCTTCTTGTAAAAAATAGAGGAACAAAACTCACAACTAGATTTCAATCTATAAATAAGTAAAGGAATGGTAGTGATGGGCGATTGATACTTTAAAATTTTCCCCAACAAAAAAAGCCCTTTCCAGGACTCTTTATTACTTGGTGAGGCGCTTACACGTTATTAAATTCTTAAATCTCCAATTTTCTCTATAAGTACCCTCCATGTATCTTTTGTTCTTTTACATCTGAGAAACTCATCGATACACCAGAAAAGACTAGAAGAAAGAACGGCGGTAATAAAAAAGATATTGTCTAACAAACTTTTGATGTTAGAAAATAATAGATCGCTTTCCAACTGAGAAAAAAACAAAATTTGCATTAAAACAAATGAAACGGCTAAGAAGAGATGAATGAATAATGTTGACATCCATCTAATCGGCCCTTTTAATTTTTTGGTAACTACATCAGACAGTATTGAAGATGGTAATCCATAAAACAAAAGAATAGGGAGTAAATACATACCCATGAAGAGGACAAAGCCTGATTGTTCAATAGAGAAATAAATGATCATAACAAAGACACAAGACACGATAGCAGAAATGATTTTTCTAATGATCAATAGCCTCGCCCCAATCATTATTTGTTTAACGAACCTTGCCAATTAATGAAAAAGTGATGTCTAAGTAACTTACTAATATCTTGAACTCTAGCAACATTAGGTCTTGGTAATAATTGCACTCACAAAACAAACGTAGATACACTATACCAACATGGATTCACCTGTTATTCTTAGAAAAGATACCATCAAAATTCGGGTCAATTAGACTATTCTTAGATATACTATGAATAAAAGCTAGACTGGATAATGGGTCTTTAAATTTCTTGGAGGTGAAATATGGACACTCTTTACAAAACAGAACTAGAGAAAATCACTAAGGGACATATTTTTTATCGATTCCAGGATGAAGAAGCTTACTTAAAGAACTTAATTTCTTTTATATTGGCTGGTATTGAAAACAAGGAACAAATATTAATTATAGAGAATATGAGAAATCTCCCTAAAATAAAAGATAAGATTGATATGTTGATTAGTGATGAACAACAAACGTCTATCCGCTTAGTAAATAATTTTGAGTATTATTTATCAAAGGGTGATTTTCATACACCCACGATTCTTAATTTTTTCCAAAAAGATCTCTCTGCTCTAAAGAATCTTAATACCTCGATTCGTACATGGGCTCATGTCGAATGGACATCATCTGAGCCAGATACTGAGTTACTAAAGGAATTTGAATCCACAGCAGATAAATTTGTATTAAAAGAAGATATGCTATCAGTTTGTGCATATTCATCTAGTCATCTAACTTCAACTATGAATATCGCTCTTGAACAGCTTCACAAATATGTTCTGACTGATGGCTCACTATCAGTATCGTCTTTGTATAATAGATAAGCTTTCAACATACAATAATATAAAGTCAGGGGGTTAATTTACTTCCTGACTTTTTGGTATGTAGTTGAAGTAATCTTTCAGTCTTGGCGTGGTAATACATCTTCCCAAAAGTCTATTGCTTCCTGGATATCATAGGTTTTTAAAACGATCCCTTTATGGTCAAAGATAATAAAAACAGGCGTTTTTTCAATATCTAATTTCGGATATTTAGTTTGAGTATAGATCAACTCATAATATATATGCTTTTTTGTTATCCTACTATTGTTAAATGATTCCGGCCATTCAATATAATACGATCCGTTTTCTTCTTTTCCTGCATCTTCACCCCATATAAGAAAAAGTGAATACTCACCTTTGTTGTCTGGCAATAGATTATGATAAGTAGCAGATTTGGCAGTGAAAAAAACAATGAGGATTATTGAACAAAAGAACATGACTAATAAAAAAGATTTAGGAATAACAGACACCCCCCAATTATCTATGAATCCATTCATCTTTTAAGACACCAAAAGTGGTTCTATCAAGGTATTCACCATGTAAGATTTCATGGTTTCGTATTCTTCCTTCTTCCTTAAAACCCAATCGTTCAGGAATTGCTTTGCTCTTAATATTAGTAGTCGCCATGTTTATTTCTACTTTATTTAGGTGTAAATCGGTAAGTGCGTGTTCGGTGAATACTTGACATGCCTTAGTCGCTAATCCGTATCCTTCAAAGTCTTTTCCTAGCCAATAGCCAATCTCAGTTTTGTGATTGCCCCGATCAACATACAAATAGCCGATTGAACCTGCAAGTTTCCCTTTATACCAGATGCCTGCCCAAAAACCATTACTAGAAGCAAATCTATTTAGAGACTTTTGAATAAACATTTCTGTATGTTGAACTTCAGTTGTGAATGCAGGGAAGGCAAGCCACTTTCCGATACTCTCTCGATTTGCATCGATTAAGTTAAATAATTCTTCCGCGTGTCTAGTTTCTAAAATAGATACGTAAGTATTTGAATCAATAATAGCTTTAAACATGTTAGCCCCCAGAGTCAACGTAACCTTGCAAGATTTCATTTATTTTTTCTGTGCTTGTTAATATTTCAATAGATGTTTCCTTTTCAACAAATCTATTGGAGCCACCACTATTAACTATTTTTGATAATCTAATTAATTCATTTGATGTTTCTTCGTTTAGGACTAAACCATTTTCACGTATTTCTCTGAGTAATAACTTGACGTTCGAAATGAGTTCCGCAAGTGGATCACGCAATTCTGGATTCAACAAGTTTTCATAGATTTCATCAGTCATATTGGATTTAGTGAAGACAGCTTCACTAGCGGGATTTTGTCTGAGTAGAAAGCCATCGATTCTCCCAGCAACATATTGTTCATTACGTTTCTTGCTATTTATCTCATCTAGAATGGTGGTGAATTCAGACATAAACATGGTCATTTCTGAACGAAAAGCATTATCGTGTGCCGCAGTTAACCAATTTTTATATTCATCGACTGAGTTAGCTTCTTTGGTTTCTTTGTCAAAAGAACACCCCGCTATTAAAATACTTAAAAGGAATATAAGAAGCAATGAACTGATTTTTTTCATATTTTTCACCATCCATTTTAATTAGGATATCATCGATAAAATAGCAACAATCCATTCAGGTGTGTATGGGAAAGTCATGTCTTCCTGAATTGTGTTACTGTGGCTGTTTTGCTACATATAAATAATCAGTTGATGTAAGAATGTCGACCTTCATCCCATTTTTCTCAAATGTGATGGTTGAGTCTGATTCTTGATCGGTCGCATCTTTCCATCCATATAGTCGAATGACAGCCAAATACCTCTTGGGTATGCCATCTTCTTCTGATGCAGCGCTCCAGGTAAACTCTTCTACTTTTGAATTCGCTATATTCTTCGTATGAATTGCATTTCCCGGTACCGGAAAGTTATTGAAATGAATTAATTCTTTGTAAGAATGGACGTAAAAATAACTCGCGACGTATGTAAGAAAGAGGGATCCTATTAGAACACTCCATTTTATTCTTTTTTTCATAGTAGGCAAAACCTCTCTCAGTAAAAATGTCTATACCATATATTCGCTAGTCAACTTGTCGTTCCCTTCAAAAAAAGGGGTTTTGTGTAAAAGAAACGAATAGGTAATATAAGCAGAAATTTGAAATGGGGGATGAGGGTGATAGGAAAAGAGAGCTCTGCATTCGAAATGTTTTCAAGTGCACATTTGGCAGTAATAATAGCGCTATTCTTTGTTATCATTCTCCTATTTCTTTCGAGAAAGAAATGGTCGTTTAAGCCTCAAAACATAAGGCGCACGGAACGCTTATTTGCATGTTCCTTATTAGTTATGGATATTTTTTATCATATTTGGTTGTTTCAAGCAGGACGATGGAGTTTTAGCAATTCGCTGCCGTTGGAATTATGCAGTATTAGTTTAGTGATGACGATCATTCTTCTTTGGACGAGTAATAAACATGTATACGATTTTGTTTTCTATGCGGGAATCGGGGGAGCCATCCAAGCAGTGGCTACACCCGTACTGGATATGGGTTTCCCACACTTCAGGTTTTTCCACTTTTTCTATACGCATATCGGCATTGTCATAACAGCGCTTTATTTTACTTGGGTAAAAGGGTATCGACCTACTTTTAAAGGCATTATCAAAACAATGGTCGCATTAAATGTCTTGTTGCCAATTGTCTTTGCTATCAATATATTCTTTCAAGGAAACTATATGTTTTTACGAACGAAACCAACGAATGGAAGTCTGCTTGATTTCTTAGGTCCGTATCCGTGGTACATCCTATCGCTTGAAGGTGTCACATTCTTTATTTTCGTCGTCTTATGGTTGGTTTTTAGGAAAAAGGTAGTGTCAGCAAATACATAAACGCTCTAATAATTAGGTTTTGTTAAAATATACTGTTGATTTCCGTTGCAGGCGGACGCTTTCCGCGGGCAGTGATTCAATTAAATTCAACTTCAAAATAGAGTTCGTATTTATTAAATAATAATTAAGGAGATACAAAGGATGCGTAAAAAATTGGATTTAGCCATTAATTTACGAAATGCAGGAAGGAAAAAAGAATCAAATGAATTACTTGTGAAATTGGTGGAGAAATTTCCTGGTGATGCATTCATTAACTACCAATGTGCATGGAGTTTTGATCTTTTAGGCGATGAGTCAGCGGCCGTGCCCTTTTATGAAAATGCCATCAATTTGGGTCTCTCTGGAAAAGATCTCGAGGGAGCATTAGTAGGATTAGGAAGCACATATAGAACATTGGGGGAGTATGAGAAATCTAAACAAGTGTTGCTAAAAGGAATGGATTTATTTCCAAACAATAAAGCAATACAAGTATTTTATTCGTTGACTCTATATAATTTGAAAGACCATGATTATGCGATGGAGTTACTACTGACATGTTTAATTGATACGTCTTCAGATAAAGAGATTTTGAGTTATAAAAAAGCACTCAATTTCTATTCAGATAAATTAAATGAAATATGGAATTAGTTGTGGTTTTGGGGAGTGAAAATGGATGGTGGTTACATTAGAAAAGGCTGTAGAAAAAGACGCAAACGCCATTTTTAGTATGCAAGTAAATGCATTTAAGCCACTACTAGAAAAGTATCAGGATTTTAACACAAACCCAGCAAATGAAACCATTGATCGAGTGGTTACCAGAATAAACAACCCATCTGGAGATTTTTATAAAATTCTCGTAGATGAAATTCTGGTAGGAGCTATTTATATATTTTGGAAAGAGCAAACACAGTTTTGGATCAGTCCAATGTTTATCTTGTCTAAATACCAAGGCCAAGGACTAGCTCAGGAAGCCATTACATTAGTAGAAAAATTGTTTCCACATGCAACTAGCTGGGAATTAGCAACGATAATAGAAGAAGAACGTAATTGTTATCTATATGAAAAATCGGGATACATCAAGACCGGTGTAATAAAGAAAATAAATGACAACACAACGCTTGGTTTTTATAAAAAGATCATGCGGAACTAAGTTGTTAACACATAAAGAGGCGTTCATATGGCGATAAACCTACCTAACTTTAAAATAATTGAAGTCTCAAAAAATGAAAAAGGAAGGTATATGAAACTGGAGATTCAACTGCCAGATGGGCTATCAATCATACGTTGGGATTTAGACCAATTTACGTATATACGAATTAAAGAGTTGGTCTCAAAAAAACACTTTGATTCACTTGCGACAGACTATACATACGAGCTGCTATCGTACGCTGGTAGTCATCAAGAGAAGGCAAATTGCATTCCGACGTTTGTTGGAATTATTAGATGCTTACAAGGTAATCGGGCGATACGAATTGAATTTACTTGTTCGGAGAGATTTGCAGGGAATATGGCTTGGTTTCGAAATGAAATTCAAAATAAAGATGATCTAAAACACTTAATATGGCAAGAACTGTCTTAGGGTGAATCACTACTAAATTATTTCATAAAATCATGTTAAAAGTATTCAGAATTTTACATGCATTGAAATAATGGTGTGTTATAATTTGGATATAATAGTTAAGAAGGTGCAAGAATTGAAGAAGTATAAAATTTTTGATATTAGTCTGTTTGCGACAAGCGTAGTTGTGGCCATATTATTTGCACCCTTAGAAGTAGAATGGACAAAATTTTTACTCGTGAGTGCCATTTATGTTGTTTTTTCTACTATCTATTCCAGTCTAAGAATTCAATATGGTAGTGGATCTGGAAGTTATGATTATGGTGTTTCCTATACTCAATCTTTGGCCCTATTCGCCGGACCATTTGGGCTTTTAATTTTTGAAACAGTACATCGTTTTGTTATATTTTTCCAACGAAAATATATGAAAACCGCTGATGAAGATGAATTTACAGATACGTTATATAACATCGGTTCATTCACGTTATACCATACTGTAGGGTATCTCTTCTTCTTTGCGTTATTCCCATATGCAGAAATGGTTCCATTTGGATACTTCCTTCTCTTCTTTGTGAGTGCAGTGATTATAAGCTGGCAATCAGATATTCTTCTTGTAGTCGCTTTTTATATAAGTGGAAATGTCCGTACCTGGTCGGAAGTAGTGAAGTTTTTTAATAAAAGGAGCATTTTAGATACCGGTAAAGTTGCTATAACAAATGGACTATTATTTTATTTCGTTATGGAAAGCCAATGGGAAATGTTAATTGTTTTCTTCATCATGAATTACATTGTGAGCAAGTCATTCCTTTCCAAACATGAAACCATTCAAAATGAGTTAGAGCGGGACCGCTTCCGTGAAATGGCCTATACAGATTTCATGACAGGGTTGTCTAATCGGGCAATGATGGATAAGAAAATGGAGGAGATCAATGGCACGAATGAAGTGCTTGCCATTGTGGTTGCTGACATAGATAAGTTTAAATCGATCAACGATTCATATAATCATGCAATCGGAGATCGTGTGATTCAACACTTTGCTGGAATCTTAAAATCTCATGCTAGTAATGACGATTGCGTGTTTCGAAGTGGTGGAGAAGAATTCACATTGTTCTTGCGAGGTCGTAGTTACGCAGAATGTTTGGAAGTACTTGAATTGGTGAGAAGTTATGTAAGTGCTCATCCCGTTCATGTCGAACATAATGGCGCAGAAACAGCCATCGATTATACCGCGTCATATGGTTTGTATTTCAACAAGATGACCGAAGAATTGCCGATGGAGCGAGCGTATATTTACGCAGATCAGCTATTACTTGAGGCAAAAGATCTCGGGCGTAATCGAGTGAATGTAAGTGATGGCCAACGAATTGTGATCCATAGTTAGAAGTAAGGAACTGTCCCCAAAGTCATAAAATATGACTGAGGGCAGTTCCTTTTTTATATTTAGTTAGAGGTTGATTTCCGTTGCAGCGCACTTCCATACACCTCTTCGCACTCTGCACATCCTCGTTTGACTTTTTTTAGTTTACCCCCTAAACTAAAAAATATCGGTTTAGGGGGTAAACTAGTATGGATAAGAGAATAAAAGAAGCTGTTTCTCTGTTTGAAGAAGTCTTGATTTACGGAACAGAACGGGTGATTCGAAGTGTGGATGATCCACTTTGGAGAGAATATTCACCTGAACAAATTCAAGTGTTGAAACTGATTCACAAAGAAGGCGAGGTCACTTCTGGTAGACTCGCAGTTTTGCAAGGCGTACATAAAAGTGCCATTTCAAACCGACTGAAAAAACTAAAAGAAAAAGAGTTAGTAGACACTAAACCTTCAGGTGATAAACGAGAAAAGATTCTTGTGTTAACTCAACTGGGCGAATCGGTTATTAAAAGATCAGACGAAGTATTGCATGAATACATTGGAAAATTGATGTCTAATCAAGTAGATGATCAAGAAATAGATCAGTTTTTAGTGATGTTTCGCAAGATAAGTAAAATTATGAAAATGAATGGAGTCTAACGAATGAACACGATATTGAGATGGAAATGGCCAATCACCATTGGCATACTAGCAATTACGGTCGTGTTGTTTCTACTTGCACCAAATTTAACGGAGCAAGCTGAAAAAGCGGGATCCTTCCAGTTGTCTAAAGATGCCTCTTCACAACAAGCAGCCCAAATGCTTGAAGAGGCGGGGGAAAGTGACCAAACGATTTCCGTTGTGGTTGAACTTAATGAAGCTTTAACAGATGATATGCGAAGCCAATTGAGCACAATGGCGGACGAAATCGCAGCTCTTGGGGACACGGTGACAAGTGTATTAAACCCCGTTGAAAGCGATGAGCTAGAAAGTCAGCTCGTTTCTGAAAATAAAAAGACTGTGCTTATTCCCATTACGGTCGATGGTACAGATGAAGAAGTGAATCAAGTTGCAGAAGACATTCGGGAGACTGTTATTCCGTCTGACATGACGGCTTATGTAACAGGATTATCGATCATAAATAACGATGTAAATATAAGTTCCCAAGAAGGCTTGAAACGTACAGAAATCATTACGGTCATCTTGATTTTCGGTTTATTACTTGCCGTATTCCGTTCTATTGTCACACCATTCGTTCCTTTAGTGGCAGTCGGGATTACTTATTTATTGAGTCAATCATTGGTCGCATTTTTCATTGATTGGTTTGGCTTCCCTGTTTCGAACTACACTCAAATATTCTTAGTAGCCATTTTATTTGGTATTGGAACGGACTACTGTATTTTACTGTTGAGTCGTTACAAAGAAGAACTATCAGCAGGACACGAAGTGAAACAAGCGATTGTCAATACTTACAAAACTGCGGGACGGACTTTGCTCATTAGTGGAGTAGCTGTCTTTATTGGATTCTTTGCAATTGGCTTTGCAGAATTCCCTATTTTTAAATCAGCAGTAGCTGTAGCGGTGGGAATTGCCGTCTTATTACTCGTGCTATTTACCGTCGTACCAGTGTTAATGTTGGTTTTGAAAGAAAAACTATTTTGGCCATCTAAAAAATCGGCATCTCATAAAGACAGCAAACTTTGGGCAACGATGAGCAAACTATCGGTCAATCGTCCAGTAGTATCTATACTGGTAGTAGCCATTTTAACGGTTCCATTA
Organism: Paenisporosarcina macmurdoensis; assembly: GCF_042658845.1. NCBI lineage: Bacteria > Bacillati > Bacillota > Bacilli > Caryophanales > Caryophanaceae > Paenisporosarcina > Paenisporosarcina macmurdoensis. The sequence goes on from NZ_JBHSRI010000006.1 coordinate 13,453, forward strand.
TTACTGACTTACGATAATTCATTATCGTTTAACACAGTGGATGAGATCGGTGATGACTACGAATCAGTCAAAGGATTACGTGCCATTGAAAATGGTTTTGGAAAAGGCGATTCCTTGCCTGTTCAAGTAATCATTGAATCAGATGAAAAGCTTGCAAACGAAGAAATGATTCCATACGTAGAGCGTTTAAGTCAGCGTTTTGAACAAATAGAAGGCGTTGAAAAAATTCGTACCGTGACGCGTCCAACGGGTGAAATGATTGAGGATTTGTATGTGGATCAGCAACTGGGTCTACTAGCAGACGGATTAACTGATGCTCGCGAAGGGTTAAGTGAAATCAGTGAAGGTCTTAGTCAAATTCAAAGTGGATTAGCTGGTGGAGGAAACGACAGTGGGGGACTCGGCGAAGTTGCCAAAGGTATCGCTCAGTTAAATGAGCAATTAACACTGACAACTCAAGGATTGCAGCAAACTGGTAACGTTCAACAAACCGTCGGTGCTTTGACAGCGATAAGTAGTCAACTGGGTCAAATCCAACAAGGACTTGCAAGTGCAGGTGGCGATGGAGCAGGGATGTCTCAGTTAACAGAAGGTCTTGCAGCATCGAACGAAGGCCTTACTCAAATCACAGATGGCTTGACTGAAGTCAGCGGCATGATGAAAGCGATGAGTGAAAGTGATAGTGTGCGTGAAACAGGATTGTACATTCCTGCAGGCACATTGGAAAACGAAGAGTTTGCTCAAGTATTAGAACGTTATACATTTGCAGACGGCAACGGTATTAAAATGGAAGTCGTTCTTTCCGATGATCCATATTCACCGGAAGCAATTGCCACTGTACATCGATTGAAAGAAGCGGTCGCATCTGAAGTAAAAGGGACACCTTTTGAAGATGTCGATATTGCATTTGGTGGAATTTCTAGTGTGAACAGTGATTTAGCGGACATCTCTTCAAGCGATTTCTCAAACACGGTCATCATCATGTTAATTAGTTTGTTTGTGGTGCTATCCATTATGTTCCGTTCAATGATTATGCCATTATTCATGATTGGCTCATTGTTGTTAACGTACTTTACATCCATCGCAATAGCAGAGTTGATTTTTGAGAATATATTAGGCTTTGACGGCATTAGCTGGGCAGTACCATTCTTTGGCTTTGTCATGTTAGTGGCACTCGGGGTCGACTATTCCATCTTCTTACTGGATCGTTTCCGTGAAGAAGCGGAACGTGGCATAACAGTTCGCGAGGCGATGCGCTTATCCATGACGAAGATGGGAACTGTCATTATCACAGCTGCCATTATTTTAGCCGGAACATTTGGAGCGATGATGCCTTCAGGCGTCTTGAGCTTAATGCAAATTGCTTCCATCGTAGTGATTGGATTACTGCTCTATGGCTTAATTGTCTTGCCATTACTAATTCCAGCAATCACGGTATCGTTTGACCGTGGTGTATGGTGGCCATTCGGAATGAAAAAGAAAAAATAATCAAACGGAAAGGAGCTGTCCAAAAAGTCATAGAATATGACTTAGGACAGCTCCTATTTATATTTAGTAGAGGTGCTTTCCGTTGCAGGCGGACGCTTTCCGCGGGCATGGTCTCAGCCTCCTCGACGAGCAAGAAAGAGACTGCTCCTGCATCGCTGCGCTAGCTTCGTCGCAAACGAGTAGTGCAAATTTTTTTGCACTACTCGTTGCCTGCGGGGTCTTCACCTCATGCTAATCCCGCTGGAGTCGCCGCCTTTCACTCCAATCAACTGCAAGTTTATCAGTACAAAACAGATAATTATAACCGTTTACAATGTTTGAATGTAGGTGCAGATAAAAGACTCATTTTTCTCCACTTACTTTATATTAGAGACTTATTAGACAGCCCTTTTCGTTATTCACATAAATTGTTTACAGTCCAAGCGGCAATTGAAACAAAAGATAGTTGCTTGTCCATTCATGACATTTGATTACTATTTTTTCGTCATCTTTTTTAAAGAAATAATTTAATTCGTTTTGCTCGACAAATTCCCAACCGTTCCGAGTCATTCGTTTTTTCAATGATTGCTCCGCCAGATCTTGCGAGTCATCAGTTACAAACCATAAATATCCGTCTTGTTGGGTTATTTTCGAAAGGGGTAAGTCAGACGTTGTGGCTAGATTGGCCACTTCATACTTTGTTTTGTTTTCAAATGGAAGTTCTGGGTAATGGAATTTCGTTGAAAGTAAAGCATTGACGGAAACAATAAGCAATATAACAATCGGCAGTATCCATTTTTTCATATCACGACTCACCCCATTCCGCCCCGATTTTTTAACTTATTCATTAGACTCTTTAAACCTGTGGAAAGTTCCAATATTTCAATGAATTCCCAAAAATAAATTTATTGAAACTTCTTTTCTTGTATTTCGTAATACTGAGCAAGGGAGTGATCAGCATGTGGTCAACATTGCAACAACGACAATCAGAACTTCAACTAATAATTAATGAACAGGAACGGTTACTGCGAAAGCAGGCTTCTCTTCAAGTAGATGTAGTAAAACAAACGCATAAACGCGATGAACTCAAGAGTGAACTAACACAAGAACAGTTGGATGTATCCAAGTTAGATGGTTTTTCTTTTTCCAATATGGTGAGGAAATGGAAAGGTACTCAAGAAGAAATTCGTGACCACGAACAGGCAGAAGCTGCTGCGGTTGAATTGAAATGGAATGAAGCGGTAAAGATGGTGCGTGATTTGGAAGTGGAATTAACGACAGTGCGTAAAGAATTAGTGGATGAAAAATATCATCTTGTGCATGCCCAATGGCAACGTTTAATGAACGAAAAAGAGGGATGGCTACGAGATCATTCACCTGAAAATCAAGCAGTTATGGAAGAGTTGTATTCCCGAAAAACAGTTGTCCAAACGATGTTGAAAGAAATAGAAGAAGCACAGAGCGCTGGCACTACTGCGAAGACACTGTTATCAACTGCCATTAACCAACTCGCTTCTGCAAAAAGTTTCTCCACTTGGGATACGTTTTTAGGTGGCGGCATGATTGTAACTGCCATGAAACATAATAAAATGGATGAATCAGAAGACACCATTCACCAAGCGCAAATGGCGCTCCATCGATTCCAGACCGAAGTAAAAGATGTGCAAGCGTTAGAAATTGGGTCATTTGTTGTCGAGCGTGGTGGCTTTATTAAAATGGCTGATTACTTTTTCGACGATATCTTTAGTGAATGGACCATACACTCACGCATTAAGAAGTCACAAGAGCACTTACAAAACACAATGAACGATGTTGGTAAAGTACTGTATTCATTACAAGGGAAAAAGCATGTGTTAGACGGAGAATTCAAAGATATTGAAGAAAGAAGGAAACGACTAATCGAAGAATGAAGAAGGGATTTCACAACTTCTAGAGAAAGTTACTAAGGACAAATTAAAGGAGGAACATGATGTACCATACAATGGATGAATTTTTAGCTGAATGGACATACGAAAGTGACTCTACCCAAAAAATAGTAGACTTATTAAACGACGATTCATTATCAACACGTGTCAGTGAAGGAGAGCGTTCTTTAGGTTTCTTAGCATGGCATATCGTCCTATCTGTGCATGAAATGATGTCCCGTGTGGGTCTAGAATTCAACGCACCACAGCACGATGCAGCATTACCAGCGACAGCTAGCCAAATCGCTCAAGGCTACCGGCAAGCAAATCAGGCTTTCAAAGAAGCCATTCGAGCGCAATGGACAGATGCTGAGCTTTCTTTAGAACACGATATGTATGGCGAAATGTGGTCAAATGCAACTACGCTCAATGTATTAGTCAAACATCAAATTCATCATCGTGGTCAATTAACGATATTGATGAGACAAGCGGGTCTTTCCATGATCGGCGTATACGGTCCGTCGCGTGAAGAATGGGCTTCCTATGGTGGAGAAGTTCCAGAATAATAACGCTGAAAAACAACTTCAAAAAAGAAGTTGTTTTTTTGTTGCAAAAATTCAAAATATGGCATATAGTACATTACAACAGTAATGCACTAGAAAAAGGTAAAGAAGGGAGGCGCTTATGTGAAGTTCTATGAAGACTCAGATCTCCCCATCTATGTCCAAGTGGCAGAATGGCTTGAAAATGAAATTCTCCGCGGCCAGTTTCAGCCAGATGACAAAATGTATTCTCAATATCAACTCGCAGACGTATTCACGATTAACCCAGCAACTGCTGGAAAAGGTCTTTCAATCTTATTGGACAATGACATTTTATATAAGAAAAGAGGACTGGGCATGTTCGTTACTTCAAATGCGAGAACCATCATTTTAGCCAAGCGAAAAAGCGAAAAATTATCGATTTTGGTAAAAGGCATCGTCGATGAAGCTGATCATTTAGAAGTGCCTTTTGAGGAATTAATCGACATGTTAAAGAGGGAGAAATTGAATAATGAACGGGGGAAAGTTTAGTGATTAAATGCGAGAATTTATCGAAAAAATATCGTTCTACGCATGCGTTGTCGAACTTAAGTTGCGTCATTAAAGAAAATACAATTACAGGTGTAATTGGAAGAAACGGTGCTGGCAAGACGACCTTTCTAAAATTAATTGCCGGATATTTAAAGAAAACGACTGGAGAACTTCGTGTTATGGATGAAAATCCTTTCAACAGTTTAAAAGTATCGGCAAATACGATTTTTATTGATGATCAAATGAACTTGCCTACTTCGCTGGATTTAGAAGAATTGCTCGATTCATTCTCCATGTTTTATCGGAATTGGAATGACTCATTAGCAAAAGAATTAATGGCGTACTTCCAACTGCCGCAAAAGGCGTATGTGCAAAATCTATCAAAAGGTATGTTAAGCACGTTCCATGCCATTATCGGCTTTGCCGCAAGATGTCCGCTGACTATTTACGATGAACCAACAACCGGAATGGATGCAGCTGTTCGAAAAGATTTTTATCGAGCTTTACTAAAAGATTACTTGGCATTCCCGAGAACGATTTTACTATCGAGTCATCACTTAGATGAAATCGAGAACTTACTCGAAGATGTGCTGATTATTCATCAACAACATGCATTTTTGCACACTTCCGTCTCTGAATTAAAAGAAAGTGTGATAGGAGTTAAAGGGGAAAAAGGGGCAGTTGACCGGTTTATATTGATGCATGAAAAACTTTCATATACCGAAACGATGCCTGGGTTTGTGATGGCCGTCGTCAAAATGAGCGGGAATGTTTTCCAAAGTAAACACCCAGACTTAACGTTTACGAATCTTTCAGCAAACGAAGCTTTCGTGTACGTAACTGCTCCAACAGAAGGAGGAATTGATCGTGTCTTTACAGGAAGTTAGGTTGTATGAAGTAGTAAAGAAGCAGGTTATTTATAAAGTTAAATCGTATACGGGCATACTCCAGACGTTAATGGTCCTTCAACTAATCGGTTTATTTATAGCTGCGAGCGGAAGCTCTGGCATGGTGGGTGGAAGTTCAATGTCATTAAACTATTCGTTTACTTTTTTTAGTGGAACAGCACTCGCGGTGATGACCATTTTGTGGATTATAACGAATAGCGTTTTAATCTCAACAACAGCATATAAAAATGATGATTTTACATTCGTGTCTACTAGATGGAGTAGACATTTGGCAAATGGCGTTTATATCGGATTTCTTGCAATCTTAGGAACTTTGACTTCTTATATGGGAATTAATGTATTAAAAATCGTTTACCAAATACTTCAAGTAGAAGCTATTTATGATGTTAATTTATCTTATATGGACCAATTCGCTAGCATAATTAATATATTTGGATATGTTCTATTGTCGGGCATTTTAGCTTACTTTATTGGTTCTGTTCTACAATTTAATAAGTTATTTACTGTCTTCGGAATAATAGCAATCGTAGCTTTCATTGCGGTATTTAATAGTTTCAGTCAAGTGAATCTTTATTATTCTATAGGAAAATTTATATTCGCAGAAGAATCCATTTCTATTTTTATTATAAAAATAATTAGCATTTGTCTACTTGCCTTTAGTGCATCTTGGTTCTTCAATAAAAATCAGGAGGTGCATTCATGATTCTTGTAGCGTTAATGCCGATTTTAATCATAGTATCCATTGTTATCGCCATTCTACGTTTTAATCGTCCAAACGTAAAAACCAGTAAAACTAAACTTTCATCAAGAGTGAATATTCGGTTACTGATGGTTTATGTTGTAGTTTTATTAGCCTCAACAGTTTGGACGTGGGCTTTCCCGGTTTCCTCTGAAAGTGTCACGGCGTTAACGAGCAAAGAAGTGAATGAGAAGAAACAAAACTATCGTTTACTTACTGCAGGTAGTGCTGAAGAAATGGATGATAGCAGTATCATTGAAACATGGTCACATCCAGTAAATGATGGTGTATTTAAAATTACTACAAAAAGTTTTGAAGAAATGCCACTGAGTCTCGTCATTAAAAGAACCGATAATAATGAATCGGTCGTTAAAGCTTCTCTCTATAAAAGCATGGTGCTATATAATCAATATGAAATTGAGACGAACTTAGATCAAGTTAAAATAGAGTGGAAAAATGATACGTTGGAAATAGGAGTTCAGTCATCAGTAACGAACCTTAATCTGTTGTTTTATGATTACGAGCCAATTAATCGTAAATTCCAATTAGAACACAATTACGGCGAGTTTAGTGAATATTTGCCAGTCTTATATGTGGAAGTTCCAAAATCAATCAAACTGTATGTGGATCAAAAGCTTGTGACTAATATTAGTGATTAAATTGCTTTATTGAGACAAGGCGAGTTGTAGAACACTACTTGAAGAATGAACCATCGTTCTATTTATTCGTATTATTCGTATGATAATAATGAATAGAAGCAATGGGAGGAGAATAGTTGAAAGCAATTGTCTACACAAAGTACGGTCCCCCCGACGTTCTGCAACTGAAAGAGGTAGAAAAACCTACTCCTAAGAATAATGAAATACTAATAAAAATAAAAGCGACAACCGTAACAGTAGCAGATATTCGGTCACGAAGTTTTACAGTTCCTCCCGCTTTTTGGCTACCTGCTCGAATCGCACTTGGTTTCAGACAACCCAAAAAAGAGATATTGGGGATGGAGTTAGCTGGTGAAGTGGAGTCTGTAGGTAAAGATGTCAAGCTGTTTAAGAAAGGTGATCAGGTTTATGCTGCTTCCCTAGTGGGTTTTGGTGCCTATGCCGAATATAAGTGTCTGCCTGAAGAAGGACCAGTCAGTCTTAAACCCTCCAATCTCACTTTTGAGGAAGCAGCTGCCATTCCCATCGGCGCACGAACAGCCTTGCATTTTCTTAGAAAAGCTAATATTCAAAGTGGTCAAAAGGTTCTTGTTTATGGAGCTTCAGGAAGTGTTGGAACTTATGCTGTGCAGATTGCAAAGTTCTTCGGAGCAAACGTAACAGGGGTTTGCAGTACCACGAATTTAGAATTGGTAAAATCTCTGGGGGCAGATCGGGTAATTGATTACACGGCAGAAGATTTTTCGAGTACAGGGGAAACGTATGATGTGATTTTTGAAGCGGTAGACAAGAGTTCGTTTACAGCTTGTATGAAATCGCTAAAAAAGGACGGAACCTATATAAATACCACTACACCGTTACCAGATCCTCCAATGCTATGGACGAAATTAACAACTAACAAAAAACTAGTCTTGAGTCAAAATTCACCTGAAAGTTCCGAAGCTCTAAACTTCCTCAAAGAACTTGTTGAGGTGGGGAAGTTAAAAGTGGTTATTGACAGGTGCTATACGTTTGAAGAAATAGTTGAAGCTCATAGATATGTCGAGAAAGGACACAAGAAGGGAAATGTCGTCATAACTGTGGGAACTTAAAAGCATTTGGCAATGTCGTTCAATAAAAGAGGATAACTACTAAATATGACCCGCTTCATGTAAAGAACTCTTTACATGAAGCGGGCTTTTATTTACTATATATGTAAAGAACTCTTTACATAAGGAGGGCGAACTTTGCCAGTAGTAAATCGAATAAAAGACATACGAACTGCCCGTGGAATTACGCAAGTTCAAATGGCGATGGACTTACAAATTACGCGTCAAACTATCACAGCCATTGAAAATAACAAATACAATCCGAGTTTGGAATTGGCACTAAAGCTAGTGAACTACTTTCAAGTATCCATCGATGAAATTTTTGAGTTGAAGGAGGCAGACAAATGAACAACACGAAATTTAAAGTGTGGAGCTTTATTTCAGTAATGGTGGGAGCAGCGATTGGAATTGGCATCACCTATTCGATTCAAGGAATGCCAGTTTTGCCGGTGTTAATTGGTTACATCGTTTATGGTGTCATATTAGCGATTTTCTTATTTTTCTTGGGCCGGTCAAAAATTCCTGATACGGATGAACGAACGAGTGTCAATGTTCGGAATTTCTTTGCCTACGGATCAACCATGTTAATCATTACACTATTTTTCATCATTTTTGTTTATCATATGTTCGGCAACGAATCGATTGAAATCAGCACACTCGTTATCTTTTTCTCTGTTGCTTTTGCGATATTAACACTGGGCTCATTTATTACGAGGAAGCTCTAGAAGGAGTGGATGAATTTGATGAATATCCTAATTCTCACAAAGGTTCCGCTCGAAGGACAAGGATTAAAGTGGATCATCACTTCACAACTCCGAGATATCAAAGTGGAAGTTGTGGAAGATGTGGAACAGTTCTCAAAACATGTGAAAGAATACGCTGTTGATTTCTTAATTGTGGATCTTGATTTGTGGGAATCACAACAACCCTCTTTCTTACCTCCACAAGTGCAGTGGCTTGGGATTTCTTCTGAGCGAACATTCCAAACAGCGTATCGAGCACTTAAACATAAAGCGGAAGATTTGTTATTCCGACCGTTTCAACCCGAACACTTGATTAAACATGTTCAACAAGCCCGTTTTCGTTTGCGCAATGAACGAGAGGTGTCTCCTCAACTTAAATCAGCTTCCGAATTGAACCTGACATATGAGGATTTATTAGTAACTGAAACTTACCCAAATACGCCTGTATTAATGAGTGCGATAGTCCCTTCAACTGTTGAAGTAGGTTCTCAATTAGTAAGAACATTAGAAGGATTTTCGTTTCCTACAACTTTTCATGTTTTCCCGTTCTCGGATTTTATTCTCGTCATCCATCAATTGGTCGAACATGAAGAACTTCAAGATAGCTACCGTGCTTTTTTTGCTTCATGGAAAAGTCAGTCTGAAACGTTACTCTCTATTTATCTGTACGAATCGTCTGAAGGAAAAAGCACGCGTGACTTATACCAAAAAATGCGCCGTTTTCAAGAACGTATTTTTTATGACGGCTACGATATTTTATCAGTAGAGTTGTCCGACTTAAAATGGAGAGACCTTGATCCATTTTTGTCTCCTTTGGAACAGCGAACATGGATTGAGATGCTAGAAAAGAAGAAATTAAAAGCGATTCGTGAGTGGTTAGAGCAAGATTTTCTAACACTTGAATCACCGTATCCAGACCCAGAAATGGTACGTATCCGTTTAACAAGTGTATTGGCACAAATGCGAAGATATATGATTGCAAAGTCGATAAACAATGAAACAATCGAAAAACAATATCATCGTTTATTTCAAGACATTGTTCGGGAGCCTGTTATGTATCACATTATTCAAAAACTAGGCGATTTCATTTCTAAATTAATGAATGAGACAAGTTTCCCTGATGAAGGCATCTCCAATTTCTCTGAAAAGGTTCGCGCGATGATGGAATCAAATTATTGGGATTCAAATTGGAACTTAGCCACTTGTGCAGAGGCACTCCATTTAAATAAAAGTACGTTGAGTCGAAAATTTTCTCAAAGCACCGGAAAGAAATTTCGAGACACGTTGCATGAAATTCGCATAAGAGAAGCCAAACGCTTATTAAAAGAAACGAAAGCACCACTTGAAGAAGTAGCAAGATTAGCTGGTTACACACACCAAACGTATTTCAATGCCAAATTTAAAGCGGCAACCGGCAAAACGCCATCTGCGTATAGATTTGATTAAACAGGGAATCAATAATGATGAGTGATTTTCTATGTGACGAATAAAAGATGATTACTTACATATATTTATTTAAAGTGAGAATGTTTAGAATTATTCATATTGGTTATACAATAGATATACAAATATTGTACGAAAGGAGATAGAACCATGAAAAGTTTAAATTCAATTGCACTATTATTAGTTATTATTGGTGGGTTAAACTGGTTGTTGTTTGGTTTATTCCAATGGGATTTGGTAGGCGGACTATTTGGCGGCATGGATAGTGTCTTCGCACGAGTTGTTTACGTATTAGTTGGTATCGCTGCCCTTTATTGTTTAACATTATTCAAAAAAATAAAGTAAGAATTTTATTTTAATAAGTACCAGGTTTCTTAATAGGAGCAAAAAAATGACTACCAATTCGCATATGAATTGGTAGTCATTTTTAGTTTTATTAAAGCTTTCCTTATATGAATATGTAAGTAAAGGAAAAGATGGAATAATGAAACTTTTCAGTTTTTACAACGTATTACAATGAACAAAGTGATGATTTGAACAAAACACAAATTATCAGGGAGGTTACTATGTATAATAAACAACTAAAAATAGCCGGCATCTTTCTCTTGATTAGCTCTTGTTTTCTTTTTGCGTTCTTTTCGATAGAACAGACTGAACAGCAAAAAGAAGTGGTTGCTTCAACAGCAGATAAAAATAAAGAAGCAGTTCGTGCTGTTGTTGAATCGGAATTAACGGTTCCTAATAAAGAATATATTCTAATCCAAAAAAGCATCGATAAAAAAATGGATGAAATAAGAGAAAGCTTACCAGAAGGAAGTAGCTTCGGAATGCCAGAGGACTCTGCTGAATGGATTGCCTACGAGAAATTAGTGAAAAAAACATATGGACCCTACTTTATGGACTATGCTTATGATGACCTTATTCCTACAAATCAGGCTTTCCAGTTCCACTTTAGAACGGAAGAGGAGCAAGTACGTTATCAAATGAAAGTTAGCGATATACAAGTAACTCAAAGTGAAAACGAGTCATCACCTAAGAATTATGACTTTATCGCTCAGGTAGACTATACAAACAACGATGGGAAAGTTACGCAACACGAAATAAAAGGAATGGCGATTCTTTCAGAAGTAGGAAAAATCGGGAAATATTCAATCCGCGATGTCGGTGGTCTAATGGAGAAAATATCTGAGGACAATGGATCTACAGAATTTAATAATCAACAAACAGTTCGTACTGTTCTTGAATCGGAATTTACAGTTCCTAATGAAGAATACTTGCTCATTGTCAAAAATATCGATAAAAAAATGACTGAAATTCGTCAAAGCTCCCCTGAAGTGGGCTTTCTACTTGAGGACTCACCTGAATGGCTTGCCTACGAGGACTTAGTGAAAAGAACATATGGAACTTACTTCATGGACTATGCTTATGATACCCTTATTTCTAATTCTATTGCTTTTCGTTATCACTATGGATATTTAGGCTATGACGAAAATGATCGGTATGCAATGAAAATTAGTGATATACAAGTGACTCAAAGTGAAAACGAGTCGTCACCTAAGAATTATGACTTTACTGCACAAGTAGACTATACAAACAACGCCGGGAAAGTTTCACAACATGTGATAAAAGGTATGGCAATCCTTTCAGAACCGGGGAAAATTGGGAAGTATGTGCTGCGTGAAGACGGCGGTTTAAGGGACAAAATAGATGAAGACAGAGGAAATAATTAAAATCAATTGGCGCTGCATTCCTGTGGTGCTTTTTTAATTCTTATAAATCGGGTGTGTGCATCGCCACCATATAATGTGTTTTAATGTCATGTTCGCCTACTTTTCCATATACCTAATGTAAGACATTCTTCGGGAGATGGGACCATTACTATTTGGATTGATGTTTCAGTAAGTAAACGTCAGCTTAAGCTTTATGATGCAAGTGTATTATTGAAGATGTATCCGATAGCTATCGGAAAAGTGTTGACACCAACGCCAACTGGTAATTACATGATTGTTAATAAAGAATATAATCCGGGAGGGCCTTTTGGGGTTCTCTGGATGGGTTTGTCTAAGCCGCATTACGGAATTCACGGAACAAACGATCCATCATCAATAGGTAAAGAGGTTTCGCATGGGTGTATAAGAATGTTTAATGATGACGTAACTGAACTCTCATCCTTGGTGACAATAGGAACAAATGTATATATACATCGTTGATCAGTTGAGTTGTACAAGGAGGATTTATAAGTGGGACACCAAAAAAGGAACATATATATAAGAGAATTCACTACAGATGATGCCGAGTCCTTATTAGAATTAAACCTAGCCAATCGAAAGATATTTGAAGCGATTACACCTGTATCAAAAGAGGATACGTTTTATACACTTGATGCTCATTTGAAATTAATTGAAGGTTGGGAGCAGGCAAAGAAACAAGGCAGCCGTTACGACTTTGGCATATTTGAAATCCACACTAACAAGCTCATAGGCATGATCGGTCTGTATAAATTGGGTGCAGCTGAAAAATGTATATTGGGCTATTCATTGGATAAGGCGCATTATGGGAAAGGATATGCTACTGAGGCTGTCAGATTAATACTTGATAAGGCGTTTAAGGAATTAGGATTTCATCGGGTTGAAGCGGGTGTTATGCCAAGAAATATAGGATCAGCACGAGTGTTGGAAAAAGTGGGTTTTGTTCTAGAAGGGCTAGCTAGAGATTATATTAAAATCAATGGAATTTGGGAGGATCACTATATATTCTCGATCCTTGAAAATGATTCTTATTAAATCAAAGACTGTTCAGTAATATGGACGAAGCTCTTAATATAATAAAAAAGCCCTCATAGGTAAATTAACTCCCATGAAAATTCAATTATGTTCCTCATTTTCATACACTGTGGTGTAGCGCTAGTTTTGGCTACATGTATGGCTAACGGGGCAGTTTAGTGAAGAAATAATGGTTTGAGGTGATAATATTGGACAAATTTTTACTTATTTTTGGCATACTTGTTTTTATCTATAGTTTCATATTTTTTGTAATGAATTTTATTGGTGAATTTAATGATACAACAATGATTAGTTCTATATTCGCAATGCTTAATGCAAGTATTGCAATAGGAGTTTCAGAGATATTAAGTAGGACAAAAAACTTAGAATAATTTACCTTTAAAATTTCTTATTCACTAGCTGGTGCTTTAGTTGAAGGTCTTCGGTCTGCTTAAGTAACTCTTTTTCTTATTGAACTAACGATGCAGGTTTGTTGAAGAGAAAAAGGTGCAATTTAGATAAAAATAAAGTTTGAGGTGATCTTATGGAATTCCTAGTAGTTGCAATCTTAGTGGTGTATTTGTTTGACTTCACAAAATTAAGAAGCAAAATCTCACAATAATTGAACAAAATGAAAAGGTCATTAATCTATTGGAAGAAATTAAAAATAAATAGTTTTTTCTTCTTCAACTACGGGTGCTTTTGTGAAAAAGACATGAAAAAATGAGCTTGGAAATGCATTTCCAGGCTCATTTTTCTATAATCAATTGTATTTACATTTCAGCCAAGATTTAAAATTTAAGATTTAGCAAAATAGTTAAGACTTCAGCTAGAGTGCACATGCTCAAACGATTTTCCTCACAAAGAGGGCAACTACATTTGATTTATAACTTCTGTTTTAACTTGTTGATTTTTTTCGGATTGATCGACAACTGCAGCTCCCACCAAATCACCCACCACATTTGAAGCTGTACCAGCCATTCCTATCAGCACATCCACACCTGCAATTAAAGCTACAATTTCCAGGGGAAGATTAAACATGGTTAATACGGCGGTAAGTGTTACGAGCCCTGCTGCGGGTATTCCGGCAGTACCAATTGAAAGTAATGTACCAATGAATACGATGGTTAAAAAATTCCATAGGAGAAAAATTAGCACCAGCAATGTTGGCTGCAAAAACAATAGAGGCGCCCATTCGTAATGCTCCCCCGTCGGAATTAAACACTGCACCTAAAGGTAAACTGAAATTGACCATTTTCTCCGAAATACCGGCTTTTTTCCCATTCTCCATGGCAATAGGAAGTGTCGCAATACTACTTGAAGTGAAAAATGCAGAAGTATAGGCGTCTCTAGTGTTTCTAAAGAAGTTTCGAACGGGAATTTTATAAATTTTAAGGATACCGCAATATACGACGAGCCAAAGGATAGCTACTCCTAGATAAAATACGGCTGTAAACTTTAATAATGAGGTAATGGTATCCCAACCCTGCGTTCCAAAAGAAGTGGCTCCAATGGCGAAAATACCAATTGGGGCATAAAGTAAAATTCCTTTAAGGATGCGGAAGAAGAGTACATTCGCTGCGTCAAGTAAGGATTGCAAATCATTTCCGTATTTTTGAAGCTTTTCATCCGTTGAAAAACGCATTCCTGAAAGAGTAATGCCAATAATAATAGCTAAAAATAGGATGGCCATTAAATTACCTGTAGAAAAGGCTGTAAACAAATTGTCAGGAACGATATTTAAAAGGACATTTGAAAGAGATAAGGTTTCCGGTTGATCCACTTCCACGTTCGGAAGAGATAAGGACTCGCCAGGGTTAATCCATAAAGAAAGACCGAGTCCAATGAAAACTGCTGCAGCGGTGGTTAAAGCATAATAGAGAATTAATTTGCCGCCTGTTCTTCCTAATTGTGAGGGATTCATTTGGATGACTGCAAGGACAACGGTGAGAAATACAACCGGCGTAGCAATGAGGCTAAGCATTTTTATCAATAACGTGCCTAATGGTTTAAATACTTGGGCATCTGGTCCCCATACGACCCCAACTAAAATGCCAAGTATGAAACCAATTGTCATTTTTAAAAAGAATGAAGAATTTTTATATGTAGTCCATATAATCAAGTAAACTACCTCCAATTTTGTAGGTTTTCCTACAAATATATATATTACAGCTATATGGTTATATAGTCTGTATATAATACTCTATAAATTAAGCATCTTTTTATTCAGAGAAACCTTTCACGGAAGACAATTTCTTAGATAATTAATAAAAGCACATCACCTTTGAAGGTTAACGGGTTCTGTTTTCGAGTACAAAAAGTAAATTATCACATCAATTCGCACTCCAATCCAGATGCGAATTGGAGTGTCCTTTTTTTGTTAATTTGTAAGGGTTTTAAACCGAATTGAGGGTAAATTAGCACCCTAATTGGCATCCCTTTTAAAAGGATGACAGAAGTTATTGTCAGTTGAATTTGTATGCTAATAGAGGTTCTAATTTCAAGAAGGTTTATTGGGTATTTATGTTAAAATAAACTTTAAAATTATTAACTAACGAAGCAGTTTAGTACAATAAGATAAAAAATAAATCAATCATTTTGAAAAGGTGAAGAAATTGAAATGTTTAAATTGTGATGGTTTTAATGAGAAAATATCAATAACATCGCTTTACGAATACTTTAATCTTTTAGAACAACTTAAATTGATAATAAGCCAGGGTACACTGGTACTTACCGAAGGGAATTGTGATATAGAAGACTTGAAATCTGGTGGGACTTTCCCAAAGGATTATATTTTCCACGCTTTTAAATGTGTAAAGTGCAGTAGAAAATATCAACTTTCAGTTGAAACTTATCATGGTTCAGGAGGAAAGTGGGATATAAGCGAAAATTTCTAGGTATAGAACGAACGGGTGCTTAGTTACATAAATAGGGAGGATTTATAGTGGAAACTGAAACATATATAAAAGATACTCCAATGTTACTTATGTTTGGACTTATTTTCCTAACTGTTTTTGGATTATGGTTAATAAAAAGAGTTATTTCATACGATTTTAACAATAAAAGCACATTTTCCTTTTTGTGGAATAATTCTGAATTGATTGGCGGCAGCCTTCTCGGAATAGGCTTACTAATTATCGTCGTTTTTTTCTAGAATGTATTGAAGTAACGAGGTGCTTTAGTGAATAACCAATTGCCTTAAAAGGGCAACTTTTCATATGAAATCAATAATTCCTCTCTCGGGGTAATGTTAACGTGATAATCCCATTTACTCAGACATATCATTTTAAAAACACAATAGGAGTTGTCTGTGTGAAGTTGGGGAAAGTTCGTATAATCGGAGTTGGTTTAGTTTTACTAGTCGTAGCATTGTTTATCTATACCCAGGACTCAAGAAAAGAAGAAAAAGCCTATGATGTCTTACTAAAAGAAGTAGATGATATTCAAGAACTCCTTGCTAAAAAAGGTGGGTTCTACGAACAAGTGGCAGAAGATTTGAAAAAAGAAGGATATGACTATTCTATTGCTGGAATGATATATTCTAAAGATGATATTAGACTTAACATTATAGTGCCAAATAACACCGTGGTTACAGAGGTTCTCTAGAGTATAGATAATACTGTTTTTAACTCCCATGAAAATTCAATTATGTTCCTCATTTTCATACTTTGTGGTGTAGCGCTAGTTTTGGCTACATGTATGGCTAACGGGTGCGTTGATCCAAGAAGGATTAACGCATTTCTGGTGGGATTTTGGAAAACCTCAAAATGAACCAGCGATTTTAACGCTCCCCGCAGAAAAAATTGAGATTGATAATTAATTAATTTATATGTACTATCCTCTTCAACAATCGGGCCATATTGAGAGTATTTTGTTGGTGACAAGAAAACAGAATGAGTGACGCAAGGAATAAATGTAATTTACACTTCGCTACGGGGGTACTTATGAAAACTCACTATTATTTAGGTTGGTTTAACAATTTATTTCCAGAGAATCTGGGCAGGGTGTTACAGGAGGATATAACTGATAGAAAATCGCTTGCTATGATTAGCTCGAATCCATCTATTTATGAAGATGATGGTGCTACTGAACGCTCGTGGCTTGACCAGGCAGGCATTATGTTTGATGAATATCATTTAATAAATTATCGCTTACAGAAGGAAGATGCCCGAACGATAATTCAAAATGCTTCAGTCATTTTCTTGTTGGGTGGGAATACTCTTAAACAAAATGTTTTTTTGATGGAATATGAATTATCGGATTCGATTAAAAAAAGCAGCGCTGTTGTGATGGGAGCAAGCGCTGGTGCAATTAACATGTCAGCTAAATGGTTATGCTCGAAAAACTTTGGATATAAAGTTGAAATGAGCTCTGTTTACGACGGAATCGGTCTTGACAATTTTTCCGTCTTGTCTCATTTTGATCTTGAAAATAACTTTGCACTGGTTCAAAGCGAACTATCTCTCCTATCGGAAGAAATAAATATTTATGCGTCGAACAAAGATTGCGCTGTACGTGTAAAGGAAGACAAAATCGACGTTTTTGGCAATGTTTTTTTAATTTCCCACTCAAAGATTCAAAAATTGGATGAGACGCTCTAGTTGTAGTGAATGGATATGGCTTAATTGAATTAATTTCTTTATGCAACGCCTCTATTTTAAATTTAGTGAAGGAGAACTAGGTAAAATAGGAGTGTCCGCAAAGCATAGATGTGCAGATCCGTCTAATGCAATCGGGCGCGAGTGTTGAATATGCCTCTCTTATTTCTTCTTCAACTCCCATGAAAATTCAATTATGTTCTTCATTTTCATACTCTGTGGTGTAGCGCTGGTATTGCGATGCATGGGTGGCTAACGGGGTAGATTAGTGCAAGAGTGAATTGGTAGATGTAAGTTAATTTATAACTGTATATAAAATGGAGGGGTAATGTGAAAGAAAACCAGAACTATCTTATAGGTTCTTTATTAATCTTGTCAGGTACAATTCTGTTAGGCATTATGCACTTATCAATAGCAACTTATATGCCTAATCTGTCAGGATGGAGCACTCCTCCAGGCAAATTCGCCACTGTGCTTAATGATATAAGAGGATGGTTCCCTTATGGTTTAAGCCTTGTCCAAATATTAATTGGAACAACAATACTTCTAAATTACTTCCAAAACAATAAACAGAGTAAATAACTACTTATTGTGCTAACAGATGCTTTACTTCAAGAAGGAGTAAAGCCTTTTTCTTATGGAACTAACGAGGCGGTAGTTCAATAAGAAGGTAGAATCTGAGGGTATATCGAAGTAGTTAAAGGATTGGGAGTGATTTTTTTGAAAAAAGGTTGGATTTCGATAGTTAGTGGCTTAATTATAGGTTTGATTATTTCATACTTTACGCTTGAGTATAACGGGTTGACTATTATTCATCTGAATATAGACGGTGAAGTTAAAAAAACTATAAACGAATTAGATTTTAACCTTATAACAAATTCCTTTTTAATAGTTGTGGCTTCAATTATTGTGATTTCAATACTTCTAAATTTGGTTGATAAGTATAGAAATAATAAAATTCCTTATTAAACTCCCATGAAAATTAATTATGTTCCTCATTTTCATACTCTGTGGTGTAGCGCTAGTTTTGGCTGCATGGATGGCTAACAGGGGCTTTAGTTCAACAAGATCATATAAGTAAAAGGCTTGGAGACATATGTCTCCAAGCCTTTTTTGCGTGCTAATTTACTGTCCAAACAGCTTACGAATCTTAATAAGAATTTGAATGCTAATAGCACTCTTAATTCGATGTTTGTACTTCAAAAGAGAACCCGTTACCTCAATAGGGGCTTTTTGCATCCAGATCAACAGCTAAGTTTATTATGAACTAAACACACTTGCGCTTTTCTTGCCAACAGTGATTTTCCCGTTGTCTGAAGACAGCTGAATCGTGTTGGTTCCATTGCCGAAAGTCGTGCGGGAATTATTCTCTCCAAAAATATCAATTTTTCCATGATCCACTTTTGCACGAATGGTTACATCAGTTGGGTCACTTTCCGTTTCAATCAAAATGCTGCCATTGTCCGTTTCCAAATCAATCATACAGTCGATATGCGTTGTTAGAAGTGTGATTCTGCCATTGTCTGTTTTCCCGACAATTTTTCCGTTTATATATTCCATTACGATGCGTCCGTTGTCTGTTTCTGCATGAACTTGATCGGCATCGATATTACGTAATTCGATTCGGCCATTGTCCGTGTTGGAAGATAGTATGTCGACTTGAACTTTATCGATGTCAATACGACCATTATCGGTTTGGACATCGAGAGTAGAAGCGGCGATTTCTTTTAGTTTTATGCTGCCGTTGTCGGAAGATACTGTCATGGTTTTCCCAAGAATTTTCTCCCCCGAAATGCTGCCGTTATCTGTTTTCATCGAAAGAGCTGTATATGTTTTTATAGGCAGAGCGACATTTACTCTTACATCTTTGCCGAATGAAAGAAAGCTGAAGAAATTAAATTTTGGCCCTTTTAATCGAATCGATAAAGTATCACCGATGACATCTGCAGTTAATACTAGTTTCTCAGGAGCGTTTACAAGCTCTATCGTTGTCGTATCTGTTTCTGAAGGATAAACATGTAAAGAACCATGATTGATATTCATCTCTACTTTTGTAAAGGCGGTATCCGTAATTATAATCAACTTTTTATCTTCTGTATGTGATTTCTCAGGAACATAATTAGTAAGGAGTTCATCTGCAATTTCTTTCGGTGAGCCAAGAGAGCCAGCAATTTCGCTATCTGATTTCCCGTCCTCACGTCCATTCGTAAAATATTCTTTAATATCTTGAAGAATATCGTTTCTTTCATCAGCTGGAAGTCGAGTTAATGCCATTTCAAGTTCATTTAGAAATTGTTGTTCAGTCATTTTTTACACTCTCCTCAATTAATGTATTTACTCCGTAGGTAAAGCTATTCCATTCTTTTAATTGCTCATGTAAATACGTTCTTCCTAAATCCGTCAGCCTATAGTATTTACGAGGTGGACCCTCCGTGGACTCTTGTAAATACGTCGTGAAGTAACCTTCCTTTGTCAAACGTCTTAATAATGGATAGACAGATCCCTCAGAAATCGAAATTTGATCCGATATCTTTTGTACAAGCTCATAACCGTATCGATCTTGCTTATCTAATAAAACAAGCACACACAGATTTAGAACGCCTTTTTTAAATTGAATATTCATCTTTCCGTCCTCCCTTCACTACTAGTTAATGAACAGTACCTTTGATAACACTATATCATGCAGTATTATTCTATGCAAGGTACTGTGGAAAAGTAATTTCAATAATGAAAATTGAAATTTAGTTGATTAATTCGCAATGAATCGTAAATTCTGGATAATAAACTATATTAATAGTTATTTTTTATAAAAAAGTCATTAAATTATAATAAATTATCTGAACTTTCAAGATACAATGAAATTATTGATAAAGGGGGATGACTAATTATGAAGTCAAACACAGAAGGTCGCGTATTCCGATATAGAGGTACAGAGTTACATACAAAAGGGTGGCAGCAAGAGGCGGCACTACGCATGCTTATGAATAATTTAGATCCAGATGTGGCAGAACGTCCTGAGGATTTAGTAGTGTATGGTGGAATCGGCAAAGCAGCACGTAACTGGGAAAGCTTTGATGCAATTGTGCGTTCTTTAAAAGAGTTAGAAAATGATGAGACATTGCTTGTTCAATCTGGGAAACCAGTGGCGATTTTCAAAACACATTTAGATGCACCACGCGTGTTGATTGCCAATTCAAATATTGTTCCTGCTTATGCAAACTGGGAAACGTTCCACGAGTTAGATAAAAAAGGCTTGATGATGTACGGCCAAATGACAGCAGGAAGCTGGATTTACATTGGTTCACAAGGAATTGTCCAAGGAACATATGAAACATTTTCAGAACTTGCGAAACAACATTTCGGAGAGTCATTAAAAGGAACAATTACGTTAACAGCTGGACTTGGTGGTATGGGTGGGGCTCAGCCTTTAGCCGTAACGATGGTTGGCGGAGTGTGTATCGGTATAGAAGTAGATGAAACACGCATTGACCGACGTATTGAAACGCGTTACACAGATGTTAAAACGGATTCATTGGATGAAGCGATTCGCTTGGCTGAAGAAGCAAAAGCTGCTGGCAAAGCGTTATCAATCGGTCTTATTGGCAATGCATCTGATGTCTTACCAGAAATGATTGCTCGTGGATTTATTCCAGACGTCTTAACGGACCAAACTTCAGCACATGATCCGTTAAATGGCTATATTCCATCGGGGATGTCTTTACAAGACGCAGCGAAACTACGTAAAGAAAATCCGGTTGAATATGTCAAGTTATCAAAAGCATCTATGGCAAAACATGTATCTGCAATGGTTGAGATGATGGACAAAGGCGCGGTTACATTTGATTACGGTAACAACATTCGCCAAGTGGCTAAAGATGAAGGCTTTGAACGTGCCTTCGATTTCCCAGGATTTGTACCAGCGTACATTCGCCCTCAATTCTGCGAAGGTAAAGGACCATTCCGTTGGGTAGCACTGTCTGGTGACCCAGAAGATATTCGCAAAACGGACGAAGTGATTTTACGCGAGTTCAGTTACAACACGCATTTATGTAACTGGATCAAAATGGCGCAAGATAAAATTCAATTCCAAGGTCTACCGTCACGTATTTGTTGGTTAGGGTATGGCGAACGTGCGCGTTTCGGGAAAATCATTAACGATATGGTCGCAAGTGGCGAGTTAAGTGCGCCAATCGTCATCGGTCGTGACCACTTAGATTCAGGCTCAGTGGCTTCACCTAACCGTGAAACAGAAGCGATGAAAGACGGTTCGGATGCAGTTGCAGATTGGCCAATTTTAAATGCCATGATTAATGCAGTTGGTGGAGCAACATGGGTTTCTCTTCACCACGGTGGGGGCGTAGGAATGGGTTACTCTATTCACGCGGGAATGGTTATTTTAGCTGATGGTACGAAAGAAGCGGAAGCACGCATTGAACGTGTCTTAACTTCTGATCCAGGTATGGGAATCGTTCGCCACGTTGACGCAGGGTACGATTTAGCTATTGAAACAGCTCGCGAAAAAGGCGTGAATATCCCAATGTTAGAGGGGTCTGGAAAATGACACCTGTATGGATAAAGAATGCCGCACAATTAGTTACCTTAGCCGGTGAAAACGGACCGCGCCGCAAAGAAGGCATGTCTGAACTCAGCATCATTGAAGACGGCAGTGTATTGATGGAAAACGGAGAAATACTTGCAATCGGCTCAACTTCACAACTTGAAGCGTTGTATGGCGAGCGCTCTCATGAAGTGGATGTGATAGATGCTTCAGGTCGATTAGTGACGCCGGGTCTAGTTGACCCCCATACGCACGTAGCTTATGGCGGTAGCCGCGAACGAGAATTTGAAATGCGTCTTGAAGGTTCGACTTATATGGAAATTATGAACGCAGGTGGCGGTATTCACGCAACGACACGTATGACTCGTGAAGCAACAGAAGACGAATTGGTGGCGCAAACAACGCGTCGCCTTGACTCGTTTTTAGCACATGGTGTCACAACGGTTGAAGGGAAAAGTGGCTACGGCTTAGATTTAGAAACAGAATTGAAGCAACTTCGTGCCATGAAGCGATTGAATGAAAGTCATCCAATCGATTTAGTTCCAACGTTTATGGGGGGGCATGCGGTTCCTCAAGAATACAAAGGCCGTGAAGAACAATACATCGATTTATTGGTCAATGACATGTTGCCGAAAGTAGCGGAAGAAGGACTCGCTGTTTTTAATGATGTATTTTGTGAAGTCGGCGTATTCACACCAGAGCAATCCGAACGCATTTTAGAAGCAGGTAAGAAACTTGGATTAATTCCTAAAATCCATGCTGATGAAATTGAATCATATGGTGGCGCTGAACTAGCAGCGAAAGTTGGAGCGATTTCAGCAGAGCATTTATTGAAAGCATCTGACGAGGGTATGCGTTTAATGGCGGAAGCGGGTGTCATCGCTTGTTTATTGCCTGCGACAGCTTTGTACTTACGTGAAGATGCAGCCAAAGGTAGAGCCATGATTGATGCGGGAGTTGCTGTAGCAATTTCGACTGACTGTAATCCAGGGTCTTCACCAACAACTTCGATGCCGCTTGTGATGAATTTGGCGTGTATTTCGATGCGTTTAACACCTGCGGAAGCGCTAGTTGCCGCAACTATGAATGCAGCGTGTGCAATAGGTATGGAAGCGAAAGTTGGATCGCTTGAAGTAGGGAAGCAAGCAGATGTTGTCATGTGGAAAGTTTCCAATTATCAAGAATTACAATATTTATTCGGAGTGAATCATGTCGGCAGTGTGTGGAAAAAAGGCGTTCAGGTGGTGGGTTAAATGAACAATTTACAACCACCAGAATGGTCATGGCGCGATGCTTCTGGAGATTTCGTACATCAGTGGGTAAAGCCGCTAAGTGAAGGTTCTGTGGATATGGTGCTTTACGGAGCGCCTCTTTCACGTTCATCGATCAGCGTTTCAGGTGCTTCGTTATATCCCATGGAATTTCGTAAAATGTGGAAGGGGTTCTCTACATATAATTTTGATGAGGACTTGGATTTATCATCGTATGCAGTGCGTGATGCTGGAGATGTGGTCATGCACACAACAGATATATTGTTGTCGCATGAACGAATTGAAGAAACGACTCGAGAACTGGTGAGCACATATAACGATGCTACGACATGTTTAATCGGTGGGGATCATTCGGTTACCGCTTGTGCAGTAAGAGGGGTCAAACGTGCATTTCCGGACGAGCGAATCGGCATTTTGCAACTCGACACACATTTAGATGTACGCGACCCAGCTGAATTAGGACCGGCGAACGGCACACCGATTCGTCAACTGATTGACGGAGGAATTGTTCGCGGAGAAGACGTTGTTAATATTGGTCTGCACGGGTATTTCAATTCAGCACCATTAGTCGCTTATGCGAAAGAACACGGTATTCGCATGGTAACTTTGCGTAAAGCGCGTGAGCTAGGGGTGGCTCACTGCGTCGAACAACAGGTAGAAGAATTAGTGAAACGAGTAGACCGCGTTTATGTGACCATCGATATGGACGTGCTCGATATCGCAGTAGCACCAGGCGTTCCGGCATCCACACCAGGGGGCATGACCGCGGAAGAACTGTTCATGAGTTTAGTGCGAATTGGTCAACATCACGCTGTTCGTCACATCGATTTCGTTTGCTTAGATCCATCGCGAGACGCCGCAACAAACGCCACGGTGAAAATCGGTGTGTACGCATGGCTAGAGTTCATCACAGGGAGAGTATTAGCACAAAGGAGGAAATAACTATGCAACAAGTGGGAGAGAGTTCGAGCATACGTTCAAGTTCGGGGATGTGGAAGTTTTTCGTCTACAGTTTTATTGGTGCCTTTATGTTTTTTGTTCCCGTAACAATTGGTGAGAAAAATTCGATTATGCTTGATCACATCGTTACGTGGATTCAATCGAACGCCGCAGGAGTATTGCCGTATTATGCACTCATCATTATTTTTGCAGGCGCAGTGTATCCATTTGTTTCAGGAACATGGAAAAAGTCGACAGTGGACGTGGTGTTCTCACTATTTAAAGTAGTGGGGTTATTCGTTGGAATCATGATTGTTTTCGAATTTGGTCCTGCATGGTTATTCCGTCCAGACATGGGTCCATTCTTATTTGGTAAACTCGTAATATCTGTTGGTTTGCTAGTACCTATCGGCGCGGTTTTCCTTGCATTACTCGTGAGCTATGGACTGCTTGAGTTTATTGGTGTTCTTATGCAACCAATTATGCGACCTGTTTGGAGAACACCTGGTCGTTCGGCAATTGACGCTGTAGCTTCTTTTGTAGGTTCTTATTCACTTGGTTTGTTAATTACGAATAGGGTTTATAAAGAAGGGAAATACACGGCGCGTGAAGCAGCGATTATCGCAACTGGCTTCTCTACCGTTTCAGCAACGTTTATGGTCATTGTTGCAAAAACACTGGGGTTAATGGAAATATGGAATACTTTTTTCTGGGTAACATTACTAGTTACCTTTGCTGTGACCGCTATCACTGTTAGGATTTGGCCACTTGGTAGTATGAAAGACGATTACTATAAAGGTTCAACACCGCAACCAGAAGCAAAACCAGAAGGTGGGCGCTTAGCTACAGCATGGCGTGAAGCGAAGGAGACAGTTGCGAACGCACCAAGCTTAGGTGTGAATATATGGGTAAATGTTCGTGATGGTTTGCTGATGGCGATGGCTATTTTGCCTTCTATTCTATCGATTGGTTTACTTGGAATTGTGTTGGCTACATTTACACCAATTTTTGATTGGGTTGGCTATATATTCTACCCATTCACCGCTTTATTACAATTACCTGAACCAATGCTTGTGGCAAAAGCAAGTGCAATTGGTATCGCAGAAATGTTCTTGCCAGCCTTGCTGGTCGTAGAATCTGGGATGGTTGTGAAATTTGTTGTAGCGGTAGTTTCTGTTTCATCTATCATCTTTTTCTCAGCACTTGTGCCATGTATCGTGGCAACAGAAATTCCAATTTCTATTCCGAAGTTAATCGTTATATGGGTTCAACGTGTCATTTTAACTCTACTAATTGTCACGCCAATTGCCTATTTATTATTTTAATAGAAACAGCCATCCTATAGGGTGGCTGTTTTAGGTTTCATTTTTATACAGACAGATAGTCAAGGTTACTTATTGAAATGCTTCACGATCACTTCTCCTTTCAAACAGCAGCGCAGCGAAATCAAAACCATTCAAAAGCCCTTAGATGGGAGCCATTGCGCTAATCGCTACATGGCTCATTTCTGTGGGGGAAGGTGTTTCAACAAGTTAACTAGCATATGGGATGTGTATGAGCGATAAATGCTTCGAAATGAGCGATAAATGTCCCAAGATGAGCAATAAACTCCTCGAAATGAGCGATAAATTTTTCACAATCGAAAATAGTCGCCTCGTTAGCCAAGTCTACTTGCCGTGAATCAAGTATCTTATTTCAAATAGCAGCGCAGCGAAAACAAAACCATTCAGACCCTCATAGAGTAATCAATAGACATTCCTCAATCTTTAATTGGCTCTCATATAGTTGAATATGCTCCTTCAAATCACATTATTTGCACACTTCCTATCCCCCTTATATAATAAAGTCAAAGATAGTCAAAGTCAGGCTTCTGTTAGTAGTTGCTATACTATTTCCCCTGACTCGCACTCAGATCTAATCTATTAGGAGGTGATTGCATGCGGAATATATCAGATATTATTGAAGGGTATTTAAAGAAAGTTATCGAATTAGATGATAAAGGGCATGTTGAGATAAAGCGCAGTGAGATTGCTGAACAATTTCAGTGTGTGCCCTCGCAGATAAATTATGTGATTAATACGCGCTTTACAGCAGATCGTGGTTATCTCGTTGAAAGTAAACGGGGGGGCGGTGGCTATATACGTATTGTTCGCGTACGGTCTCACACGAAGGCGGATTTAATTGAAGTAATCCTAGTGAGTTTAGAGCGTGGAGCTTCTCAAACGATGATGGAAGATATTGTGTTCCGTTTAATCGATGAGGACGTGTTGACGAAGCGTGAGGCGAAGATGATGCTCGCTGCGCTTGATCGCACAACGCTTAACACCCCATTGCCGCATCGTGATGAACTGCGTTCGCGCATACTACAAGCGATGCTCTTAACACTCAAGTATGAACAGTTAAAGTGAGGCGAGAGCGATTATGATTTGTGAAAATTGCAAGCAGCGACCGGCAAAAGTAACGGTAACGCAAGTGCACAATGGAGCACAGGTGCAGCGTCATTATTGTGATGTATGTGCACAAGAGTTCCATCCTTACCATTTAGATTTTCAGCAGGATGCCCTTTCGCTTCATCAGTTATTATCCAATTGGTTCGGCTCTACAGAAACCAAGCAACCGCAAGAGAAACCGCAACCAGAACTAAACACATGTAGTTATTGTGGATGGACGTTTCAACAGTTTTTAAACCAAGGGAAGTTTGGCTGTGCCGAATGTTACGAAAGTTTTCATGGGCAACTGCCAGAAGTTTTTAAGAAATTGCATAATGGCAACGTAAAGCATATTGGGAAAGCGCCAGGATCATTTGGTCAAACCCTACAATTGAAAAAACAAATTGAGTCGATTCGTACAGAGATGCGAACGGCGATAGAGATTGAAAATTTCGAAGAGGCAGCACGTCTTCGTGATGAAGCTCGCGCTTTAGAGGAGCAGCTACAAAGCGGAGGTGAAAACCGCAAATGAATATTGAACGTTTTCTAGAGAACTCCGTAACAAGTTGGATGGCTGGCGAGGGTGAGCACGCAGACATTGTAATGAGTACACGAATCCGGCTAGCTCGAAATTTAACCGGCTACCGTTTTCCGCTTTCTTTTAGTGAAAATGAGGCATTACAAGTAGATCAAGAAGTTTCTGCTGTATTACTTGATGCAGAATCGGAACTTGAATCGACCTTTTCGTATATAGATATAAAAGAGCTTTCTGCGCTTAACCGACAAGTTTTGGTGGAGAAGCATTTAATTAGTCCAAAATTGGCTAATTCAGAAATTGCGGGTTCCGTTTTATTATCAGACGACGAAGCAGTTAGCGTAATGGTCAATGAAGAAGATCACATTCGCATACAATGTATTTTCCCTGGTTTACAATTGCACGAAGCATGGCGACAAGCAAACCATATTGATGACGTTCTTGAAAAAGAATTACCGTATGCATTTGATGAGCAGTTTGGCTATTTAACGAGTTGTCCGACTAATACGGGAACTGGCCTGCGGGCATCGGTGATGATGCATTTACCAGCACTCACGATGACTAATCAAATGAATCGAATTGTCACTGCCATTACACGTCTCGGGATGGTCGTCCGCGGCATTTATGGAGAAGGTAGTGAAGCACTTGCTAATGTGTACCAAGTCTCAAATCAAACCACACTTGGAAAGTCAGAAGAAGATATTTTATCTGATTTGCAAAGTATTACGGAACAAATTATTCAAAAAGAACGTGAATCAAGAACGGCTCTCTTACATACGAGACCGAATGTGTTAGAAGATCGTTTGTACCGTTCGTTAGGTGTTTTAACGTATGCACGACTTTTATCAACAGAAGAAGCGGGCCGCTGTTTATCAAACGTTCGTCTTGGTATTGATTTAGGATTGATTAAAGGTGTCGATGTTTCAATTTTGAATGAATGCATGATTTTTATGCAACCAGGTTTTTTGCAAAAGTATGCAGGTACGTCTCTGAAACCGGAAGAACGTGATGTGTTTCGAGCAAAGTTGTTTAGGGAACGATTGCAAGTAGATACTAATTTAGACAACGAAGGAGAGGAAACTCATGATGTTTAATCGATTTACACAACGCGCACAAAAAGTACTCCAATTGGCTCAGGAAGAAGCGATTCGTATGAAACACGAGTCCATTGGAACTGAACATATATTATTAGGTTTAATTCGCGAAGGCGGCGGAATTGCTGCAAAAGCAATGGAAGCAATTGAAGTGAGTCCTCAAGTGATTGAAGACGGAATTGAAGAATTAGTGGGAATGGGAACTGGTGACGTGGGTCCTATCGTGCATTACACACCACGCGCTAAAAAAGTGATCGAGTTGTCTGTAGACGAATCACGCAAACTGGGCCATTCATATATCGGAACTGAGCATTTATTATTGGCTTTAATTCGCGAAGGTGAAGGCGTAGCTGCTCGTGTCCTTAATAACTCGGGCGTTAGCTTAAACAAAGCTCGTCAACAAGTATTGCAACTTCTAGGAAGCAATGATCACGTTCAAGCAAACGGCAGCTCAAATCCTGCAGCTAGCACACCAACGCTTGATAGCTTAGCTCGTGATTTAACACAAATCGCCCGTGAAGGTAGCTTGGATCCGGTCATTGGCCGTAGCAAAGAAATCACACGTGTTATTGAAGTGTTATCTCGCCGTACTAAAAACAATCCTGTTCTTATTGGAGAACCAGGTGTTGGTAAAACGGCAATTGCTGAAGGATTAGCGCAACAAATTGTTCAAAATGAAGTGCCAGAAATTTTACGCGACAAACGCGTTATGACATTAGATATGGGTACCGTGGTAGCGGGAACTAAATACCGTGGTGAGTTTGAAGATCGCTTGAAAAAAGTAATGGATGAAATTCGCCAAGCAGGCAATGTTATTCTTTTCATCGATGAACTTCATACCTTAATTGGAGCTGGTGGAGCTGAAGGTGCAATTGATGCATCTAATATCTTAAAACCATCTCTTGCTCGTGGAGAACTACAATGTATTGGGGCAACTACAATCGATGAGTACCGCAAATACATCGAAAAAGATGCTGCGTTAGAACGACGTTTCCAACCGATTCAAGTAGATGAGCCATCTGTTGAAGAATCTATTCTGATTATTAAAGGTCTTCGTGATCGCTATGAAGCGCATCACCGTGTGAAAATTACAGATGAAGCGATTATTGCAGCAGCTAAAATGTCTGATCGCTACATTTCTGATCGTTTCTTACCTGATAAAGCGATTGACTTAATTGACGAAGCGGGTTCAAAAGTTCGTTTGCGTTCATATACAACTCCACCGAATTTAAAAGAATTAGAATTACGTTTAGAAGCGATTCGTTCGGAGAAAAACGCGGCAGTTCAAAGTCAAGAGTTTGAAAAAGCAGCATCGTTCCGCGATACAGAACAAAAGCTGAAAGAAGAGCTGGATAGCACGAAGAAGACATGGAAAGAAGAACAAGGCAAAGCGGAATCTGAAGTAACAGTAGAAGATATCGCAGCTGTTGTATCTATGTGGACAGGAATTCCAGTTTCTAAACTTGCACAAACTGAATCTCAAAAATTGTTGAAGTTAGAAGATACATTGCATAAACGTGTTATCGGGCAAGCGGAAGCTGTTACAGCAATTTCTCGTGCAGTACGTAGAGCTCGTGCAGGATTGAAAGATCCAAAACGTCCAATTGGTTCATTCATTTTCTTAGGACCAACGGGTGTTGGTAAAACAGAACTTGCTCGTGCATTAGCTGAAAGTATGTTCGGTGATGAAGATGCGATGATTCGTGTGGATATGTCTGAGTACATGGAAAGACACTCAACTTCACGTTTAGTTGGTTCTCCTCCAGGTTACGTAGGGCATGAAGAAGGCGGTCAATTGACAGAAAAAGTTCGTCGCAAGCCGTACTCTGTTATTCTGTTAGACGAAATAGAAAAAGCACATCCAGATGTTTTCAATATCTTATTGCAAGTATTAGAAGACGGCCGCTTAACTGATTCAAAAGGACGCACAGTAGACTTCCGCAACACGGTTGTTATCATGACTTCAAACGTTGGGGCAGAGGCGCTTAAGAAAAATAAATATGTCGGCTTCAACTTGCAAGACGGCGAACAAAAATACAAAGATATGAAAGGCAGAATGCTCGAAGAACTTAAAAAAGCATTCCGTCCTGAGTTCTTAAACCGTGTGGATGAAATGATCGTGTTCCATTCATTAGAAAAAGAACATTTAAAAGAAATCGTTACATTGATGACTGCTACATTAACAAAACGTTTGAAAGAACAAGAAATCGAGCTAGAGTTAACCGAAGCAGCACAAGAAAAAATTGCTAAAGAAGGCTACGACCCAGAGTACGGCGCACGTCCGCTCCGTCGTGCACTTCAAAAACATATTGAAGATCGCTTGTCTGAAGAGCTGTTAAAAGGTACTGTTTTAACAGGATACAATATTGTGTTTGATGTAGAAAACGATGAATTCGTGATTCGTTCAGAAGCATTAGTCGCTAAATAAAACAATTGGAGCATTCCGGCGAGACTGTTCGGAATGCTCTTTTTCTACATAGGAGGAATTATGGCTAAACGTAAAACGAAATTTATGTGTAACTCATGTGGCTATGAATCCGCAAAATGGATGGGTCGTTGCCCGGGTTGTAACGAATGGAATACGATGGTGGAAGAGATAGAAGTGGTCGTAAAAGGACCTCGTCGAACATTCCAACATTCAGACGGTCCTCAGCACAAAGCAACGCCAATCACAGCAATCGAAACTTCGGACGAACCTCGTGTAGATACTGATTTAGAGGAGTTGAATCGGGTTCTTGGTGGTGGAGTTGTGCCAGGTTCACTGGTACTAATTGGTGGAGATCCAGGTATTGGAAAATCCACTTTATTGCTACAAGTATCTGCGTTACTTGCTAATAAAGGGCATCGCGTCTTATACATGTCCGGTGAAGAGTCTATTCGTCAAACGAAGTTGCGCGCAGAACGTTTAGGTGTGAAATCTGCTGAACTTTATATTTATTCCGAAACAAATTTGGAATTAGTGAATGAAGCCATTGATAGCGTGCAACCAAAATTTGTCGTGATCGACTCCATTCAAACTGTGCATCATCCGGAAGTAACCTCTGCGCCAGGCAGTGTCTCTCAAGTCCGTGAATGTACAGCTGAATTAATGCGCATTGCGAAAACCAAAAACATTGCTATTTTCTTAGTGGGTCATGTCACGAAAGAAGGCCAAATTGCTGGTCCGCGAATACTTGAACATATGGTAGATACCGTGTTGTATTTTGAAGGAGAACGTCATCATACGTATCGTATTTTACGATCTCAAAAAAATAGATTTGGGTCGACCAACGAGATTGCGATATTTGAAATGTTGCAGGGTGGATTGAAAGAAGTACTAAATCCATCCGAGCTATTTTTACAAGAACGTTCACAAGGTGCTGCAGGATCAACAGTAGTTGCTTCTATGGAAGGAACACGCCCAATTTTAGTTGAAATCCAAGCATTAGTGACGCCAACAAGCTTTAACTACCCTAAACGTATGGCCAGTGGAATTGATCAAAATCGAGTCCAGCTATTAATGGCTGTTTTAGAAAAAAGAATGGGGATGCTCCTTCAAACACAAGATGCCTACATTAAGGTAGCTGGTGGAGTGAAGCTTGATGAGCCTGCCATTGACTTAGCTGTATTAACGACGATTGTCTCGAGTTATCGTGATGTAGCAGTTAGTGCGCATGACTGTTTTATTGGTGAAGTTGGCTTAACCGGTGAAGTACGTCGCGTATCGAGAGTTGAACAACGCGTACAAGAAGCGGCTAAACTAGGCTTCAAACGTGCCATCATTCCTGCCTCTAATATCGGCGGATGGGATTTTCCTAAAGGGATAAAAGTAATCGGCGTTGAAAGTATTAATGATGCATTAAAAGAAGCTTTCCCAAACGCTTAGGCGTTTCTGGGAAAGCTTTTTCTCAAGATATGAGTTGTTTCTGAAGTTGATGAGAGCCACAATTTGAATGGCAATTGTGGCTGCGTCTGCCGCCGTTTATTTTTTCTTTAAAGTGATGTCATGAACAAGGAAGTGTCAGACGGAATGCCACCTGACACATTTAGTGATCTCCTCAAGGTTGCTAACCTTCTGTAGAGTAAGTGTCACCACTGACTTTAAAGAATCTGAAATAAAGTGAGCTGGAAGAGGGCCAACTCTTTATTCACCAGATTATAGTGCAGCAGAGAATACGACCGAAGCGCACTGGAAACCTTCATTGGTGTCTCTGGCTAGCACGCCTTTATTGTTTCTTTAGAGTAAGTATCACCAATAGCTTTAAAAAATCGTCTGAAATAAAGTATGAAGGAAGAGACCAAAATATCATTTTCGGTCGAATATCTACATAAAAATAGTGTCTATTCTCTAGTAAACCAAAAGATCTTAACTGTGAGCTCTCAGGTTTTCAGGGAGCGAAGGACGAATCCCCGCCGCAGAATGATCTAAAAAAACAGAGTTGGGCGAGTGACGAAGTCACAAGCCCAACTCTTTATTCACTAGATTATAGTGCAGCAGAGAATACGACCGAAGCGCACTGGAAAATTTACATTAGTAGGATCAGTGACCCTGCCTTTCTTTAGCAAGTCACGAAAAGTCAGCAAAGAGAAGTAAATAGCCAACTATCAAATGCAACTTTCCGCATTCCATATACGTCAAAAAGGTGTTTCCAAGTGAAAACGTGTATAATAAAAACAGGAGGTGGGCTTGTGTTAAAGTGGATTATTCGCATTACATTTATCTTAATTGGTGGAACGCTCGGGTTGCTATTATTACCGCAATTATACGAACTTATTAATTTATCCCGTAACCCGTGGCTGAACAATCCCTATGTTTCTGTAATAATTGGTGCCATTCTTTTGTATGTCATGGCATTATTACTAACTGATTACTTAATTGAATTTTTAAAGTGGATGGAAGATCGATTGCTCGTTGCACCAATCGGAGATTTATTGTCTGGAACGCTTGGCCTGATTATCGGACTTAGTGTGGCATTTCTTTTAAACTTTGCGGTTGATTCCATTCAACTGCCAGTCATAAATGCAGTGTTACCCGTGTTGTTAACCATCATTTTAGGGTATCTTGGATTTCAGGTTGGCTTTAAAAAACGTGATGAGATTGGGCAAATGTTTACTGCCAGCAGATCGACTACACCAAAAAAGAAATTCGATGAAAACAACCCGCAAGCATTACAACAAGCATCATATAAGTTGCTAGATACAAGTGTTATTATTGATGGACGAATTGCGGACATCTCCACAACAGGATTCATGGAAGGTGTGCTTGTCGTTCCTCAATTCGTCTTAACGGAACTTCAGCATATCGCCGATTCTTCTGATACGTTAAAACGTACACGTGGACGTCGAGGATTGGATATTTTGAAGCGACTTCAATCAGAACGAGCTTCTGCCTTATTGATTACAGAAGAAGATTTTGACGATGTTCAAGAAGTGGATATTAAACTAATGCGCCTCGCGAAAAAGATGGACGGCATGGTCGTAACGAACGACTTCAACTTAAACAAAGTGTGTGAGTTACATAAAGTACCAGTGCTTAACATTAACGATCTTGCGAATGCGGTGAAGCCAATCGTTATTCCAGGTGAAGAAATGCATATCGTCGTCATTAAAGATGGAAAAGAACAGAACCAAGGCATCGCCTATTTAGACGATGGTACGATGATTGTCGTTGAAGACGGTCGCTCTAATATTGGTCAAGCAACTGATGTTATTGTCACAAGTGTTCTACAAACATCGGCTGGACGCATGATATTTGCAAAAAGAAAGTAAATCACGATAAGTGAACGTTAAACGATAAGAGGCTGCCCTTTCTGTCATCTACATGTGACAGCTGAGGCGGCCTCCTTTTCCATAATGAAAGAGGCGATACATCACATGAACTATATCGTTGTATTACCGGCAGCAGGTAGCGGTAAAAGAATGAAGGCTGAGCGCAATAAATTATTTCTCACCTTACGGGGTAAGCCAATTCTGATGCATACACTTGATGTCTTTGAACAAGATCCGGATTGCGTGGGTATCTGGCTAGCAGTTAAGCCTGAAGAACGTATGATCATTCAAGAAATGTTGGAGCAGTATAACGTCACGAAAGTAAAAGGGATGCCTTCAGGTGGCGCTGAACGCCAACATAGTGTGTATGCTTGCGTGAAAGAAGTTGGCAATGACGCGGAATTGATTCTCGTTCACGATGCTGCTAGGCCTTTCATTGAACCATCCGTTATTAAACAATTGACGCAAAAAGCATATGAAACAGGTGCGGCAATCGCTGGTGTGAAAGCGAAAGACACTATGAAGCGAGTGCGTAATCATATTATTGAAGAAACAGTAGATCGTGAACAATTGTGGATGATCCAAACGCCGCAAGCTTTCCATACCCAAATTTTGACAAAAGCACAGCATCAAGCGGAACAAGATGATTTTCTTGGCACAGATGAATCCATGCTCGTGGAGCGGCTTAATATTGACGTGCATGTGGTTGAAAGTACGTATGATAATGTGAAAATGACAACACAAGAGGATTTACTAATTGGTGAAGCCATCTTACAAAAACGACAGCAGGAGGGAAACTAAATGTTTAGAGTTGGACAAGGATTTGATGTACATGAATTTGCAGAAAATCGCCCCCTTATAATAGGTGGCGTAATGATTCCTTATGAAAAAGGTTTAATCGGTCATTCAGATGCCGATGTTTTATTACATACAGTAACGGATGCCGCACTGGGCGCTATTGGTGAAGGGGACATTGGTCGCCATTTCCCTGATACAGATCCTGAATTTAAAGACGCGGATTCCGCGAAACTACTTGCTTACATTTGGAACATTGTTGAAGAAAAAGGCTACAAATTAGGCAATGTTGACTGTACGATTATTGCTCAAGCACCAAAAATGGCACCGTACATTACACAAATGCGTGATCGCATCGCAGAACTACTAAATGCTGAACCTTCTCAAGTGAATGTAAAAGCGACAACCACTGAAAAACTCGGTTTTACTGGCCGTGGCGAAGGCATTGCAGCGCAAGCAACGATTTTACTCATTCAAAAATAGGCATGACCTGTGTTAAACTGAACAAAGTTTAGCACGTATTCGAGGAGGAACCACATATGACACAAGAAGTTCGCGTACGCTACGCACCAAGTCCAACAGGTAATCTACATATTGGTGGAGCAAGAACCGCATTATTTAACTATTTATTTGCACGTCATCACGGCGGTAAATTCATCGTACGTATTGAAGATACGGACATTGAACGTAACATCGAAGGTGGCGAACTATCCCAACTAGAGAATTTGAAATGGCTAGGAATTGACTATGATGAGTCTGTTGATATCGGTGGACCATATGCACCTTACCGTCAAATGGAACGTCTTGATATTTATAAAAAACACGCTGAAGAAATGCTTGAAAATGGCCATGCGTATAAATGTTTCTGTTCAACTGAAAAGTTAGATGAGGAACGTGAAATGCAAAAAGCTAAAGGAATCGCTGCGCCCATGTATGTGGGGACATGCCGTAACTTAACTAAAGAAGAAGTGGCAGAGAAAGAAGCTGCAGGAATTCCGTATACAATTCGTATGCGTGTGCCAGCTGACGTTACGTATACATTTAAAGATTTAGTTCGTGGTTCAGTTACATTTGAATCAAAAGACGTAGGCGATTGGGTTCTTATTAAAACAAACGGTATCCCAACATATAACTACGCGGTTGTATTAGATGACCATTTCATGAAAATCTCACACGTTTTCCGTGGAGAAGAGCATTTATCAAATACACCAAAACAAATCATGGTATTCCAAGCATTTGGTTGGGAAGCACCTCACTATGGCCATATGACATTAATCATTAACGAAGACCGTAAAAAATTATCAAAACGTGATGAATCGATTATTCAATTCGTTGCCCAATACAAAGATTTGGGATACCTTCCTGAAGCCATGTTCAACTTCTTTGCACTTCTTGGCTGGTCGCCTGAAGGAGAAGACGAGATCTTCTCGAAAGAAGAACTTATTCGTTTGTATGACGTCAATCGTTTATCTAAATCACCATCCATGTTTGATAAACAAAAATTAACGTGGACGAATAATCAATATGTGAAACAACTTTCATTAGACCAAGTGGTCGATCTTGCATTGCCTCATTTACAACAAGCGGGTCGCTTACCTGAAACATTGACAGCTGAAGAAAAACAATGGGCTACAGGCGTTATCGCTCTTTATCATGAGCAAATGAGTTTCGGTTCAGAAATTACTGAGCTAACTGACCTATTCTTTAAAGATGAACTAACATATGATGAAGAAGCATCTGCTGTATTAGCTGGTGAACAAGTGCCTGAAGTAATGGCGTCATTCAAAACGCAGCTAGAGCAACTAGAAGCATTTGAACCAGATGCAATTAAAGCAGCCATTAAAGCCGTACAAAAAGAAACAGGGCATAAAGGCAAAAACTTATTTATGCCAATTCGTGTTGTAACCACTGGTCAAACTCATGGTCCAGAATTACCAAGTGCCATTTCGTTGATTGGCAAAGAAAAAGTCATTGCACGCGTAGAGAAATACGCGAAACAATAATATTGACTTTCACTCCAGTTGGTGTGAGAATGAAGCTATCTTTTAAGCATATATTATGTGAAAGCTTTGAAGAGGAGAAGTACATAAGGCACGCTCTTTAGAGAGGACCACCACCGGCTGAAAGTGGTCTGAGCAAAGGCACTATGGAAATGCACCTCTGAGTGCTCAGCTGAAATTTTTAGTAAGCGAGCCGTATCGTCTACGTTACAGACGCCAAGTGGGAAGGCATGCATCTTATCCTTCCAATCAGAGTGGAACCGCGCAATTACAGCGCCTCTGTCAGTTACTGACAGAGGCGCTTTTTATTTTGGGCAAGAAAAGCAGAAAGAGGTCTCGCCAAGTTAACTTGGCAGCGAGACGTGTGTGAGCGATAAATCATTCAAAGTGAGTGATAAACACGCTGAAATGAGCGTTAAATAGTTCACAATCGAAAGAAATCATCAAAAAGTGTCCCATTAACCAAGTTAACTAGTTATTGAAACGCACGATAAACGATTCTTTCTTTCAAACAGCAGCGTAGCGAAAAAAACCAGCTAAATTCGTTTCAACCTTTATGGTGAAACCCTGAATGGGAGCCCTTTCGCTATTCGCTGCAGGCTCATTTCTGAAGGGAAAGGTTACCCAAGTTAACGATGTATTGAAATGCACGTAAGATAATTAATTAGAGGAGGACTGATGATGTTCGGTCGAATGAAAGAAGATGTTGAAGTCGTTTTCGAACAAGATCCCGCAGCAAGACGCGTACTTGAAGTAGTACTTACCTATGCTGGTTTACATGCAGTGTGGTCACATCGTGTCGCACATGCACTTTTTCTACGGAAATTCTTTTTCCTGGCAAGAGTCGTGTCCCAAGTGAGTCGTTTTTTCACTGGAATCGAAATTCACCCAGGAGCTAAAATTGGTCGTCGCTTCTTTATCGATCACGGTATGGGTGTGGTCATTGGGGAAACCTGTGAAATAGGCAATAATGTAACGATTTTCCAAGGAGTTACGCTTGGGGGGACTGGTAAGCAACGAGGGAAACGCCATCCCACTTTACATGACAATGTGTTAGTTGCCACA
The DNA here is from genome assembly GCF_042658845.1 of Paenisporosarcina macmurdoensis. Taxonomy (NCBI): domain Bacteria; kingdom Bacillati; phylum Bacillota; class Bacilli; order Caryophanales; family Caryophanaceae; genus Paenisporosarcina; species Paenisporosarcina macmurdoensis. The sequence goes on from NZ_JBHSRI010000006.1 coordinate 51,271, forward strand.
GGCGCAAAAGTGCTTGGGTCAATTACCATTGGTGAAAACAGCAAAGTAGGTGCTGGGTCAGTTGTCTTAAAAAATGTTCCACCCAACTCTACTGTTGTAGGTATTCCAGGAACAATCGTTGTACAAGATGGAGTAAAAGTAAAACGAAACTTGGATCATCAAGATATGCCAGATCCAGTTGCCGATAAATGTAATATGCTAGAAGAAAAAATTGCCGTCTTGCATAAACAAATTGAACACGTGAGTCAACAAGTTGAAAAGGAGCGAAACGTTAAATGAGCATTCATATTTACAATACTTTAACACGTCAAAAAGATCCCTTTGTACCACTAGAAGAGGGCAAGGTGAAGATGTATGTATGTGGACCAACAGTTTACAACTACATCCACATTGGTAATTCACGTCCCGTCATCGTTTATGATACCGTCCGTCGTTACCTAACGTACAGTGGCTATGATGTCAATTTCGTTTCAAACTTTACAGATGTTGACGACAAAATTATTAATACAGCTAAAGCACTGGGTGAAGATGTGTCGGAATTAACGGAACGTTTTATTGCGGCCTACTTTGAAGATGTCAGTGCACTTGGTTGCCAGAAAGCAGACGCCCATCCGCGTGTAACAGAACATATGGATGACATTATTGATTTCATAAAAGTGCTAATCGAAAAAGGCTATGCCTATGAGTCAAAAGGCGATGTCTATTACAGAACGCGCAAGTTTGAAGGCTACGGTAAATTGTCTCATCAATCAGTAGATGATTTAAAAATTGGAGCACGAATTGAAACGGGCGACAAGAAAGACGATGCTCTTGATTTTGCTTTATGGAAAGACGCTAAGCCAGGTGAAATTTCCTGGGAAAGTCCTTGGGGCAAGGGGCGTCCAGGTTGGCATATCGAATGTTCAGTGATGGCTCGTGAACTATTAGGGGACACCATCGACATTCATGCTGGCGGTCAAGATTTAACATTCCCACATCATGAGAACGAGATAGCTCAATCCGAAGCCTATACAGGTAAACCATTTGCTCGTTACTGGATGCATAATGGCTATATCAATATTGATAATGAAAAAATGTCGAAGTCTCTTGGAAACTTTGTATTAGTGAATGACATTCGTAAACAAATTGATCCGCAAGTGTTGAGATTCTTTATGTTGTCTGTTCATTACCGCCATCCAATCAATTTCTCTCAAGAGCTTGTTGAAAATGCGGAAAATGGTTTAGCGCGCATTCGTACGTCGTATGCTAATTTAGCTCATCGACTTGAAGCATCTCCTGAGCTTGGTGATTATAAAGATATTTGGTTAAACAAAATCGAAGAAGTCCGTACGCAATTCACGACAGCGATGGACGATGATTTTAATACAGCCAATGGAATTGCTGCATTATTTGAGCTAGCAAGTTTAGCGAATCTGTACTTAATCGAAAAACATACGGAAGCACATGTGCTTTCTGCATTCATGGACACATTAAAAGAACTGGCACTTGTCTTAGGTATTGAAGTAGAAGTGCAAAGTGAAGTACTAGATGAAGAAATCGACGCGTTAATTGAAGCGAGAATCCAAGCACGTAAAGACAAAGACTTTGCTCGAGCAGATGCGATTCGAGATCAATTAAAAGAATTGAATATTATTTTAGAAGACACGGCACAAGGCATACGTTGGAAACGCGGATGAATAAAGAATATACACTGCGATCTATGGATGTGTTGCAATTAAATTCGCTCGCCCTTGCGTATATGGGCGACGCGGTTCTGGAACAAGCCATCCGTGAACATTTAATTCGTTCTGGGCGTGTCAGACCCAACACTTTGCATAAAGAGGGCACTAAATATGTATCGGCGAAAGCACAAGCGTTAGTCGTTCGTGTGATGTTGACAGAAAAGTTTTTGACAGAAGAAGAAGAAGCGGTGCTTAGAAGAGGGCGTAATGCCAAGTCTGGTAGCATTCCAAAAAACACAGATGTGCAAACGTATAAATATAGTACTGCATTTGAAGCGGTCCTCGGCAGTTTATACTTGCTGGGGAACTTCAATCGCGTGCAAGAAATTATCGAAAAAGCCATAACTATTATAGAAGAACCGAAAGGAGAGACCCCATCGTGACTGAACAAACTAATGAAAATGAAATTTTATCAGGTAAAAATCCAGTACTAGAAGCACTTCGAGCGGGACGCGAGATGAATAAGGTATGGATTGCAGAAGGTGTTAAAAAAGCGGGGATTACTGAAATCATGGAACTGGCAAAAGCAGCGGGAATAATTGTCCAGTTTGTACCGAAAAACAAGGTTGAACAATTAACGGACGGAGCCAATCATCAAGGAATTGCTGCGTCGGTTGCTGCTTACAAGTACGCAGAAATTGACGAACTCTTCGAACTTGCAGCTTCACGCAACGAAGATCCGTTCTTCTTGATATTAGATGAGTTAGAAGATCCTCATAACTTAGGTTCGATATTACGTACAGCAGATGCTACCGGAGTACACGGAGTCATTATCCCTAAACGCCGTGCAGTAGGACTGACGGGTGTTGTAGCGAAGACTTCTACAGGTGCAATTGAGCATGTGCCAGTAGCGCGCGTCACAAATTTAGCGCAAACTGTGGAAGATTTGAAAAAACGAGGCTTGTGGATTGCAGGAACAGATGCAAAAGGATCATCTGACTATCGTCGTATGGATGCTAAATTACCGCTTGCCATTATCATTGGTAGTGAAGGTAAAGGAATGAGTCGCTTACTTAAAGAGAAATGCGATTTCCTTTATCACATGCCGATGGTTGGGCAAGTAACGTCGTTAAATGCATCTGTTGCAGCTGCTATCTTGATGTATGAAGTGTTACGGAACCGCCAACCGGTTAACTGAGATGGACATCTTACTCGTCGATGGCTACAACATGATCGGCGCATGGAAAGAATTACGTGCGTTAAAAGCGGACAAGCTTATTGATGCTAGAGACCGTCTAATTGAAATGATGGCGGAATATAAAGCATTTTCTGGTTGGAGAGTCATCGTGGTCTTTGATGCACATCTTGTGCCGGGTATTGAAAAAAAGAAAAAACAATATGATGTTGAAGTTATATTTACACGAGAAAATGAAACGGCCGACGAGCGCATTGAAAAGCTAACCATCCAGTTAATGACACGACGTGACCAAGTACATGTTGCGACGTCAGATTTAACCGAACAATGGGTCGTCTTTGCGCAAGGGGCTCTAAGGATATCTGCTCGTGAACTAGAAATTGAAATGGAATTAGTGCAAGATAATATCACGAAGAAAGTCAAGGCGATTCAAGAACAAAGACCTTTCTCGAAAATTCAACTACCCAATGAAGTGGCAGAAATTTTTGAAAAATGGCGCAGAGGGATGAAATGAGCCGTTGACGCTCGATTTCCACTTCCTGTATACTAGTGTCAAACTATGCGAACTAGTCGAGGTGATATTGTTGACAAAAAGTGACCATGTACACGTTAAGCTTCACCGATTTGAAGACTTGCTAGATGACGAGCTTGTGGCACTGGTCCACAATGGGGATACAGACGCGTTGGATTTTTTAATTACCAAGTACCGTTCATTCGTACGAATGAAAGCAAGATCGTATTTCTTGATTGGAGCCGACAAAGAAGACATCATTCAAGAAGGTATGATTGGCCTCTACAAATCAATTCGTGATTTTAGAGGAGACAAGCTGTCATCATTTCGTGCATTTGCAGAACTTTGCATCACTCGCCAAATTATTACCGCTATCAAAACGGCTACACGTCAAAAACATATTCCGTTGAATTCATATGTTTCTTTAGATAAGCCGATATTTGATGAAGAATCAGATCGGACTTTAATGGATGTAATCTCAGGCTCTGTCATTGATGATCCAGAAGAATTAATGATTCATCGTGAAGATTTCGATTATATGGAAGAAAAAATGAGTGAAATTTTGAGTGAATTGGAACGACAAGTATTGGCATTGTATTTAGATGGACAGTCGTACCACGAAATTTCTGAAGAATTAAATCGCCATGTGAAATCGATAGATAATGCCTTGCAACGAGTGAAGCGGAAGTTGGAACGTCATATTGAAATTAGTGGAGTTCGGTAAACGCATCCTCTGAGCGGTTGTTGACAGTCTAAACAGTAGGTGATAGTCTTTAAAAAGACAAATGCTGACTTTAAAAAGTAATAATATGCCTAAAAAGTCTTCTTAAGCTGTGTGCAATATGGTTCACTTACCTATACAGTTCCTACTTCGAAAGAAGAATAAGAGAGTGTTTGATATACAAACACTGTAAGAATAAATATAGATATTTTTAATTCGGGGGTTTAATTAGAATGGCTAATATTAGCGGTTTCTTTGGTAATGTCGTCTCGGAAATGAGAAAAGTTAGCTGGCCAAAACGTAAAGAATTGACTCGCTACACGGTGATCGTTCTTTCAACAGTTGTTGTTATGGCTATATTTTTCTCGATAATTGACTTGGGAATTTCAGAAGCAGTACGCTGGTTCCTTGCACTGTAATTTGATAACAGATTATAATTGTGAAAATAGCCCGTTATAAACAGAGAACGGGTTTTTTCATTTGTCTAAGAAATGGAGGGACGGACGAACAGTCCTGCTACTTATGGAAAAGAATTGGTATGTTGTTCACACGTATTCTGGATACGAAAACAAAGTAAAAGCAAATCTTGAGAAGCGTGTCGAAACAATGGGCATGTCAGATTTAATCTTCCGAGTAATTATCCCGGAAGAACAAGAAACAGATTTTAAAGATGGTAAAAAACGAGTTGTTATGCGTAAAACATTCCCTGGATATGTTTTAGTAGAACTTATAATGACGGATGATTCTTGGTATGTTGTACGTAACACGCCGGGTGTAACTGGATTTATTGGTTCATCAGGTGGCGGTGCGAAACCAACGCCATTGTTAGATGAAGAAGTTACTTTCATCTTGAAACAAATGGGCATGACAGAACGTAGACTTGAAGCACTATATACTATTGGTGAAATGGTAGAAGTGCTTGAAGGACCATTTGCAAACTTCCAAGGTAAAGTGGAAGAAATCGATGACGCTAAAGGCAAGTTGAAGGTTTCTGTCGACATGTTTGGACGCGAAACGAAAATGGAACTTGACTACGATCAAGTTATCAAAATGTAATTAGAAAAGTGGAAAGCGCCACTTTAGCTCGACACCGGCGCTGGAAGAATCGATGCGGAAGCTTGCTTTCGCCTGAGGGTCTGAAGCTTAGGTGCGAGCTGGCGCTTGCAACTAGACATGGTAAATCTTTAATGGAAAACGATCCATCAATAATTAAATCTTAGTACCTTTTTCAAAAGTCACTTGCTTAAGTTTTAGAAAAATGGTATTATTTCAAAGGTCAGACTGATTTTGTTATTAGTCTGCAAAAATTTTAGCTTATGCTCAGCTAGTAGCTGACAGACAGATATTGAGTGGGAGGGGCAACCCTATTACCACATCACGGACTTAAGGAGGTGTGTCTCGTGGCTAAAAAAGTTGTTAAAGTAGTAAAGTTACAAATTCCTGCTGGTAAAGCAAATCCAGCACCGCCGGTTGGTCCAGCATTGGGTCAAGCAGGTGTTAATATTATGGGATTCTGTAAAGAATTCAACGCACGTACGGCAGATCAAGCTGGATTAATTATCCCTGTTGAAATTTCTGTATTTGAAGATCGTTCATTTACATTCATTACAAAAACTCCACCTGCAGCAGTATTACTTAAAGTGGCGGCTGGAATTCAGTCAGGTTCTGGTGAACCAAACCGCAAAAAAGTTGCAACGGTGAAGCGTGATAAAGTTCGCGAAATCGCTGAACAAAAAATGCCAGACCTAAACGCAGCATCAGTTGAAGCAGCGATGTTGATGGTTGAAGGTACTGCGCGTAGCATGGGAATTGTCATCGAAGACTAATCCCTGCAACTTGATGATGCATTAGTTTTTGGAGGGTTGCGAATGTCTTCAGGACACGCAACCCTTATTCGTGGGAGGTTTAACCCGTTAAAACCACAATCAAGGAGGAATTTTCAAAATGGCTAAAAAAGGTAAAAAGTTACAAGAATCAGCTAAATTAGTTGACCGTACTAAAGTGTACGCAGCTAAAGAAGCAATCGAACTTGCTAAAAAAACTAGCACAGTTAACTTTGACGCAACAGTTGAAGTAGCATTCAAATTAGGTATCGACACACGTAAAAATGACCAACAAATCCGTGGAGCAGTAGTACTTCCAAACGGAACTGGTAAAACTCAACGTGTTTTAGTTTTCGCTAAAGGCGAAAAAATTAAAGAAGCAGAAGCTGCTGGCGCTGACTTTGTTGGCGATACAGAGTTCATCAACAAAATCCAACAAGGATGGTTTGACTTCGATGTAATCGTAGCTACTCCTGATATGATGGGTGAAGTTGGTAAATTAGGACGTGTTTTAGGACCTAAAGGCTTAATGCCAAACCCTAAAACAGGAACTGTAACATTCGACGTAACTAAAGCGATCGAAGAAATCAAGGCTGGTAAAGTTGAGTACCGTGCTGACAAAGCTGGTATCATTCATGCGCCAATCGGTAAAGTTTCTTTCGAAGACGACAAGTTAGTTGAAAACTTCTTAGCAGTATTTGATGTTGTTCAAAAAGCTAAACCAGCTGCAGCTAAAGGGACATACATGAAATCTGTTAACATTACAACGACAATGGGTCCATCTGTAAAAGTGGATTCTTCAAGTGTAAAAGTTAGCAAATAATATTGACAGTATAGAGTCTATCTGTTAAGATGATTTTTGTTGTAAAATATTTATTTGTACCGTAGACAGTAGGTGCGACTTGTCGCGTAATGATCCTACCGAGGACATGCATTCTGATTCTTTTTAAAGATGACGTTTCAGCCCCTGTGTCTATATCCATAGACCAGGGGCTTTTCTTTTGGCGGTATAAATGACTCATTCTATTAGGAGGTGTCCAGATGAGCAGAGCAATCGAAACTAAAAAGGTTCGAGTTGAAGAAATTACAGAGAAGTTCAAAACTGCAGCTACTGTAGTAGTAGTTGACTACCGTGGTTTGACTGTAGGTCAAATTACAGAACTTCGTAAACAACTTCGTGAAGCAGGTGTCGAATTCAAAGTGTATAAAAACACAATGACTCGTCGTGCTGTTGAAGTATTAGGTCTTGAAGGTTTGAATGAAAGCCTTACAGGTCCAAACGCAATTGCGTTTTCTACTGAAGACGTAGTAGCACCAGCGAAAATCATTAACGATTTCGCTAAAAAGAACGATAAACTTGAGATCAAAGCTGGTGTCATTGAAGGTGCTATCGCAACTTCAGATGATATTAAAGCTCTAGCAGAACTTCCTTCTCGCGAAGGTTTGTTGTCAATGCTACTCAGCGTTCTACAAGCTCCAATGCGCAACTTTGCACTTGTAACAAAAGCTGTTGCAGAACAAAAAGAAGAGCAAGGCGCGTAATTCGTTACACGGCTTAACTCTTTAACCCTGGGTATATCCCAAACAAAAAAATAGTCCTATTAGGAGGAAAATACAATGAACAACACTCAAATCCTTGAAGCAATCAAAGGTATGACAGTTCTTGAATTAAACGACTTAGTAAAAGCAATCGAAGAAGAATTTGGCGTTACAGCTGCTGCACCAATGGCTATGGCTGCTGGTGGCGGTGCTGCTGCTGAAGAAGAGCAAACTGAATTTGATGCAATCCTTACAACTGTAGGAGATCAAAAAATCAAAGTAATCAAAGCAGTTCGTGAAATCACTGGTTTAGGTCTTAAAGAAGCTAAAGAAGTTGTAGACAACGCTCCTAAAGCTCTTAAAGAAGCAGTAACTAAAGAAGAAGCAGAAGAAATCAAAACTAAGCTTGCTGAAGTTGGCGCTACAGTAGAAGTAAAATAATTTCTATTAATAGTTTTTGGAAAGCTCGTCAGTTATCGGCGGGCTTTTTCTTCATTTAGTTGACAGGTTGGAGGGTGCCCGGAATGGCTGATCATTATTATTCAAAAAAACCTCAAACAGCAAGTAAGCCTAAGTCATGGAGTGCTACACTGCGTGATGAAATGTTTCAATTTGAAACTGATACAGGGGTTTTTAGTAAAAGCGAAGTAGATTTTGGCTCCCGTGTTTTAATTGACGCGTTTGTAATGCCAGTAACTGAAGGACCAGTGTTAGATGTTGGGTGTGGATATGGACCTATTGGGTTGTCCATTGCCAAATCTGATGCAAATCGTACAATTCACATGGTTGACATTAATGAACGTGCAGTGCAGCTTTCACGCAAAAATGCGGAAGTAAACGGGGTACAAAATGTACGAATCTATGAAAGTGATGGATTTACCGAAGTTACTGAAACTGACTTTGCTGCAATTTTAACAAACCCGCCTATTCGTGCTGGGAAACAAACGATTTTTCGTTTTTATATAGATGCCTATACGAAGTTATGTGTGGGTGGAGAATTGTGGGTTGTCATTCAGAAGAAACAAGGAGCTCCATCAACTTTCGATCGATTAGAAGAAACTTTCGGTCAAGTTGAAGTAGTCGATAAGGTAAGAGGTTACTGGATCATTAAGGCCAAGAAGGTCAAATGATTATTTGACTTGACAAAATCGCTATGATATTATAATAAAATGCAAAAATATTATTTTGCGGTCGTGTGCCCTTTTGTATAAAGCTATTTTGTAAGTGGGTATACTTACCAAGAATAAATGTGTTTAACCGAAAATGAGCTCTTATAGAACTCGTTTTCTTTTTGTCTTTTCGACATCATACACTAAATATGGTGTGCCGAAAAGTCCTAATATTGCTTTATTGAGGGGTGAATGAGTTGGCAGGTCAACTAGTTCAGTATGGACAACACCGCGAGCGTAGAAGTTTTGCGCGTATTAAAGAGGTGCTAGAACTTCCGAATTTAATAGAAATTCAAACAGCATCTTATGAATGGTTCCTGGAAGAAGGCTTGCGTGAAATGTTCAGAGACATTTCTCCAATCACAGATTTCACAGGTAATCTTTCACTTGAATTCATCGATTATACTTTAGGAGATCCTAAGTATCCAGTCGACGAATCCAAAGAACGAGATGTAACTTATGCGGCACCACTTCGCGTAAAAGTACGTCTTTATAACAAAGAGTCAGATGAAGTGAAAGAACAAGATGTCTTTATGGGTGATTTCCCACTCATGACAGAAACAGGTACTTTCGTAATTAACGGTGCTGAGCGCGTAATCGTATCTCAGTTAGTTCGTTCACCAAGTGTTTACTTCCATGATAAGACAGATAAAAATGGTAAAAAAGGTTTTGGAACAACAGTCATTCCAAACCGTGGTGCATGGTTAGAATTTGAAATTGATGCGAAAGACGTAGTCTACTGTCGTATTGATCGTACGCGTAAATTGCCTGTAACGGTTCTTTTACGTGCACTTGGTTTCGGTTCTGATCAAGAAATTATCGATCTTATTGGCGATAATGAATATTTGCGTAATACTCTTGAAAAAGATAATACGGAAAGCACAGACAAAGCGTTGCTTGAAATTTATGAGCGTCTACGTCCAGGCGAGCCGCCAACAGTTGAAAGTGCGAAAAGTCTGTTGTACTCACGTTTCTTCGACCCAAAACGCTATGACTTAGCAAATGTAGGTCGTTACAAAATGAACAAAAAACTGCACATCAAAAACCGTTTGTTTAACCAAACAGTGGCTGAAACGCTTGTTGACCCAGAAACTGGTGAGATTTTAGCGGAAAAAGGTTCATTGATTGACCGTCGTTTACTCGACCGTTTAATTCCACATCTTGAAAATGGTATCGGATTCCAAACAATCTCTCAAGTCGGTGGCGTATTAGAAGGCGATATCACGTTACAAACAATCAAAATCTTTGCTCCAAACAATGAAGCTCAACAAGAAATCAATGTTATCAGCAATGCTTACATTGAAGATGCGATTAAAAACATCACACCTGCTGACATTATTTCTTCTGTTAGTTATTTCTTCGGCCTGCTTTACAACGTTGGAAACACGGATGACATCGATCATCTAGGTAACCGTCGTTTACGTTCAGTAGGAGAGTTATTACAAAATCAATTCCGTATTGGTCTTTCTCGTATGGAACGTGTAGTACGTGAGCGTATGTCTATCAACGACACACAATCAATCGTGCCACAACAATTGATCAATATCCGACCGGTTATTGCTTCTATAAAAGAGTTCTTTGGTAGTTCTCAGTTGTCTCAATTCATGGATCAAACAAATCCGCTTGCTGAATTGACGCACAAACGCCGTCTATCGGCATTAGGACCCGGTGGTTTAACACGTGAACGTGCTGGCTTTGAAGTACGTGACGTTCATTACTCTCACTATGGTCGTATGTGTCCGATTGAAACGCCTGAGGGTCCAAACATTGGACTAATTAACTCGCTTTCTAGTTTTGCGAAAGTGAACAAATTTGGCTTCATTGAAACACCTTATCGTCGCGTTGATCCTGAGACAGGTTTAGTAACAGCTCGTATCGACTATTTAACTGCTGATGAAGAAGATAATTATGTAGTAGCGCAAGCTAATGCACGTCTAAATGACGATGGACAATTTACTGATGAAGAAGTTGTTGGTCGTTTCCGTGGTGATAACACGGTATTCAAACGTAGTGCAATCGATTATATGGACGTTTCGCCGAAACAAGTAGTTTCTGCTGCAACAGCCTGTATCCCATTCTTAGAAAACGATGACTCCAACCGTGCCCTTATGGGTGCGAACATGCAACGTCAAGCAGTTCCGTTATTAAACCCTGAAGCTCCTTTTGTAGGGACAGGTATGGAACATGTGAATGCGCGTGACTCTGGAGCTGCCGTTATTGCTAAATTTGTTGGTATCGTTGAGCATGTAGAAGCGAGAGAAATTCGAGTTCGTCGCATTGAAGAAATCGATGGCAAAGAAGTTAAAGGCGATTTAACAAAATATAAATTACAAAAATTCCTTCGTTCGAATCAAGGGACGAGTTACAACCAACGTCCAATCGTTAAGGTTGGCGATCGCGTAAATCCTCTTGATATTCTAGCTGATGGTCCATCTATGGAACGTGGAGAAATGGCACTTGGACGTAATGTACTTGTGGCATTCATGACATGGGATGGTTATAACTATGAAGATGCAGTCATCATGAGTGAACGTCTTGTAAAAGACGATGTGTACACTTCTGTGCATATCGAAGAATACGAGTCAGAATCTCGTGATACAAAACTTGGACCTGAAGAAATCACTCGTGACATTCCAAACGTAGGAGAAGAAGCGCTTCGTAATCTTGATGAGCGTGGAATCATCCGAATTGGTGCGGAAGTTCGCGATGGCGATATCTTAGTAGGTAAAGTAACGCCTAAAGGGGTTACTGAGTTAACTGCTGAAGAACGATTATTACATGCAATCTTTGGTGAAAAAGCACGTGAAGTTCGTGATACATCCCTTCGTGTACCTCATGGTGCCGGCGGAATTATCTTGGATGTTAAAGTGTTTAATCGCGAAGATGGCGATGAGCTTCCACCTGGTGTGAATCAACTCGTTCGTGCATATATCGTTCAAAAACGTAAAATCTCTGTTGGAGATAAAATGGCTGGACGTCATGGTAACAAAGGTGTTATCTCGCGTATTCTTCCAGAAGAAGATATGCCATTCATGCCTGATGGTACTCCAGTAGATATCATGCTTAACCCTCTAGGCGTTCCATCTCGTATGAACATCGGTCAAGTATTAGAGCTACACTTAGGTATGGCTTCTCGTAAACTTGGCATTCATATGGCTTCACCAGTATTTGATGGTGCCAATGAAGATGATGTTTGGGACACGATGGAAGAATCTGGTATGAACCGTGATGGTAAAACAACATTGTATGACGGACGCTCTGGTGAACCTTTTGATAACCGTGTATCTGTCGGTGTTATGTATATGATTAAATTAGCCCACATGGTTGATGATAAATTACATGCACGTTCAACTGGACCTTACTCTCTTGTTACGCAACAACCGCTTGGTGGTAAAGCACAATTCGGTGGACAACGTTTCGGTGAGATGGAGGTTTGGGCACTTGAAGCATACGGTGCTGCTTATACACTTCAAGAAATCTTGACTGTGAAATCCGATGACGTGGTGGGTCGTGTGAAAACATACGAAGCCATTGTTAAAGGTGAGAGCGTACCACAACCAGGTGTTCCAGAATCATTTAAAGTATTAATAAAAGAACTTCAAAGTTTAGGTATGGACGTTAAGATGTTAACCATCGACGACGAAGAAATTGAACTGCGTGATTTGGATGAAGAAGACGATCTTCACCCAACTGATGCACTAAATATCCTGCCAACAACGGACGGAGTGCCAGTAGGTACAGCCGAATAAAGGCTGCCGATACGGTATATATAAAAACATGTTAAGAAATAAGGGCAGGCCTCCATACCTGCCCGCATTTCCATTTCGATAAAAGTTATCCGCCTGAGCTAAGTGGATAAATTCTTTTAAAGACCCAGACTAAGGGAGGTAGGCTCCTTGATAGACGTTAATAATTTTGAGTACATGAAGATTGGTTTAGCATCTCCAGACAAGATTCGTTCTTGGTCGTATGGTGAAGTGAAGAAGCCTGAAACGATTAACTACCGCACACTAAAACCTGAAAAAGATGGTTTGTTCTGTGAACGTATTTTCGGTCCAACAAAGGACTGGGAATGTCATTGTGGTAAGTATAAGCGTGTTCGTTATAAAGGCGTTGTTTGTGATCGTTGTGGCGTTGAAGTTACACGTTCAAAAGTACGTCGTGAGCGCATGGGTCATATTGAATTAGCGGCTCCTGTATCACATATTTGGTATTTCAAAGGAATTCCAAGTCGTATGGGACTTATTCTTGATATGTCTCCTCGTTCTTTAGAAGAAGTCATTTACTTTGCTTCTTATGTAGTTGTAGATCCTGCAAATACACCGCTTGAACGTAAGCAGCTATTGTCTGAGAAAGAATATCGTGCATACCGTGAAAAATATGGCAAGAAATTCTATGCTGCAATGGGTGCTGAAGCTATTAAGCGTCTTCTTCAAGATTTAGATCTTGAAAAAGAAACTGAAATGCTGAAAGAAGAACTTAAAACCGCTGCAGGTCAAAGACGTACACGTGCCATTAAACGTCTTGAAGTAGTTGAATCATTCCGTAACTCTGGTAACAAACCTGATTGGATGATTTTAGATGTCCTTCCAGTAATACCGCCAGAAATTCGTCCAATGGTGCAATTAGATGGTGGTCGTTTTGCTACATCTGATTTAAATGATTTATATCGTCGTGTTATCAACCGTAATAACCGTTTAAAACGTTTACTTGATCTTGGCGCGCCAGGTATCATTGTTCAAAACGAAAAACGTATGTTACAAGAAGCTGTTGATGCATTGATTGATAATGGTCGTCGTGGCCGTCCAGTTACTGGACCAGGTAACCGTCCATTGAAATCACTTTCTCATATGTTAAAAGGGAAACAAGGTCGTTTCCGTCAAAACTTACTAGGTAAACGTGTTGACTACTCTGGTCGTTCGGTTATCGTTGTAGGTCCAAACTTGAAAATGTATCAATGTGGACTTCCAAAAGAAATGGCAATTGAATTATTCAAACCATTTGTTATGAAAGAACTTGTTGAACGTGGCTTAGCTCACAACATTAAGAGTGCGAAACGCAAAATTGAACGTATGCATTCAGAAGTTTGGGATGTATTGGAAGACGTCATTAAGGAGCATCCGGTTTTATTAAACCGCGCACCGACGCTTCACCGTTTAGGTATTCAAGCTTTCGAACCAACATTAGTAGAAGGTCGTGCAATTCGTCTTCACCCACTGGTATGTACAGCTTACAACGCTGACTTCGATGGTGACCAAATGGCAGTTCACGTTCCTTTATCAGCAGAAGCGCAAGCAGAAGCTCGTTTACTAATGTTAGCTGCACAAAACATTTTGAATCCTAAAGATGGAAAACCAGTTGTTACACCATCTCAAGATATGGTTTTAGGTAACTATTACTTAACACTTGAGCGTAAAGGTGCAACAGGAGAAGGTTCTACATTCTATGGTCCAAATGAAGTATTAATTGCATACCAAAACGGACATGCGCATTTGCATACACGTATTGCCATTTCAGCAGGTTCATTGAATAACCAAACATTCTCTGAAGAACAAAACAAAATGTTGTTATTAACAACTGTAGGTAAAGTGATTTTCAATGAAATTTTACCTGAAACTTTCCCTTACATTAACGAACCTACGGACTTCAACCTTCAAGTTGAAACGCCGTCTAAATATTTTGTTCCAACTACGACTAATATAAGAAAACATATTGCCGAAGAGGAACTTGTATCACCTTTCAAGAAGAAAATTCTTGGGAACATTATTGCAGAAGTATTTAAACGTTTCCATATTACTGAAACGTCTAGAATGCTTGACCGTATGAAAAACCTTGGTTTCAAATATTCAACTCGTGCTGGTATTACAATTGGTATCTCAGATATCGTGGTACTTCCAGACAAAGGTTTAGTATTAGACGAAGCTCAAGATAAAGTAGATAAAGTTCTGAAGCAATTCCGTCGTGGTTTGATTACAGAAGAAGAACGTTATGATCGTGTTATTTCGTATTGGAGTGCAGCTAAGGATGTAATACAAGAAAAACTAATGAAATCCTTAGACAATTTAAACCCAATCTTCATGATGAGTGACTCTGGAGCGCGTGGTAACGCATCCAACTTTACTCAACTTGCAGGTATGCGTGGTTTGATGGCCAATCCAGCCGGTCGTATTATCGAACTTCCAATTAAATCATCATTCCGTGAAGGTTTAACAGTTCTTGAATACTTCATCTCGACACATGGTGCTCGTAAAGGTCTTGCGGATACAGCACTTAAAACTGCTGACTCAGGTTACTTAACACGTCGATTAGTTGACGTTGCTCAAGATGTTATTGTTCGTGAAGATGAATGCGGAACGGACCGTGGCTTATTGATTGGCGCATTAATGGATGGCACAGAAATTATTGAAGGTTTTGACGAGCGTATTGTTGGTCGTCATACACGTAAAACAATTTACCATCCAGAAACCAAAAAAGTTATTTTGGCGAAAGATGCTTTAATTACAGAAGACGCAGCTCGCGTTATTTTGGATGCTGGAATCGAAGAACTTACAATTCGTTCGGCATTTACATGTAACACGAAACACGGGGTATGTAAAAAATGTTACGGTACTAACTTAGCTACTGGTGAAGACGTTGAAGTTGGAGAAGCAGTTGGTATTATTGCTGCCCAATCGATCGGTGAACCAGGTACGCAGTTAACAATGCGTACGTTCCATACGGGCGGTGTTGCTGGAGACGATATTACACAAGGTCTTCCACGTATCCAAGAGATTTTCGAATCTCGTAACCCGAAAGGTCAAGCGGTTATTTCTGAAATTACTGGAGTTATCTCTATGATTGAAGAAATTCGTGAAGGTCAAAAAGAAATTACAGTTCAAGGTGACGTTGAAACACGTAAATACCTTGCTCCGTATAATGGTCGTTTGAAAGTTCAATTAGATGATCAAATTAAACGCGGTGAAGTATTAACAGAAGGTTCAATCGATCCAAAAGAATTGTTAAAAGTTAAAGATGTTTCAACAGTACAAGTTTACTTGTTGAAAGAAGTTCAAAAAGTATACCGTATGCAGGGTGTTGAAATCGGTGACAAACATATCGAAGTAATGGTTCGCCAAATGCTTCGTAAAGTGCGTGTGATCGAGGCTGGCGAAACTGAGCTATTACCTGGCTCATTACTAGACATTCACCAATTTGCAGAAGCGAATAAGGAAGCCGTGTTAAGTGGGAAAATCCCTGCTACATGTCGCCCAGTTATTCTCGGTATTACAAAAGCTTCACTTGAAACAGAATCGTTCTTATCGGCAGCGTCATTCCAAGAAACTACGCGTGTGTTAACTGACGCGGCAATTAAAGGGAAACGCGATGAACTACTTGGCTTGAAAGAAAACGTTATTATTGGTAAACTCGTTCCTGCGGGTACTGGTATGCAACGTTACCGTCAAATCAAGATTGTTGATGCAAAGAAAAACGAAACTGAAGTAGCAGTGAGCGCTGAATAAATATATTTTGCTTCAATCCGGTGGGGTTAATTAAATAACCCCCCGGTATTTATGTCTAGCTTCACAGGCTTAATCGCACATTCGTTGTTCCAACATCGGAGTCGATCTATCTCGGTCTGCTATGCTTTTCAACAAAAACAGGTTGACAGAAAAAATTATGAATGATACCATGTTTAAGGTTGATAGTTGAAGGTCTGGGTCTTTGGAGGATATGCAAAATGTCTTATGAAAAAGTAAATCAGGCGAAGAAAACCGTCATCGGGACTAAGCAAACAGTAAAAGCAATCCATGGTGGCCTTGTAAAAGAAATTTTAGTGGCTCGTGATGCTGACAGTCGAATCACCCAACCTGCTATTCAGACAGCACAAGAAAACGGTGTGAAGATTGGTTATGTAGAGTCTAGAATAGAACTTGGTAAAGCCTGCGGACTTCAAGTGGGTGCAGCAGTTGTTGCAATTACTGTGTAACAGTTTTTGTGTGTGAACACACAAAGACTTTGTTTTTTACCCAAAAATGAACCACCTGGATGTGTGGTATTACAACGATCAGAAGAAGGGAGGAATAATCGATGCCTACAATTAACCAATTGGTACGTAAGCCTCGTAAATCCAAGACTGTAAAATCAAACTCACCTGCTTTGAATAAAGGGTATAACAGCTCTAAAAAAACGTTAACAAACGTTAATTCACCGCAAAAACGTGGGGTTTGTACACGTGTTGGTACAATGACACCAAGAAAGCCAAACTCAGCGCTACGTAAATATGCGCGTGTACGTTTAACTAACCTACTAGAGGTTACTGCGTATATCCCGGGTGAAGGTCATAACCTACAAGAACATAGTGTTGTACTTATCCGTGGAGGACGAGTAAAAGATTTAGCGGGTGTACGTTACCATATCGTACGTGGTGCTCTTGATACAGCTGGTGTTACTGGCCGTATGCAAAGCCGTTCTAAATACGGAACTAAACGCCCTAAAGTTAAAAAAAGCTAATAACCGTTAATACAAAATAAAATCATAGATTTTTTCGAAAGGAGGAAAACACATGCCTCGTAAAGGTCCTGTTTCCAAACGTGACGTGTTACCAGATCCAATATACAATTCAAAACTTGTAACTCGTTTAGTCAATAAATTAATGGTGGATGGTAAAAGAGGTACTTCTCAAAAAATTCTTTATGGAGCTTTTGAACTTGTTCAAGAACGTTCAGGTAAAGATTCTTTAGAAGTATTTGAAGCTGCTCTTGCAAACATCATGCCAGTACTTGAAGTTAAAGCCCGCCGTGTTGGTGGTACAAACTATCAGGTACCAATCGAAGTTCGTCCAGAACGTCGTGCTACATTAGGTCTTCGTTACTTAGTAAACTATTCTCGTCTTCGTGGGGAGAAAACAATGGAAGAGCGTTTAGCTAATGAAATTCTTGACGCTTCTAACAACACTGGTGGTTCTGTTAAGAAACGTGAAGATATGCACAAAATGGCGGAAGCGAACAAAGCGTTTGCTCATTACCGCTGGTAGGATTTTTCATCCACTACTCATTCTAATAATGGAAGGAGAAATACAACATGCCTAGAGAATTCTCCTTAGAGAATACAAGAAATATTGGAATCATGGCTCATATTGATGCTGGTAAAACAACAACTACTGAGCGTATCCTTTATTACACAGGTCGTATCCATAAAATTGGTGAAACGCACGAAGGTGCTTCACAAATGGACTGGATGGAGCAAGAGCAAGAGCGTGGAATCACGATCACTTCTGCTGCAACAACAGCTGCTTGGAAAGGTCACCGCGTAAACATTATCGATACTCCTGGTCACGTAGATTTCACTGTTGAAGTTGAACGTTCACTACGAGTACTTGATGGTGCTGTAACGGTTCTTGATGCACAGTCTGGTGTTGAACCACAAACTGAAACAGTATGGCGCCAAGCTACAACTTACGGCGTACCACGTATTGTTTTCGTAAACAAAATGGATAAAATCGGAGCTGACTTCCTATATTCTGTAGGAACACTCCTTGATCGTTTAGCAGCAAATGCACACCCGATTCAGTTACCAATTGGTGCTGAAGACGACTTCGAAGCGATTATCGACTTAGTCGAAATGAATGCAATTTTCTTTGGTAATGATGAAGGAACAGACATCCAAGTGAGAGAAATTCCTGAAACACATATCGAACTTGCAAACGAATGGCGCGAGAAGTTAATTGAAGGAGTTGCCGAGTTTGATGAAGCATTAATGGAGAAATACCTTAATGCTGAAGAAATTACAAAAGAAGAATTAAAACTTGCTATCCGTAAAGGTACGCTTAATGTAGAATTCTTCCCTGTAGTTCTTGGTACTGCTTTCAAAAACAAAGGTGTACAAATGATGTTAGATGCAGTAATCGACTATCTTCCAGCTCCTACAGATGTACCGCCAATGATGGGTACACTTCCGGATTCTGAAGAAGAAGTTTTACGCGAACCTAAGGATTCTGCACCTTTCTCTGCATTAGCATTTAAAGTTATGACGGACCCTTACGTTGGTAAATTAACATTCTTCCGCGTTTACTCTGGTGTTCTATCTTCAGGGTCTTACGTACAAAACTCAACAAAAGGTAAACGTGAACGCGTAGGTCGTATTCTACAAATGCACGCTAACTCTCGTGAAGAAATTGCTGAAGTATACTGTGGTGATATCGCTGCAGCAGTTGGTCTTAAAGATACAACTACTGGAGACACATTATGTGACGAAAAACACCTTGTTATCCTTGAGTCAATGGTATTCCCAGAACCAGTTATCTCGTTATCTGTAGAGCCGAAGTCAAAAGCTGACCAAGATAAAATGGGTCAAGCTTTACAAAAACTTCAAGAGGAAGATCCTACTTTCCGTGCTCACACTGACGTAGAAACTGGCCAAGTTATCATCGCTGGTATGGGTGAACTTCACCTTGATATTATCGTTGATCGTATGCGTCGTGAATTCAAGGTTGAAGCTAACGTGGGCGCGCCACAAGTTTCTTACCGCGAAACATTCCGTGGATCAGCTTCTGTTGAAGGTAAGTTCGTTCGCCAATCTGGTGGACGTGGTCAATTCGGACACGTTTGGATTGAATTCTCTCCAAACGAAGAAGGAAAAGGTTTTGAATTCGAAAACGGAATCGTCGGTGGTAGTGTTCCTCGTGAATACATCCCAGCTGTTGAAGCAGGTCTTCGTGACTCTTTAAACAATGGTGTAATTGCAGGATACCCACTTATTGACATCAAGGCTCGTCTATTTGACGGATCTTACCATGATGTTGACTCGAATGAGATGGCGTTTAAAATTGCTGCTTCAATGGCACTTAAAAACGCAATTTCAAAATGTAGCCCGGTACTTCTAGAGCCTATCATGCGCGTAGAAGTAGTTATCCCTGAGGAATACCTTGGTGATATCATGGGTGACATTACATCACGTCGAGGACGTGTTGAAGGTATGGACGCTCGTGGAAACGCGCAAGTAGTACGTTCAATGGTTCCACTTGCACAAATGTTTGGTTATGCAACTTCATTGCGTTCTAACACGCAAGGTCGCGGTGTGTTCTCAATGCACTTTGATCACTATGAAGAAGTGCCAAAATCAATTTCTGAAGAAATTATCAAAAAAAATAAAGGTTAATTATTGAATATTAACTTTTTATCTTGTATAACTATTTTGTAAGCATTGAGTGATGGGGGTACTAGTCCCTCATCATTTATTTTAAAACTAATTATTATAATTTTGAGGAGGACTTCTATAATGGGTAAAGCTAAATTTGATCGCTCTAAAACACACGTAAATATTGGTACAATTGGTCACGTTGACCATGGTAAAACAACTTTAACAGCTGCAATCGCTACAGTTCTTGCAAAACGTTCTGGTGGTACTGCAATGAGCTACGCACAAATCGATAACGCTCCTGAAGAAAAAGAGCGCGGAATCACAATCAACACTTCTCACGTTGAGTATGAAACTGCACTTCGTCACTATGCACACGTTGACTGTCCTGGACATGCCGATTATGTTAAAAACATGATCACTGGTGCTGCACAAATGGATGGCGGAATCTTAGTAGTATCTGCTGCTGATGGCCCGATGCCACAAACTCGTGAACATATCCTTCTTTCACGTCAAGTTGGTGTTCCTTTCTTAGTAGTCTTCATGAACAAATGTGATATGGTAGACGACGAAGAATTACTTGAATTAGTAGAAATGGAAGTTCGTGATCTTCTTTCTGATTATGATTTCCCTGGCGACGACATTCCAGTAATCAAAGGTTCAGCTCTTAAAGCATTAGAAGGCGAAGAAGAATGGGAAGAAAAAATCGTTGAATTAATGGACGCTGTTGATTCTTATATCCCAACTCCAGAACGTCAAACTGACAAGCCATTCATGATGCCTGTTGAGGATGTATTCTCAATCACAGGTCGTGGTACAGTTGCTACTGGTCGTGTAGACCGTGGAACTATTAAAGTTGGAGATCCTGTTGATATTATCGGGATCGCTGAAGAACCAAAATCAACTATCGTAACTGGTGTTGAAATGTTCCGTAAACTTCTTGACTATGCAGAAGCTGGTGACAACATCGGCGCTCTACTTCGTGGAGTAGCTCGTGAAGATATCCAACGTGGACAAGTATTGGCTAAACCAGGTTCAATCACTCCACATACTGAATTTAAAGCAGAAGTTTATGTTCTTTCAAAAGAAGAGGGTGGACGTCATACTCCATTCTTCACTAACTACCGTCCTCAGTTCTACTTCCGTACAACTGATGTAACTGGTGTTTGTAACTTACCTGAAGGCGTTGAAATGGTTATGCCTGGAGACAATATTGAAATGTCAGTTTCTCTTATCGCTCCAATCGCGCTTGAAGAAGGTACTAAGTTCTCTATCCGTGAGGGTGGACGTACTGTTGGTGCTGGTGTAGTTGCTACTATCACTAAATAATTAACAATTTCAAAAGACCTTGCCGGGACGCTGGCAAGGTCTTTTTTTGCGTTATATATAATTTTAGTTCCATAAACCCAGTGTTTAAGGGACAAAAGATTGATTCATTAATACTGTTGATTTCCGTTTCAAGCGGACGCTTTCCGCGGGGCGGGCGGTGAGCCTCCTCAATCGCTTCGCGATCTGCGGGGTCTCACCTGTCCCGCTGATCCCGCTGGAAAGATATTGGACGAACTGTAATTCGTCCAATATCTTTGCGACGAGTAACCGCAGGAGCAGATGTTTTCACGCCGCCTTACACTACAATCCATGAAGTGTGTAGTAACCAACAAGAAAATCAATCAAATGCTTTTTGCGAAGACACGAATAAATGATTCTAAGTTAAGCTAGAGTAGAACTAACCTATAATCGTAGTTGCTATCTATATGAGTTGATTGAAGCCATGCCCGCGAAAAGCGTCCGCCGTAGCGGAAATCAACAGACTACTATGGTTACTCTTGTTAAAAGGACCGGGCGTCACTTTGCCCGGTTTTTCTTAAAAGATAAGTATATAATTTGGGACTACTGCGAGCCTAGTATTCGTGGTAGTTTTTTAGTATGGAGATGAATATTTTAAAACGTATATTTTTTGATTGAGTCAGACTCAGCGGTTGCTCAGTCTGACTTTTTGGGGTTGACGTCTGAAAAAAAGAAGATGACGTCTGAAAAAACAGGGTTCACGTCTGAAAAATCGCCATCGACGTCTGAAAACGTCATTTCTTCCATCCAAAGTGTCCCCTTGCAACCACAGGAAAGGCTGTGGAGCAAGGAGAGCAGCCCCATTTGGCATTTATTTTTACATATAATAGCTGAGCGATGGCTCAGTTGTAAAAATCGAGGTTCACGTAGGAAAAAAGAGTGATGACGTAGGAATCCCTCCATATTTGTGAGTGTTGATTAGAAGCAATTGTGTCTACGTCTCCCACCGTTTATTGTTTCTTTATAGTGAGTGTCACTGCTGACTTTAAAGAATGGTCTGAAATAAAGTAAGAAGAAGGAGACCGAAATATCATCTTCGGTCGAATATCTACTTATAGATAATATCTATTCTTTAATAAACCAGACGATCTTAACTGTGAGCTTCCGGATTTTCAGGGAGAAAAGGACGAATCCCCTCCGCAGAATGATTGGAAAAAATAGAGTGGGGGCGAGTGACGAAGTCACTC